>JAGOIG010000162.1 GCA_017995735.1 Candidatus Kapaibacterium sp. | reverse complement strand
GGTATACTACCTGCGGTCGGCATATTTACAATATTCATTGTCTCAATTGAATAGTTGCTACCTGCACTACCTGCATTTGCTATATTTATATTTGACATAGAAATAACGATAAATAAAGCATATATAATTTTGCGATATTTCATTTTCCCCCCGAGAATATTTTCAAATTTAATAATTATTTTAATAAAAAAATTAAAATAATGAGAAAATTATTTAATTTGCAATAATAAGTTATTATAAAGATGAAAAAGATAACGAAATTATTAATTTTAATAGTATTATTTAGCAATCTAGCCTGTTCAAGTTTTAATTCCAAAAAAAATGCTAAGGAATTTATTATGAAAAATTTGATGGCGTTTTATATAGAAAATCAAGATTCTGTTTATTTTTATTTTCTGATTAATTCAAAACTACCTTTAGAATTAAGCAGGAGTGTTCCTAAGATGGAATATTTAAAAGTATATTTCAGAGGACAAAGTGAAGATTCTGCAACGTATCCGCAAGAGATTATTAATTCCAGCTATAAGGGGGCAGAACAGCAAATTAATTTGACTTATGCATATATACAAAAATTTAAAAAAGATGAACTTCCAAATGATTGGAAACAAAGCAAAATTAATATAGTCTTAAGTTCAAATTATGGAAAATACACAATCGAAAAATCAATTGATGATATAAATTACACTGATATTTTTCCCGAGATACAAGCGCTATATTTATTACCAACAATAAAGATTAGTGACGGTGTGTATAACTTCCAGCTTTTGGCGATACGATTAAACACTGTTCAGGGTTCGTATTTGCCAACAAGCGAGAAATTAAGGTTGGAAATTCAAAATGAAAAAATTATCTATAATTCTAGCGAAGGCAAAAACTTTCTGCAAATGATTTCAAATGTGCTTCCTGAGGAAATTGGCAATTATTATATTTATCAACAAAGTGTAAATTTCGCAAGTGAGAAAATGAAATTTAAAGGCGAATGCAAGGCGAAATTGATAATTCCAGCTGTACCAATCAATTATGTCTCGATGATAGATTTTTGGAGCGATTAATGACCGAAAGCGAAGCAATGCAGAGAGCATTGGACTTAGCAAAACGGGGCACAGGTTATGTCAGCCCAAATCCACGAGTGGGTGCAGTTATACTTGATAAAGATGGAAATTTTATTTCTGAGGGATGGCATAAAAAATTTGGAGCTCATCATGCAGAAATTGATGCTATAAACAACGCAAATCGAACTGATTTCTCTGATTGCACACTTGTTGTAAATCTTGAACCTTGTTTCCATTATGGGAAAACGCCACCTTGCGTAGATGAGATAATAAAACATAATTTTAAGCGCGTAGTGATTGGAATGATTGACCCAAATCCAATGGTATCGGGCAAAAGTATTGAAAAACTTAAAGCATCGAGCATTGAAGTAAAAGTAGGAATTCTCGAAGAGGAGGCAAAAGAGATAAATAAAGGCTTTGCAAAATGGATTAAAACTAAAGAACCATACATTATTCTTAAAATTGCGCAATCCATTGATGGAAATATTGCATTGAAAAATGGTGTCAGCCAATGGATAACTTCCCCTGAATCGCGAAGCAAAGTACAATATCTGCGTTCCGAGGTTGATGCAATTTTGATTGGTAAAAATACTGCAATAATGGATAATCCCCATCTAACTGTGCGAGAAAATGATTTACCAACTCCAAAAAGGATTGTATTAGATTCGCATCTATCTCTTCCCCTTGATTTAAATCTTTTTACTGATGAATATAGAAACAAATCATACATTGTCTGCGATGAAAATGCTATATCTTCCGTTAAAGCTGGATTACTTATAGAACAAAATGTCCAACTTATTCCCGTTAGATTAAATTATAGAAATAAAATTGATTTGGTGCATCTTATAAGGAAATTAGGTTCTGAATTATCCATAACTTCGATAATGGTTGAGGGGGGTGCTCAATTGTTTTCCAATTTTGTCCATAATAAACTTGTTGATGAATTTCAAATCTTTGTTGCACCAAAAATATTAGGCAATGGTTTGCAAGCATTTAGCGATTTGCATATTGAAAAAATGGAAAATACAACAAAAATGCATATAAAATCAATTGAAAGGATAGGAGAGGATATTTATATTAAGGCTAATTGTTAAAATAGCAATTAATATCAGAGATTTTGAATAATTTGTTTGACAACTCCCACGATTTTGTAATGGTCGTCGGGACGAATTTTGTAAGGGTCGTAACCATCATTTTCGGAAATTAATGAAATATTACCATTATTAAATTGTATCCGTTTTACAAATAATTCATTATTAAGTGAAATCACAACAATGTCATTATTTCTTGCAATTTTTGCAGTATCAATAACCAATGTGGAGCCGTCATAAATATTCGCATTTACCATTGAATCACCCCCCACTCGACAAAACAACATATTTTCAGGTGCAATGCCAAAAATTTCGGTAATGGCAGATCGCTGAGGATTTGACAAGTCAAGCGGTGGATTCTTTTTGGCAGCACCAATTGTAGCAACTAGCTCTCGAATTTCGTAATCGCTTAAATAATCGAGCCGTTTTATTTCAATTACTTTTGCTTCGCTCATTTTGAAGCTCCAATTATGAATAGTAATAAGTGCATCTTGCAGTGCATCGTAAAATATTTTTGGATTACGGTCCATTGCTCGGTCATATAATGCTTGAATATATTTCTCATTAACATAATACCCAAAATGATCTCTGATTAAACAACTTTTTAATAAGTTATATATATCTGCATCGCTTTTATAATGTAAAGTATTGAAATATTCAAAATAATCCATTATTATAATGATAGCAAGGACTTATTTGGACCATACAATTTTAAAGGTCTCTGTTCTTCCATTTGATAGAAAAAGCTTTCCAATATACATTCCTGCGGGTAATGATTCCAATGTTAAATTGACCGTTTGAATACCTTCATCCAAATTCTTTTTTTCGTAGGAATAAACTTCTTTCCCTAAGAAATTATAGATAGAAATATGAATATCGCTTTCATCAAGTGCCGAGAATTTGATTGTAATTTCGGATTTTGCAGGATTAGGGTAAACTTCTACTTTTATAGGTTGATTGTTTGATTTTGTACTAATTCGTGTTTCTTTTTTGCAATCCGATTGCGTAAACTCCGTTGTAAATTGCACTTTTTGTGAGCCACCATTTGTAATTTCATATTCACCTGACCATACAAGATATGTTTTATCTTCACTGTAACCATACTTTTTAAATTCAGCTCGATATATTTCTATCTTATATTTTCCATTTAGTAAATTTGTAATTGAATGTGTTAAATCAAAATTGCAATTGCAGTAGCATTTAGTTGTGCTTGTATCAGTTTGAATTATAATAATCCTATTGCCATCTTTTTGAACATCATCTTTAAACTTCGAGCAGCAATTCGCAACCACATTGTAATCATTTACTATTAATGTTTTGCCCGATAGCAAAATTTCAATTTTATCTTGCGAATATATTGAAGGTATATGTATTAAAT
>JAGOIG010000033.1:6714-16742 GCA_017995735.1 Candidatus Kapaibacterium sp. | reverse complement strand
ATCTCGTTCTTATTTGTCTGCTTTATTCTTGCCTTACCAAAATTGAAAATATTCTTTGTGCTATTATTTTGTCCACCTTGGAACCCTCTCATAAAATAAAACCAAAGAAATATTATTAATATAAAAGGCAATATTGTCAATATTGGACCCCAAAAGTTATTTTTAGCAACTTCGTATGTCCAAACTATACCTTTCTCTTTCCATAATTTTTCCGTTTGAGCATCCACAAATCCAAGCTTTACTGTGAATTCAGTAATTTCCTTTGGTTTGCCATTAATTGATATTGTGATTGGCGTTTTTAATTTTCCATAAAATTCGAAATTATTTGACTCATCTTTGATTACACGGGCGCTTTGTATTAATCCTTGGTCTAATATGTTTTCATATTCCGTGTATGTTATTGTAGTTGTTTTATATTGACTTTGGTCAAAATAAATATAAAGGAAAAATAAAAATGCACCAAATATTACCCAAACAATTATATTCCTTATATAATTTGGTTGATTTCCATCAGAATTTATTTTACGAAAATCATTGAATTGATTTTTGTTGAAATTATCTTTATCTTTCTGGGTTTTACCCATTTATTACTCCTTTTCCAATTTAGACGTTTTTTTTTATTAATAATTATTTGAGATAAGTCCTATATTATTGTAATTAATTAACTTTTATATATATATCTTTCAAATTACGACCTTGCTCTGCATAATCTATCCCATATCCCACAACAAATAAAGGATCTATCGAAAATCCAAGATACTTAATATCGACATTCTCACTTATTTTATCGGGTTTGAACAATAAAGAGCATACAGATATTGACTTTGGTTCATCTTGCTTAAGATTTTTTAATAATTTTGTCATAGTGATGCCTGTGTCGATTATATCTTCAACTATTATCACATCTTTATCCTTTATATCAATATCATTTTTAATAATATTGACTTCCCCGCTTGTTTCTATTTTCATTCCATAACTCTTTGCTATTACTGTTTCAATTCTAACGGTTAATGTTATTTCCCGTATTAAATCTGCAGCAAATACCATTGCCCCTTTTAAAGTTATAAGTATTGTTGGCTCTTTTCCTGCATAATCTTTCGATATTGCTTTTCCTAATTCCTTTACACGATTCCGAATTACTTCTCTATCTATATATTTTTCAAAGTAATAATCTGCAATTTGTATCCTGTCATTCTCATTCATAAATCTACAATTTTCCCTTGTAAAAATCTTTTTGTTTCTTTTGTTATTTTATATTTATCGTTTATTTGATGATTCAAAATCCAGATTACTTCGTTATCTTTCGCAAGAACATAAATAAAATTCTTGTCATACGTATTGATTTTATTATTTATTAAATAATCGCTTACCTTCATTCTTCCTGTCGCACCCAAGGGCTTAATAACATCGCCTTCTTGCCAATTGCGTAAATTAACAACTATTGGAAATTTATCAAAATCAAAATATTCTATACCTTTATCATTATTCAATAAAACTTCATTCTTTGGCACTTCCTTTAACGTTAATTTCTTATTTCCAAAAGTATATTCTCCAATTTTTTCTATTTGTAAATTTATTTTTAAGGGCAATAAATTCTTTTTAAATAATAAATCCTTTCTATCTTTAATGCAAATCCAAAATTTATCAATTGCAAAAATGCTTCCCGTTTCTTTATCTTTTAAATTCAATATTCCATCAATTTGTGAATAATTCACTTGCGGTATATCAAGATTTGTCTTTAAAAATCGCGATATTATCTCTCCCTGGATAAATTTATTATTTGAATTAAGTATATTTATATTTATTGAATAGTTATCAGGTGTATCCTTTTTAATAAGGATTTCTGAGATTTCCTCAATACGCTCTTGAATAAATTCATCAGCACCTTGCAAGAATTTTGTTATCCTTTGCACATTTCCTGTAATTGATGGACTGAATTCATTTTCAAGAAATGGTATTAATTTATGGCGTATTTTATTCCTTGTATAATCTAGCCATGCATTAGATTCATCTTCTCTCCATTGCAAATTCCTTACTTCTGCATATTCAATTAATTCATTTTTTGGAACATCAATTAGGGGCCTGATAATCCTTACGTTTTTGATTAATTGACGCACCTTCGGTATGCCCGATAAGCCTGTAAGCCCACTTCCTCGAAAGATATTCATAAAAAATGTTTCGACATTATCATCTTGAGTATGTGCTGTTGCAAGTATATCAGCATTTATTGTGCGGGAAACTTTCTCGAAAAAATTATATCTTAACACACGAGCAGCAGTTTCCACACTGATGGAATTTCTCTTGGCATAATCTTTGACTTTTCCGCTTGCAGTATTTATTTCTAAGTTATAATATTTTGATAATCTTATTACAAATTCTTCATCTAAATCAGAGGTCTTTGGGCGGATTTTATGATTGAAATGTGCCACACTTAATTGAAACCCAATTTTTTGGGAAAGATTATAAAGAATATCAAGCAATACCACAGAATCAACGCCACCACTCACCGCAGCAATCATTTTATAAGACTTATCAATGTATAATTCCCGCACAAGAAAGTTTTCAACTTTCTGTAGCAAATTAAAAATGAGAGTATTGTTCATCTCATTTTTAGATAATTTGGGTTTAAATCCGTTTTGAGAGAGTTTTTTCAAAAATAATTATGATAAAATTTCAAATTTAAGCAAATAAAAGGAATTATAGTATGTTAAAAATTTTACACACTTAATTTGCGTAGATTTACAGAATATTTATTGTTCTAATAATTTCAAAGCATTACATATTCTTAATATATTAATAATTAATATTTTTTATTTAAATTGTAATTAGAGAATTTGCAAGAAATTTATATTATTTGAAATAAATGTAGGTGAAAAATGAAAAAGTTGTTCAATTTAAAATTGTGGGCAATATTTTTATTCAGTATTTTTGTTTTTGCAAGTTGTGATGATAATCCCACAACGCCCGTAGTAAAATCCAACGCATTAGGCTTGGGTTCCGGAGTTGAACCCGACGAATCATATTCTGATGAACAATATGCTGCAATGTTAGATACTACAAATATCTATGGGGAGATTTCCCTTCTTACATATTCAATAAATAATAATGATGGCTATCTTAATTTATCTTATACTTTTTATATTTCTATGGCTCGTTTTTGGGATAAAAGCTTTCCGTATCCCCCTGAGCCCACAGATACTAATTGTGTACCTATAAAAAGTATCGAAATTAATGATACATCATTAAAATCAACTGGAACTTATAATGAATATTTTAGCAGTACTGCACCAATTTATAGTGGTTCGCAGTCTAATCATATTAATATTCAAATAAGTGATATCGATCCCGCTTTTGATACATTTATTACTATACCCCCCGCAATAAAAATCGAATATCCACCTGCTGGCAAAATTCTTTATGCTGATCGCAAGACTGTCCTTAAATGGAACGCTACTAATAATGGTTATGTTCGTTTTGTGATGAATTACGGGGAATCTGAGAATCCTAATTTTAATTTTCAAAGTATAGAAGGATATATTAGAGATGATGGGGAATTTACAATAACTGAAAAAGATTTTTTGGATTCCACAAAATTCCCTTCAGGCACATATACTATTTCCCTTGAGCGTACTAATCCCAATTTTATCAAATTTCCTAACAGTAAAACTTATTTAATAAAGGGAACAACACTGTGTGAAATAAATTTCGTTTTGAAACATTAAGGAATGTGGTCAGGGACGGAATTGAACCGCCGACACATGGATTTTCAGTCCATTGCTCTACCAACTGAGCTACCTGACCATTTTTTAAAAATACAAAATTATAACTTTTTTTCCTATTAGCAAAATTTCATTTTTATCTTCTATACTTTTCTAATTCTAATAATATCTCTTTTCTTTTAAACTTATTGATAAAACTATACGTCAAATTTATATATTTTTTGAAATTTATTTTCATAAATTATATGAAAAAAAATATTATCTTTATATGCATTGCAATATTAATACTTGTATTTTACAATTCTCAATTTGCTTTCTCTCAATTCGGAAAAAACAAAGTACAATATGAACATTTCAATTGGAAATATATTCAATCAGAACATTTCGATGTTTATTATAACGAGGGTTCTAAATATCTTGGCGAATTTACAGCATTTCAAGCAGAGAAAGCACTTGTTAAATTGCAAAATGATTTGAATTACTCTATAAATCAGCGTATTGCAATAATTGTTTATAATTCACATGTCCAATTTCAACAAACAAATATTGTATCGGAATATTTACCCGAAGGTGTAGGGGGCGTGACTGAACTTTTTAAAAATCGAGTTGTTTTACCTTTCGATGGCAATTACGAGAGCTTTCGCCACGTTATTGCACACGAACTTACTCACGCTGTTTTGAATGATATGTTCTATGGTGGAACCTTTCAAACTTCTCTATCTACAAATAGTATGTTCGAGATTCCAATATGGATGAATGAGGGACTTGCCGAATGGGAAAGTCTTGGCACACTTACCACTTTGACCGATATGTATATGCGCGATTTGACAATTAGCCAGTTATTACCTGAATTAAAGGACTTGGATGGTTATTCTGCTTATCGTTGCGGGCAAACTTTTTATTGGTATATTGCACAAAATTATGGCGAAGATAAAATTAGTGAGCTTATTAATAAGCTGAATTCATATAGAAATGTTGATATGGCATTTTCAAGCACATTCAATATGAAATTAGATCAATTCTCCGAAAAATGGGTAAAAGATATGAAAAAGATGTATTTACCCGATTTAAAGGTATTTCAAGATCCTGATGAATTTGCCGACCATTTGACAAATCATAAAAAAACTCATAATTATTACTATTCATCTCCTGCAATTTCACCTAATGGCCAGAAATTTGCTTATATTTCTGATAAGGATGGACTCTTTGGATTGTGGATAAGAGATTTAGATGAAAAGGGTACACCAAAGAAACTTGTTACAAGTCTTCGCCAACTTGATTTTGAAGAGTTGAATGTTGTTACTCCGGGTATTTCATGGGACCCAAAGAGTGAGAAAATTGCAATATCAGCAAAGCATGGCGGAGAAAATGCAATATATATTGTCAATGCAAACACGGGAAAATATAATGTGCTAAGCTGGGGCTTGAAATCAATTTCGTCGGTAGCATGGTCGCCTGATGGAAAACAAATTGCTTTTATTGCGACATTGCCTTGCCAAAGCGATATTTTTATCTATGATCTGCAATCAAGCACCTTGACAAATTTGACTAATGATGTGTTTTCGGATATGTACCTTACTTGGTCTGACGATAGTAAAACAATTTACTTTATTTCAGATAGAGGTGATAATCTTAAAACTGATATATCTATGAATGATTTTAAAATGTGGAATCACAAGATAAATTCGCAAGATATATATTCTTTGTCTATTGATAAAAAAGTAATGAAAAGATTAACATTCACACCTTCGTATCAAAAAACAAGCTTAGCAGTAAATAATAAAGCTAATAAATTGCTTTATGTTTCTGATGAAAATGGAATAAGTAATATATATGAATTAGATTTAGAAAATTTAACCACAAAACCAAAGACCAATTCCTTAATTGGAATTTCTCAATTGTCTCTTTCTCCTGACGGAAGCAAATTGCTTTTTACAGGCCAGGTCGATGGAGGATATGATATATATCTTATGCGTTTTCCATTAGAAAAGAATGTGGAAATACCATTTTTGCCTTTGACGGAATACAGGGAATCTGAACAGCAAAAAGAAAAAGTAATAGCTGAAATGACAAAAAATATAACAATCAAACCCGATAGTGTCAAAGTACAAGATACATTGGAAGGATATGGAGATTTTGAAATAAATTTTGAGCGACAATTGTTTGCGACACCTAACCCCGATGCTTTAAAAAAGACTGAAGCAAGGCAATTGACAACTACAAGTGGAGAATATATTACAAGCGATACTAATTTTGTGGAGCGCAATTATAAGCTCAAATTTTCACCTGATATTATTCTTGGCAATCCTGGATACAACACTTTTTATGGATTAGAGGGAACAGCACAGATGATGTTTAGCGATGTACTCGGAGATAATCGCGTATATTTTGAAGCATATTTAATGACAGATGTAAAAAATAGCTCATTTTTAATTAATTATAGTTATTTGCCGAATCTAATCGATTGGTCTTTTACGCTTTATAATAGTGCAGCTTATATGATATTAAGTAATTATATGCTCTATAGATATAGGAATTTTGGGATAAGTGTCGACGCATCTTTGCCGTTTGATTTATTTAGGAGATTTGAATTTGGACTTGGCTGGATGGATTTATCAAGAAACAATGTTGATTATCCAACAGAGCCATCAATTGAAAGGATGCTTTTTATACCGCGTATTCGTTATGTGTTTGATAATACTCTTTGGGGATGGTTTGGTCCAATGATGGGTGCAAGATATTATATTGAAGCGTTGGCTTCCCCTAAAATTACATCTAATGCAAAATCATTTTATAACGTAAATCTTGATTTTAGATATTATCAACCAATTATCGAAAATTACTTGACATTTGCAATTCGGGGAGCAGCAGGTGGCAGCTTTGGACCTGATCCTCAAAAGTATTTTCTTGGTGGCACTGAAAACTGGATAAATGCAAAATTTACAGGTAATTATATGCCATTTGATGACCCAATTGATTTCGGATTTATGCAATTTAATATGCCGATGCGAGGCTGGGCAGTCGGGGAGAGATATGGGACAAAATTCTTTTTATCCAATGCTGAATTGCGTTTCCCATTATTTACAGCATTACTTGCGGGACCAATTCCTGTTCTATTCCAAGGGGTGATGGGATCAATCTTCTATGATATTGGTGGAGTATGGACTAATTCATTTAAATCGACTTATAAAGATCTAAATGGTACTCCACATCCCGCTGATTTACTTATGAGCGCAGGTATAGGCGTGCGCACTTATCTGCTTGGATTACCCATAAAACTCGATATTGCTTGGAGCAATATGTATCGTGTCTGGTCTAAACCTCAATATATGTTCTCATTAGGCTATGATTTTTAAATATTTAAATATTCAAATATATGAATGATTTATCAATTTCTGCTGCAATAATAGCTAAAAATGCAGAAGATACAATTAGCGATACAATTCAATCGATTTTACCCTATTGTAACCAAATTATTATGGTTGATACGGGTTCCGATGATTCTACTCCCATAATTGCTTCATCGCTTGGCGCCGAAGTTTATTTCTATTTATGGAACGATGATTTTTCAGAAGCAAGAAATTTTTCATTGAAATTTGCTAGAAAAGAGTGGATACTGATTATTGATTCTGATGAAATACTGGATGAAGAAAGTTTCAAAAGTAATTTGTATTTACTAAATGATAGCAATATTGGTGGAATAAATGTAATTATTAAAAATTATCTAAATGACGACCGTGAACAATATAGTACTCATCGCTATACACGAATATTTCGCAATAATCCCGAAATTATTTTTACAGGCCGCATTCACGAACAAATTCGTGAAAGTATTGAGAATATGGGCTTGAAAATTATTGAATCAGATATTTACATAAATCATTATGGATATAATGAAGAAGACCAATCTAAGAAAATGCGAAATCTTGAGATTTTAAAGCAAGAAACTAACAAATCTATTAATGATTATTACTTAAAATATCATCTTGCAAGCACTCAATTTAGCTTAGGTAATTATTCAGAAGCAAAATCCAGCTTTCAAGAAATCGTTAATTCTAAATTGCTCTCAATAGAACAAAATGAAATGACACAAATTCGCTTAGCACAAATTAATTTATCTGAGAATAATCTTGAAATAGCAGAGCACTGGCTTGATTTTCAAAGCACTGATGAGAATATCGAAGGATTTAGATTATTTATCTTAGCAGGTATAAAGCTTTCTCAAAAAGATTTTGATACAGCCAAACTTCTATATTCAAATGATAAGGTACTTAAATCGTCTTATGTTGATAAAAAAATCATAGAAGAAGTAAATAAATTATTCTCATTAATGTAGTATTGTGGAACAAAAATATTCTCATTTAATAAATCGTGACCGTTCCATACGATTGCTGGCAAAGAACGCCTGCTTTCGAGCAATTTTTGTAAAGAGTACAAATCTCTCTCGTGAAGCAGCGGAACGACATAATTTAAATTCGAAAGCATCCATTTTGCTTTCAAAAATAATGACTGCTGCAGCCCTTATAGCATCCACTTTAAAAGGAGAAGAACGCGCCATTATTGAACTGATTTCAAATGGATATTTTAAAAAAGTATTAGGCGAAGCTAGCCAGAATGGCGAAATTAGAGGTTATGTTCAGATAAATGATAATCTTACAAATTCGAATATTGAAATTGGAAGTGGTTATTTTATGGTAACTCGTATTCTTTATGACCATGCTGAACCTTTGACAGGGATTATAGAATTACAAGATGGTGATATTGACGCAAATCTCAGTTATTATTATTATAAATCTGAGCAAATTCCAACTGGTGTTATTATTTCTGCTGAATTAGATTCAGATGGTATAATTAAATATGCAGGTGGATTGATGGTACAGGCTATGCCGGGATATAAACGCAACGACTTAGAGAAAATCTATAATAGCATGAATCAAATCAAATCTCTTGAAGAAGCGATTCTTTGCGATGAAAATCAATCAATCGAATTTTTGAAAAATCACCTCCCCTTTGATTTTGATATTTTAAAAAGTCAGATACTTGATTTCTTTTGTCGCTGTTCTAAAGAAAGTTTCATTCAAAAGCTTTCATTACTTAATCTTGAAGAACTCAAGGAAATGCAACATCTTCATCAAACTGAACTTGTATGTCAATATTGTAATGCCCATTATTATTTAGATGAAGAGGAATTAGAAAATATTATTACCCAAAAATCAGCACTTCAGAATTGATAATTTTTGTTCATTTTTTATATTTATTTTAGTAATTTGAATATAAAAAAATTACAATTATGAAAATTTCTGAACAAAGATTAGTAGTAGACCCTAAGCCAATGTATTACAAAGAAATAGCGCAAGGGTTCCAAATAAGCAGAATTTTATTTACAAGTCTAGAACTTGATATTTTTTCGAAAATTGGGAATGAAGGTAAAAATCTTCATCAATTAGCCACTGAGATCGAAGTAAATGAAAATGCTTTGGGACGTCTTCTTAATGCATTGGTAAATTTCGGTTTTCTCGAAAAAAAAATGAGCTTGTATGTTAATAAGGTCGATACATTACTTTATTTAAGCAATGATAGTCCAAATTATCTTGGAAATCTGACCCATATTGCATCATTATGGGATGTTTGGAGCGATTTAACATATACTGTTAAAGAAGGTATTCCAAGAAAATACCAAAATCTTTGGGAAAAAGATGTGAAATGGATTGAGTCTTTCATTCTTGCATCATATCACGAATCTAAACAATATGCAAGTCAAATTGTGCCATCAATTCCTTTAAAAAATTGCTTAAAAATGCTTGACTTGGGAGCAGGTTCGGGAATTTACTCAATTGAATTTGCAAAAATTTATCCAAAATTAAGGGTAATAGCGTATGATTTGCCTCAAGTTATTCCTATTACTCAAAAATTTATCGATAGATCTGGATTAAAAGAGCGAATTTCTACGTATGGAGGCGATTTTATTAAAGATGAAATTGGAGAAGGATATGATTTTATTTTTATTGCAGATGTATTGAGTGAATATCCATATTCAACAACACTTGAATTACTGAAAAAAGCATATAATGCATTAAATTTTGGAGGCGTTATTGCTATATTTGAAACAATGTATAATGATGAAAGAACTGGTCCTAAAGAAGCAATTTTGCAATCCTTGAATTTGCTTGTTAATACAATCGGTGGAGATGTTTTTAATGATACAGATATTTGGTTTGCATTGCGTGAAGCGTGGTTCGATGATTTATATAGAATTAATACCGATTTTGGTAAAAGCCTTGTGATTGGCTTTAAATAATATAGGGGTCC
>JAGOIG010000033.1:0-6614 GCA_017995735.1 Candidatus Kapaibacterium sp. | reverse complement strand
TAGCTAAATCGGATGACATTATTTGACGGATTTGGTTCAATTGAATTTAACGATAATCCATTGTTTGAAATGATTTGCTCCTTATTTACTCCCGCACTACTTTTTACCTCTATAAAATTAGATTTTGTCTCTGTAAGAAGTACATCATCATATCCAACTGTGAGCTTTACTGTATATTTGCCAGGTAGCGTGTATACGTGTGTTGGGTTCTGCTGTGGGCTCATCTTCCCATCTCCAAAATCCCAATTCCTATATGTGATATAACCTGTTGATTTGTCAGTGAATTTTGCCTCAAATGGTGCATATCCTGTGGTTGCTTCTGCTTCAAAATCGGCTCTTATATTGTTTATTAAATTAATATCTATTTCTAGCGTAGTCGAACATCCATATGCATTTGTTTTTATTAATCTTATCTTTCCGCTCTTATTGTTTCCCCATTCAACATTTATTGATATTGTCGTGTTGCTCCCTAATATTTTACCACCAGAAACGCTCCATTCATAATGATCGCCCTCTGCTGCTTTTGCATCTTCATAATTCTCTGTGCTCCCAAACTCAGGTGTCATATTGCCTGATACTTGGATTTCAGGGGCAGGTATTTCACGCAAGTGAATACTTCCTTTCATTTCATTTGTGCAATTTCCATCGATTGTCATCGCTACCACAGTATATGTGCCTGAAACATTATATTTCCCTAAGCTCAAGATTTTTCCTGTTCCAGCAATTGGTGCACCCACAGGATTGCCATCCATCATTAGTTGATATAATACTCCAACATCAGAATTGCTAAGGATTATTTCCGATCCTTCGCTACCTGTGCAGAAGTAATCCAATCCCGCAATGTTGTATGTATTTGGCTTCGGTATTTTATGCGTGCGTGCTTCTCCTTCCATTAGCGTTGAACATCCCATACTGGTTGTTTGTGCTATAACTGTATAAACACCCTCATCTTTGAATTTCCCAAAACTGATGCCACTCCCCGTTCCATCGACAGGTGCTCCAATATTTTCACCATTAAATTGCAATTGATAGATTACACCGGGTTGCGAGCCACTTAATGTAATTTCAGCACCTTCCTCACCCTCGCAATATTTTCCCGTAGAGGTCACGGTGTATTTAGTCGGAGCAGGTATTTTCCGGACTGTGATACTTCCATTCATTTCATTTGGACATCCACCTATAACAGTAAAGGCTTCAACGGTATAGGTTCCTTCTTCTGTGAAAAACCCGAAACTTATCTCTTGACCCGTAGGCAACACAGGAACACCAATATTTTCACCATTTAATTTGAGCTGATATTGAACACCTTCATCACTATTACTTAATCCTATTGCCACTCCCAACTCACCTTCGCAATACGTGCCATCACCAGGTTCATTATATACTTTGCTACCACCTATCATATCATAGCGTTTTGGAGTTGGAATCATTCGGACATCAACTTCAGCAGTTAGAAATCGCTTGCAACCAAATTGAGTTGTTCCCTCAATTGTATATTTCCCAGGGGTTTTATGGTAACCCAAGCTTAGTTCTTTGCCGGTGCCGATTATTTGTATTCCAGTACTTTGACCATCTCTGTACAACTCATATAATGTCCCTTCCTCACTATCTTCAAGCTTAATTTCCGCTCCTTTGGAATCTCCCTCGCAATATGCACCATCGCCAATAACTTTGAATGGAAATGGGAATGGCATAACTTTTAAATCATATCCATTATCTGGGCTAGTTATAGTTGGTTTTGAACTAACAATCCTAATTTTATAGAACATTCCCGGTGGGGCATCCTCAGGAATTGTGCAATTGATTGTGCCTGCATCCACTCCTGCCAATGTTCCTATTACTGTCGGTTTTGTAAGAGATGTAAAAGATCCATTCTCGTCAGACAGCTGAACAGAAAAGACATTACCATCTAAATAGATACCTCCGATTGAAAATGATACTGTTATATCCTCACCCGCACAAAATTCCGAGGCACTAATGGATTCAATTGTTATCGTTCTTGGTGGTCCGACATCGAATTTAGCAACGAATACTTCAACTCCATTATATGTTCTATCATACGCACCGAAAGTAGTAGGAAAGTTACTTGATCCTGTATATCCCGCAATTATTGCATTATTCCCACCATAAGCTACGCAATTATACAAATAACCATAATCATAACTTGAACCACCCAGATACGTTGAATATTCAAGGTTAGAACCATCTGAATTTATGATAGTAAAGAAAGCATCATTGCTTCCATTTGCTGTATTATCAAAAGCATCAAATGTAGTTGGGAAATTTGTTGAACCTGTATAACCCCCAACAATGGCATTCCCAATATCATCAAGAGCAATGCCCTGTCCATAATCGCTTGAAGTACCTCCAAGATATGTAGAATAAACTAAGCCTGTTCCTGTTGAGTTGAATTTGGTAACAAATGCATCAGTTGAATTATAATAATTATCCCAAGCACCAGCAGTTGTTGGAAAATTACTTGAACTTGTATATCCTGTAACATAAGCACAACCTGAACCATCAACCGCTACACTATATCCATACTCGTAGGATGTTCCACCAAGATAAGTTGAGTAAACTAAGCCTGTTCCTGTTGAGTTGAATTTGGTAACAAATACGTCTGTTGAATTATAATAAGTATCCCAAGCACCCGCAGTTGTGGGAAAATTACTCGATCCAGTATATCCTGTAACATAAGCACAACCTGAACCATCTACTGCAATTCTATACCCATAATCGGATGAAGTGCCACCAAGAAAAGTAGAATAAACAAGCCCCGTTCCATTTTGATTCATTTTTGTCACAAATATATCAGTTGAATTATAAGTTGCATCCCAGCATCCTGATGTTGTAGGAAAATTGCTCGAATATGTATACCCCGTTACATACGCATACCCTGAACCATCAACAGCTATTCCATAACCATAATCGCTTGAAGTACCTCCAAGATATGTAGAATAAACAAGCGCTGAACCAGATGAATTCAATTTTGTTATATAGACATCATAGCTACTATAAGAATTATCCCAGCATCCTGATGTTGTCGGAAAATTGGATGAATATGTATACCCCGTTACATACGCATTTCCTGAGCCATCTACTGCTATTCCATATCCATATTCTCCCGATGTTCCACCTAAATATGTTGAATAGACTAAATAGGACCCCGTTGGATCCATTTTTGTTACAAATACATCCGTTGAATTATAAATCTGGTCGTATGCACCTGTTGTTGTTGGAAAATTACTAGATGAAGTGTAACCTGTTATATATGCATTTGAGAAATCATCTGCTGCTACAGAATATCCATAATCACTACTTGTACCGCCCAAATATGAGCTAAATACTAAGGGGTCAATAATTAAATCTTGATTTGGATTGTAGCTCCCAAGTTCAAACGAAACAATGCCATTCCCTTCATCTTTAAATTTGCATTCGATTACATTTTGTGTTCCATTCTGCATTTGATAAGCAAGCAATTTTGCATGCTCCACTTCGCCAAGTGAGGTTTGCAATATTAAATCTCCCTTCTCATTCACGCGCATTCCATTTTGCCCCTCGAACTTAATTCTTATTTTGCTTGGATCTCCACCTGGACGCACTATCCAATCATATCGAACTAGGTTATTATCATAATAATACCGGACATCAATACCATTATAGATATTATTTAATTGCACAGAGCCATAGAGTGGAACAAATGACGCCCATTTTGCTGGATCATTTCCAATGAAATAATTGTAATATGCCTCGCGTTGCTCAAATACTTGCGGAGTAAAATGTTCATTTGTTCCGATGAACTTTGAACTAATTACATGTCCCCACATCTTTTTGACTTCACCCGCTCGTGGATTGGGTTCGCCTGACTCTAACGTATGCCTTTCGTCCCGTTCTATTTTATAATAATCATAGACGACACCTGAATTTGTGATCCACAAATTCAGCCCACCAAGACGTGCAAGATATTGCACTTGATTATCCCATTGCCCTTTATTTTCTATAAAGAACTGAGATTTTGGTTGCTCGATTTTCTGTGCAAATAGATTCGCGCTAACTATTGCAAGGAAAATCACGAAGATTGAAAATAATTTTTTCATAATACACCTTATAATTTAATAATTCAATATTCAATTTTCAATACTACTAAAATTTGTAATAATAATTACAACATTACAATATTTTATTTTTACGAAATTAAAAAAAAAATATTATCTAACAAAACTTAATAAATTTTATTTAATTTTTATAATTTTATATTATTTAAAAATGTACTTTTAAAAATTATGGAAGCATATAATAAATCCTTTCTATTAGTAATATATTTTATTATTTTTATGTATATTATATCCATTCGGGTATATTCAAAATGTGATTATTCTCAATGTGCTCCGACTATTCAGACACCCGATCAAGAGTATATTCATCGCGTTAAATTTGGAGATATTGATAAAACTTCTTATACCCAATCAAGCGTTGCTAATTATACTTCACTTAGTACTGATGTATCAATTAATTCAAATTATACAATAATTGTAACTAACGGCAATGCATCTCCACAGGACAATGTCAGTGTATTTATTGATTGGAACCAAGATTGTGATTTTAATGATTCAGGCGAAACTTACATTCTTGCAACAAGCGATAATGGATGGACATTTTCAGGTTATATTAATGTACCAATTACTGCATCTGCGGGCACTACGCGAATGCGTATTCGTATGACTTTTAATTCAACTCCAAATCCGTGCGATTTTTCTTTATATGGTGAGGTCGAGGATTATAGCCTTAATGTTATAACTACATCATCTATAAGCATTTTATCGATTAATGATTCGCTTTTATGTGTGGGCGATTCTCTCTCAATTTCATATAATACTGTTGGTGTATTTAATACTGATAATGTCTTTACAGCGCAGCTTTCTGATTGTTTAGGAAGTTTTAGTAATCCAGTCTACATAGGTTCAATGGTAAGTACAAAAGGTGGGAAAATAAGTTGCAAAATCCCCGATACCGCTTCAGCAAGTAATGAATATGTCTTAAGAATTGTTAGTTCCGATCCAGAAATAATTAGTTCAAATTTTGGTCCTATCTCCATTTATTCTGTGCCATTAGTCTTTAATGTAGTTGGTAGTGGTTTATATTGTAGTAATAATAATGAAGGCGCTTTGCTTGAATTAGATAGTAGTCAGAAAAACTATCATTATCAAGTAAAGAAAAATAATGTTAATATTGGAAATGTTATCGTAGGGACTGGTGAAAAATTATCATTAGGATATTATAAAGATGAGGGAAATTATACCGTCGAAGCGATTTCCCCAAGTGGTTGTGTAAGTATGATGAATAGAGATATTTATGTCAAGCAAATCTCCCTTCCGATTCAATATTTAATAAAAAGTGGCAATAAATATTTTGATAAGTCTATTGATACATTTTATTGTCAAGACCAAAATGGTATTGAAATTGGATTGAGCGGAAGCCAAAAAAATGTCAAATATATACTTCTTAAGGGAGAAAGACAGATGTTGACAGAAGATGGGACAGGAAGTGAAATAAGTTTTGGCTTTATAACAGAAGAAGGTAAGTATTCAATTAAAGCGATAACAGATTCAGGCGGATGTGAAAATAATATGCTTGGCAAAATAACAATTAAAATCATAAATGCAGCAACTAAATCTCCAATTATGGGCGGACAATATTTTTGTTCGGGGAGCGATGGTGAAGATATAGGATTGTTTAGTTCTGAAACTGGTTTCAAATATCAATTACTAAGGAATGGTTATCCTGTTGGCAATCCTATAAATGGGACAGGCGAGTATATATCTTTTGGCAAACAAAAAGAAGTTGGCATTTACACAGTAGAAGCTATATCACTCAAGGGAAATTGTGTATATATGATGCAAGAAAGTGTCAATTTAAAAGAAGTACCTATGCCAGAAATAGAGATAAAGGGCAATATTGCCCCCGATTTTGGAAGTTCAGAAAATTATGAGGATGCAAAAGCAATAGGAGGTGATAAATTAGTATGGTCTGTTTCGGGAGGAGAAATTGTAGGAAGCAACACAGGTATATCAATCAATGTCATTTGGGGGAATAATAAGAAGGGGAAAATCCAATTAACAAAAACAAATCTTTATGGTTGCTCATTAACTAATGAAAATGATATAAATTTGATCAATAACATAGTTGCTAACTTCGAAGCGGATAAGACAAAGGGAAATGCTCCATTAGATGTCAATTTTATTGATAAATCAACGGGATATACAACTAATTGGGAATGGGATTTTGGAGATGGAAAAATTAGTGATGTCCAGAACCCATTTCATACTTATATAGTTCCTGGATTCTATACAGTAAAGCTTACGGTGGGTTATGAGGATGTATTTATTTCAACAATAAAGGAAAATTTTATAACAGTAGAAGAAAAAGTAGATATAAAGAATGCGGTAATAAAATATGGGAATGGTATCGTTCTTTCAGCAATTGAGCCAAATCCAGCAAATGATTTAATTCGATTTACATATAATATCAGCAATGCACAGAGCGTCACAATTGCAATATATAATATTCTTGGAGAGCGTGTAATGCTGATTTCCGATGGCTATCAGATAGAGGGC
>JAGOIG010000161.1 GCA_017995735.1 Candidatus Kapaibacterium sp. | reverse complement strand
GTTTCTCCATAATCCTTTGATAAAAATACACCATCGTGTGTACCTGTGAATATATTATTCTCTTTTATTGCTAATGAAAATACTAATGGAGTTGGTGAGTTTACTGATACCCAACTGTCACCGTTATCTGTAGATTTATAAATCCCATTCCCATAACAAGCAACATAAATATCATTGCCTAGATTTCTAAAATATATCATTGGATAAGAACTTAGGTCTAATTGCTTCCAATTTGCGCCATTATCGGTTGAAAGATATGCAACATAAAATGGATTATCTTCATCGCCTGTCATTGTTGACGCAAAGATATTATTTCCAATAATATCTAATGAGTAAACTGTAATATTCTGAAACGCAATTTGCGACCAAGTCCCCCCATCATCTGTTGAGACATATAAGCCATCCCCAGCTGTACCTGCAAAAATCATATTATCCTTTACAGCAATAGAATATACTTCCTTGCCATTAAGATATTGTTCCCAACTTTGCATAAAGTCGTGGGAAATATACAAACCTTCATATGAACCTACACAAATAATATTTTCATTCCCAACGACAGCATTCACTCCTACTTCGTCAGAATCATTTTGTGAAAAATGCACCATTAACCAATTCCCCCCTGCATAAGCTTCGTCCTTGGGTATTACGTATAATCCTCGCCCAGACCCCATAAATACATAACCATTAATAACATTAATTATACCCACATCCCCATAATTATATGCATCATCTAATTTAATGGGGACCCAGGGATCGTATTGAGAATACACAGTAGATAACGAGAATAGAATAGCTAAAAATGCGATAATAATTTTTTTCATATTATTCCTCATATATTAATGTAAAATTGTTGTAAAATATAAATCAATATCTGATGCTCTTAGTTTGTAGTAATTCCATCTATACATTGGTATATATGGAGCGTACCCAGATTGATAATTAGGACCTAAAACACGAGATTTAGGTGAAAAATCCCAATAATTTCCTTGATTTGGTCTAGCAAGCAAGCTTGCTTCTCCTATAAAATCATCAATATCGTCGTGGCATAAGTGCCAGGGTTCTATTAACCAATTTGCTGCCAAACTTAGATATTGTCCGGCTCTCCATTCTTTTGCATTTTTTGTTTTAGCAATTTCATCAACTTTTTCAATGAGTGCAGGGTATAAGTGAAAAGGTTCTGACCAAGTACCGCAATCAGGATCGAAAAATAAATAACCCATTCCTAAATAGCTATGAGAACCAAGTTGTTCGATAAATGCTGACTCCTTTATTTCGTTCCAAATATATCCATCAAAACCATTAATAAATGGGATTCGTAAACTAGACCCATAACCAAAATTAGAAAAATCCATCGACAGAATTTTTCCTGTTAGAGTTGTGTCACTATTTTGGAGCCAAAGAAAGCCATAAGTACCATAATCACCAATCGATATTTTTCTATTTGCTCGACGGGCTTTTTCAACGTATATCTGCCACATAGGATATCGAGTTGATAGAATCGGCGTAGAAACATTTGAAAGGGTATCTCCATCTTCATCAATAATTAGCTTTGGATTAATTAGTATTTTTATCATAGACAAAGGAGTTAATCCAAAACCATAATCTTTATTCCAATCCATCTTTCTTACTATTACAGATGCAATCGTGAATTTACCATCAGAAGTAAGAAAATCAGTGTTACCATAGATATTATAATTAGGCCAGCCTTCAACACAATAAAATATTTGAGGTTCATAACCATCCAATCTGTTTTTATTTAAAAGTGTATAATCCATTATTGTAATTGCGCTTGAATCCCATCGATCTATATCTAAACCTTTATTAAATATAAAATGTATACGACTTGTACCTAGTCCTCTACCTTCGCTATAATTAGGAGGAAGTTTATACCCAACATTTGCATTTAAGCCCATCAACTTTGATTCATCTCGTTCTCCAGGCAAAATATCGATGTCGTTTTCTGTGCTTATTGTAATCGCTTCTCCATCTTCTCGAAAATAACGAATGCTTTCCAATCGAAATCCCACATCAAAATTTGCGCGGATTAATGTATCTTTTGTAATCAAAAATGGACCAATTGTATATGGTTTTGGATTATCAGAAATCGGCTTATATAAATACTTCCCACTACTTCCACCTGAATCCCATTTATAAAATTTATAAGCATATTTTGAATCAAAGTACGGTGCGAATTTCAATGTAGTATTAATAGGAACTTCGTATATCTGATAACGATCAGCATAATTATCCTCTATATTTGTATAAATACGACTGATTATTTTATTAACAGAATATTGATTATTAGGTTCTATTTTCTTGTTGTTTTCATCGTATATTTCCACACCCACCAAAGAATTATTGGGTAAAACACCTATCATATTCTTCATTATTAGTTCAATATCGATATACACTCGTTTTGGTCTTATTACAAGTTCAATTTCATTATTACAATTATTATTTTGGGTGCCCGGTATGAGCATACTGTAATGAATCTTATTATCAGTTGCGCGCATATCAAGTTCTCTCGAAAATGCTTGTAGATATCCACTGCCGCCCTTATTTCGTCTAGGATCTTGCATAAAATTGCAGGTCAAATATTCATATTCAGCAGGTAACCGAACAGGATCATCAAATATCAAAGTAAAACTGTTTGGCGAAATATTTGGTAATGTTAATTGAGCTTGTGCTTTTCTTGGATCCGTTTGGTCTTGAATAAAATGAAGAATAAGAGTATCGCTATGATATGAATATTTCATTTCAGGTAGAATTGACACTATACCGTTGGGGACATTCATATCGTCAGTACCTTGAAGTGTCACAGTAAGTTCGATTGTTGAGCAAGGCGTTGCATTTTCAATAATTACTGGTTGCCAAGTGCTTGCTTTTCCCAATAATCCCAGTCCTCCCAGTGTTTCTTCATTAATACAAAGCGATCTATTCTCTGTATTTTGTCCATTTATTATCCAATTAGAAAATCCTGTGTTCTCATCTAAATCATAGCAAAGATATTCGCTCATACTTGTTCTAAAAATAAATGTTGTATCATCAAGAGTTTTATAAGGATCGAATACGCGAATTTTCCCAATTATTTGCCCGAACGAATTGCGCGCTCGAATTACTTTAATAGTGTCAAAAGTTATAATTTTATATAAAGGTATTAAATTAAGTTCAGGCTTGACGTTTTCGCAAGTTAATTCAATTTCTATTTCGGGGAGTGTATCTGCCACACCTTGCAGGATAGCAGGATTATCAGGGCAAATCCAGCGGTCAAATTTGTATTCTACATCATCGAAAGAAGGATATTCAACTTTATTACTTTCGGGAACAGCAATAGTGATTTTTCTCCCTGCTCGTATATAATAAATAGAATCATAATATGGCTTTAACTCTTCAATTGGTCCATCGTGAATCTTTATGGTTGCTATACTTGATGATTTAAAAGAAAATGATAAATCATCATTTTCATTTCCAGTAAATCGCGAAAGATTAATATTAAGATAATATAGTCGCGAATCATCGAAATTCTCATCAAGTGTGACTTT
>JAGOIG010000160.1 GCA_017995735.1 Candidatus Kapaibacterium sp. | reverse complement strand
TAATTCCTGCTTTGATTGCTACAACTTCAATAGGAGAAACAAGCAAGCAAATGGCAGTGCTTGATGATACGGGTTATATAGGAAAATTACTTGTAGAATCCGATAAAGATAAATTCTTCTTGACTAGCAAAACACCCGAAGAACTAAAAAAAGATATTTTAAGTGAAAAATTAGATGCTTATGTTCATATTCCTTCAAATGTGCTGGAAACAGGAAAAGTTGAAATCTATACCCCCGGTGGAGGTGGTATTGGTTTATTAGAGACAGTTGAAAACAAATTAGGTGATATTATTTTAGAAAAGAAATTACTTGATGCAAAAGCAGATAGCTCATTAGTTAAATTCGTTCAAAATGGTATTGATGTATCAAGTATCAAAGTTACAGAAGCGGGGGTGGAAAAAGATTATACTGAATTTTATTCAATTTTTGGGTATTTTCTTGGCTTTTTAATTTATGGATTAATGTTTGCTTATGGCGGCATTGTAATGCGAGGAGTGATACAGGAGAAAGCGAACCGAATAGTGGAAATATTAAGTTCATCAGCCAAACCAATGCAAATAATGATGGGTAAAATATTTGGTATTGGGGCAGTTGGATTGTTCCAGTTATTGATTTGGGGAGTGATAATAATTATACTCTCAATAGCAGGTTCATCACTGCTCCCGATGTTCTTTTCAAACTCAAATCCAACTGAAATGATTAATGGAGCAATGTCAGGAATGACCCAAACAAACAGCAATCTTCCATTTGAAATTCCAACAATACCAATTAGTGTATGGATAGGTTTTATATTCTTCTTTTTTGCAGGTTATTTTATGTATGCTTCATTATTTGCAGCAATTGGCTCAGCAGTTAATCAGGAGGAAGATGCGCAGCAGTTGCAAATGCCAATCACAATGGCTTTAATTATACCAATTCTTTTTATGCCTGTAATAATGGGAAATCCCGATAGCACACTTGCAACAATCTTGTCTCTTATTCCACCATTTACACCAATTCTAATGACTGCACGTATCGCAGCGACTACTGTTCCTTCTTGGCAATTACTTTTATCGGTTGTATTGACACTTGGTACTTTATTTCTCTCAATTTGGATTGCTGCAAAAATCTACAGGATCGGTATTTTGATGTATGGCAAAAAGCCTTCGTTCAAGGACTTAATCAAATGGCTGAAAACATCTGAATAAATGCTGTTTGCTAAATAATGTTATTATTTACATTGAGCAGATTTTCAACCCACTGCATATAGTTTTGCGAGACACTTGACACTGCGATAGCAATAATTTCAGGCACTTCATACTCGTGCAATTGCTGAATACGGGTTTCTAATTCGTTGATTTTATCGGTTGTTGTCTTGATTATCATCAAATACTCATTGCTCTCAGTTAGTTTATCTTCCCAATAATAAAAGGAAGTCACATTAGGTACAATTGAACAGCACGCTGCTAATTTTTCTGAAATAATATTGCGTGCTATCATTGTAGCATTCTCGTAATGATTTGTAGTGACAAAAACCAATTGTAGTTCTTGATTTTTTTCCATAATTTTGCTTATTTAGTTTATTATAAAATTCTAAATTAATAAAAATGATTGATTTATTAATATTTCATATCAATATCATAGTTGCATTATATGCATTTACAAAAAATTGGCAAAAAGGGTCAGTAAAAGATGGCATACTTGCAATATTGCTTATTGGATTGCTTTTTACAATTGGTTGGGCGTTGACCGCATCACTTGCTTATGCTATTTGGCCCAAATCATGGAATAATCTATATTTCACTCATGATACTTTGTCGCTTGTAATGTTATTTATTCCTGAACTTTTCTTTTTTTATCATTTCTTTTTTAATGATAAACCTAAACGCAAATCTAATGCTGAAGATATTTCTTAATTTTTTCGGTGATTTCCTCCATTTTCATTCCGCGAGATCCTTTCACTAAGACCGCTGTATTAGATGATATTTCTGATTTTAGATTTTCAAATAAATCATCTTTATTTTCAAAGTGCCTTATTTTTAAATTATTTAATTTGTCAGAAGCTTGTTTAAATTCTTTTCCAAAAATATAAATACTATTGGCAATTTCACTCGCTTTTTTAAGCACATTAATATGTTCATCAATTGATGCATCACCTTGTTCAAGCATATCACCAAGCACAGCAATTTTTTGGGTTGCGTGATTGTATTTTTGCAATGTTTGCAATGCTAAATTCATTGAATCAGGATTTGCATTATAAGTATCATTAATCAAAAGCACATCCCCAATCTTTTCCACAATGCCTCTTCCATAGCTTTCTGAATTATCAGGTTGAAAATTCTCAAGAGCATCTTGAATATCAGAAATTGGCACATTATAATGCACTCCGACGCTTGCTGCTGCGATTGCATTATAAGCAAAATTAAGTCCCTGAC
This sequence comes from Candidatus Kapaibacterium sp., assembly GCA_017995735.1. Classification (GTDB taxonomy): domain Bacteria; phylum Bacteroidota; class Ignavibacteria; order Kapaibacteriales; family UBA2268; genus UBA2268. Next base: position 1,131 of record JAGOIG010000160.1, on the reverse strand, counting down.
ATTGCAATTTTGCTGTAAAATCAATCTCCTCATTAGAAAAATCAATAATTGGATGCAACTCGTCATCAAAATCTATTTTTGCATTTAAATTAGATTTGAACTCCCCTGTGCTTCCAAAGGTAAATTTACTATCCAAAATCCAGAAATATTCACGCAATCTTGGGTCATCATTATTCAAAAAAAACATTCCTTCCGTTTTCTTTAAATATCCAAGCAATGTGGTTTCTTCGAGTTCGACGCCATCCAAATCAATAAATCCTTCCAAATGCTCCTTGCCAATGTTAGTAATTATCCCCGCTGTTGGGGCAATCATTTCACTTAAAATCATTATCTCACCTGGATAATTTGTACCTATCTCAATGATAGCAAAATCAATATCATCATTCAATTGCAAAAGCATCTGCGGAACGCCAATTTGATTATTATAATTCTTATAAGTTTTTAATATTTTATACTTTTTCGAAAGAACCGATGCAATCATTTCCTTTGTTGTTGTTTTGCCATTTGAACCTGCAACAGCAATAATATCGCCATTAAATCTATAACGATGAAATTGAGCAAGCCGTTGAAATGCATTCAATGTGTCTTTTACAATAATCAAATGTAGATCCTTTGCAATATCGATGTTCTTTTTATACCAATTCTTATTGACGATTGCCAGTGTTGCACCTTTATCAAAAGCTTCTTGCAATTTTGAATGTGCGTCTAAATTTTCTCCAACTAATGCAATAAAAATATTGCCTTGCTCTATATCTCGGGTGTCTATTGATACTCCAATTGTTTCCATATCTAAATTTATATTCTGCAGGGAATTATTGCCAAAAATTGCAGCTAATTCGACACCTGAAAATTTTACTTTATTTTTTAACATAATGTTATTATTTGTCGTAATTTATTTATTTAAAATAAAACGCAATATGCGAGTGATTTGATGTATATCTTTATCTTTTAGATAATTATTAAATTCTATTACTTTATTTTTATATGCTTTATTTGAATTAGTTAATGCTAAGTTATTGGAACGCAAAAGCATTAGCGCTGAATTTGATAATTTGGTTCGGTCTTGTTCCGAGCTTGCATATTTTTCTATGCCAATAGGTGTTGCTTTATCAGTACTATATCTTACAGTGC
>JAGOIG010000159.1 GCA_017995735.1 Candidatus Kapaibacterium sp. | reverse complement strand
TTCATTAATCATATTAATTTTGAAAATTAGATAAAAGCAATGAAGATAAAAGATTACTATAAGATTTTGGGAGTGGAGCGCACCGCCTCAACCGAAGATATAAAGCAAGCGTATCGCAAGCTTGTGCGGTTGTTCCATCCTGATTTCAATAAAGATACTGAGTCATTGCGTTTATTTTATTTAATAACAGAGGCATATCAAGTGCTGGGCAATCTCGAAAATCGATTGGATTATAGTTTGATTCTTTATGAACAAGACTTAATAAAAGAGCAAGCGAAAAGAATTTTAAAGCAACGAAAGAAAAAGCAAAAAAGTGATGATGAGGATAATGATTTACCTGTTTACTTTTAATACATTTCAATTTTCCATAATAAAATAAATCATAATTATAATTGTTTATAAATTGTTGAAAAATAAAAATAATGGATAATAGCAATCCGGAAATAGAAAAATTATTCGCTGATGAACCAATAAATCAAGCAAGCAAAATCAATCCCCCACTTGCAGAGAGAATGCGACCCAACACAATGGACGATGTGCTGGGGCAGGAACATTTGCTGGGGCAATGGGGACCTCTGAGGCAATTTGTGGAAGATGGAGATTTACCCTCAATAGTATTTTGGGGACCACCTGGGAGCGGAAAAACTACATTAGCGTATGTTATTGCAAATGAAATGAGTGCTGATTTTGTGCGAATATCTGCTGTTGAATCGGGTGTTAAGGAAGTTCGAGAGGTTCTTGCTCGTGCTGAAAAAAATTTAAAACGGAATAAACGAACAATTCTATTTATTGATGAAATTCATCGGTTTAATAAGGGACAGCAGGACGCTTTGCTTCATTCTGTTGAAAACGGGACTATTACATTAATAGGTGCAACAACCGAGAATCCATCATTTGAGGTTATTCCCGCATTGCTCAGTCGTATGCAAGTATATAAACTCAATCCATTAAGTAGCGATAATATTAAGGAATTAGTGATACGAGCAACGAAACAGGATAAAATTCTTTCAAAATATGAATTTGAATTTGAGGATATAGATGATTTTTATGAATATTCATCAGGTGATGCTCGTGGCGCTCTCAATTTGCTTGAAGCATCGTTTAGATTAGCACGTAAATATGATACTCGCAAAATCAATATAACGAAAGAGATTTTAAAGAACGCAATGCAAAAGAAAATCCCACTTCATGATAAGAAAGGGGAATATCATTATGATACAATTTCGGCATTTATAAAGTCATTACGGGGCTCGGATCCTGATGCAGCAATGCTATGGATGGCAAAGATGCTTGAGGCAGGCGAAGACCCGCTTTTTATTGCTCGTCGGATGGTAATATTTGCAAGCGAGGATATTGGCAATGCTGACCCGACAGCTTTGATGGTGGCAGTATCGGTTTTCCAAGCTGTGCAAATGATTGGATTGCCCGAAGCAAGCATAAATCTGGCACAAGGTGTGACTTATCTCGCATCTTGCCCGAAATCCAATGCTTCATATATGACACTCGTATCAGCTCAGGAAATTGTACGAAACAATACAAATCTTGAACCACCACTTTATTTAAGAAATGCACCTACAAAGTTAATGAAAGAGGAAGGCTATGCAAAAGGTTATAAATACCCTCACGAATTTGAAAATCATTTTGTAGAGGAAAATTATTTCCCGATAAATTTTCCGCCAACACAATTCTATTTTCCTACAAATAATGGAAGGGAAGCAAAAATAGCAGAACATCTCCGAAAATTATGGAAAAATAAGAAGAAATATTGATTTCTCAATGATTTGATTGATTTCTACGTCTTTAATTTTAATATTTATAATAATTATGAAAAAGATAATACTTGCAGTATTGCTTTTGATTCCAGCATTAGCATTTTCACAAAATATTGAACAGAGGCAATTCCAGCTTGCTCAATCATATGAACGTTCGGGCGATTTGAAATCAGCAGAGAGCATTTACGAGCAATTGACAAATTCTAATAAAACTAATCAAACATATATAGATTGCTATGTGCGTGTTTTGGGACAGCAAAATAAATATAATGATTTGCTTGAATTTCTCGAAGAAAGAATTAAGCTTGTACCGAATTTTATAAATTATACATATTTGGCGCAAACTTATTGGCTCAAAGGGGATATAGCAAAAGCAAACGAAACCTGGCCTAAAGCTTTGGAACTTGCAAAAACGCAAGATGATTATTTGCTTATTTCTCAAGCATTTATTTCATTTAAATTATACGACCGAGCAAGGGATGTGCTTTTGGTGGGTAGGAAAAAACTTAATTCTAAGAATATGTTTAGCGAGGAACTTGTTAAGGTTTATACGCTATTGGGGGATTATCAGAATAGTTTTGATGAAATCATTAATAATTTGCTAACTACCCAGAATCTTGCATTGGCACAAGGGCAGCTTTATGCTCTGATGCTTAATGAGAATGCAAAACCCATAATTGAATCAACTCTCAATCGGGCTTTATCGACTTCAAATGAGAATCCCTATATTTTATATTTATATAGCTGGTATGCTCGAAATATTGGCGATTTCGACAAAGCATTAGAAATTACTTTGAAAATTGACAAACTGTATAATTCCAACTATGCTGAAGTGCTTCGATTTGCAAATACTTCCAATACAGATGGGCAATATGATATTGCAATAAAAGCATATTCGCTGATTATTGAACAAGGCAAAAAGAATGCAAATACTCCATCGGCACTTTATGGTTTTGCACGCGCATTGGAACAGAAATTTTTAGCAGATAAAAAATTATCAGATGATAATATTAAACAACTAATTTCAATTTATAATCAAATAATAAAAGATTATCCAAATACGCAGCAGGAAAGTGATGCATACATATCACTAGCAAATATCTATGCTAATTATTTGCACGACAATAAAAAAGCAATTGAATATTTAAGTAAAATACAGCAAAAACGTGGATTAGCAAATAAATATCTTGATGCACAATTGCAACTTGCAGATTTATATTTAAAAGAGAAAAATATTGATAAATCTATAGACATTTACAAGAATATAATAAATCTAAGCGAACAAACCCGCCAAAGTGAATATTCAATTTATATAAATCAAGCAAAATTCAATATAGCAAAATGCTATTATTATCAAGGTAAAATCGACACAGCAAAATCAATACTTGCTGAAATCCAGGCAGATCCGCAATCCGATATTGCAAATGATGTATTGGAATTGTCTTCGTTTATTACTGAAAATGAAAATATGATTATGGCATTGAAAACATATAGTGAAGCAAAATACCTGGAATTTCAGGGTTCAACCGAAGAAGCAATTGCAAAATACGAGCAGGCAAGCAAATTGGGTAAAGGTGGAGACCTGGAGGAACGTTCATTATTAAATATAGCAAATATATATTTGCAAAGCGGGCAATATCAGAAAGCAATTGAAGAATATAATGCAATACTGGATCAATTTTTGAATTCTATTAATAAAGATTTAATTTATTTCAATATTGGTAAAGCATATATGCTAGATAACCAAGATGAGCGAGCAATAACAAACTTTACAAAA
>JAGOIG010000032.1 GCA_017995735.1 Candidatus Kapaibacterium sp. | reverse complement strand
TAGAATTACGCCAAGCACCATTTATCTGGTGGATTAAAGATTTATCAGTTCCCGATTCAATAGTAAAATTCGGATTTTCATTTCTTGGCATAAATCAAATATCAGGGCTCGCACTTTTGATGGGTGTAGCATTATTTTTCCAGCAAAGGATGTCAATAACAGATCCACGGCAGAAGTCGATGGTTTATATAATGCCAATTTTTATGACCTTGTTATTCAATTACTTACCATCAGGATTGAATTTATATTATCTAACGTTCAATATCCTATCGATTGGTGTTCAAGTATATATGAATAAATATTCAAAAAATAAGCTCACACTTGCAGATTTGAAAAAATTACCTAAGAAAGAAGGTTGGATGCAGAAGAAAATGCGGGAGGCTCAGGAAATTGCAGAATCTCAAGGTAGGTCTATCCCCGGGGTCCAAAACAAACCTGTAAAATCAACAGATCACCGAGGATCTATGCCGCGCAAATCAACCAATCAATTTAAATCTCCAAAAAAGAAATGATGTTATGGATAATTCTGGAATTGATGAGAAATTAATAGAAAAATTGCTCGACGGACTAAATCCTGAACAATTGGTTGCTGTCAAAGCTATTAATGGTCCTGTGCAGGTTATAGCGGGAGCTGGTAGTGGCAAAACCCGCGTCCTTACTACTCGCGTTGCTTATCTTATTGCTATGGGTATCCCGTCTGATCAAATTCTTGCGTTGACTTTTACAAATAAAGCTGCTCGCGAAATGAAAAGCCGCATCGCAAGCTTTCTCGGCGATGATATTGCAAATAGTGTCTGGGCAGGCACGTTCCATTCTATTTTTGCAAGAATTCTTAGAATTGAAGCTGATAAAATCAATTATAAACACAATTTCTCAATTTATGACCAGGAAGATCAAATTTCTCTAATACGTGAAATTCAAAAAGAAATCGGAATATCTGGCAATGATTATTCACCAAATAGCGTTCAGGCATTTATATCCCGATTAAAAAATAATATTATCACACCTGAAGATTTTTCGCGAAGTGCCAAAACAAGCTTTGAAAAAGTTGTTTTAGAGATATATACACTATACCAAGAGCGCCTGCGTGATAATAATGCTATGGATTTTGATGATTTGCTTTTAAACACGCTAACATTATTTAATGAGCATAAAGATGTGCTTGAAAAATATCAAAAGAGGTTCAAATATATCTGTGTAGATGAATTCCAGGATACAAATCGCCCACAATATTTAATTGTACAATTGCTTGCTAAAGCTTATCAGAATTTGTTTGTGGTTGGCGATGATGCTCAGAGCATATATCGATGGCGTGGAGCTGAAATACGAAATATACTCGATTTTTCAAAAGATTATCCTTATGCAAAGTTGGTTCGCCTCGAGCAGAATTATCGCTCAACCTCAAATATATTAGATGCAGCTCATAGCGTTATTGTTAAGAATAAAAATCAAATTGAAAAGAAGCTCTGGACAAATAATAAAAAAGGCGATTTAATCAAGGTAATATCAGCAGAAGATGAAACGCAAGAAGCACAAAAAGTTCGAGACTTAGTTTATGAATACACAGTTGCCGAACACCATAAATACCGTGATATAGCAATATTATATCGTACTAATGCACAATCCCTTATGCTTGAACGCGCCTTGCGTTTTTCAAATATTCCTTATAGAATTTATGGTGGCGTCTCGTTTTACCAACGTAAAGAAGTTAAAGATGCAGTTGCATATTTGCGTTTACTTATAAATTCTAACGATACTGTTTCGCTTATGAGAATTATTAACGAACCTCCACGAAGCCTTGCTAAAGTATCTTTAACACATCTAAAAAATTACGCAATTGAGCATCATATCTCGCTCATGGAAGCATTCCTTCGTGCGGACGATAATCCTAATCTTATTACAAGAACAAGAACCGCAGCAAAACATTTTGCAGACTTTATTCAGACTTATCAGGATTTACTTGTCAATAACACATTGGATCAAGTCATACCCCTATATTTAAATGAAACGGGTTTGCTTAAAATGTACGAAGAAATTGATACTTCTGAATCAAGAGATAGATTGAATAATATTATGCAATTAATAAATGATATTATTAAGTTTTCACGCGAAAATCCTAATTTATCGCTTGTCGATTATTTGCAACAAATCTCTCTTCTTACAGATTTCGATACAAGCGATTTGTCAGAAAATTATGTTACTTTAATGACGCTCCACACTGCAAAAGGATTGGAATTCCCTATAATTATAATTACAGGCTTAGAAAACGGCCTATTTCCACTTGCTAAAGCAGAAAATTCACCCGATGAGTTAGAAGAAGAACGAAGGTTATTTTATGTGGGACTAACTCGCGCAAAAGAAAAAGTAAATTTATTTTATGCAAAGCACAGAGTGCGTTATGGCGAACATCAATCTTCAACACCATCAAATTTTTTGCTTGAAATTGATAAAGAATATTTAGATTGGAACGAGATTTATAATAATATTCATCAAAGATTGCAATCAAATGGCACTCATCGACCAAGTTCTATGCAATCAGGAAAATACTTTTTCGATGATGAACCGAAAAAGAATTATTATTCCCAATTGCCCGAAGATAGTATATTTCGAATCGGAGAAAAAGTAATTCATCCCCATTTTGGCGAAGGAAAAATTATTGCTATCTTTGGTTCAGGTGATTCTACAAAGCTAACAGTAGATTTCAAATCAGTTGGTCGTAAGCAACTAATGGCTCAATTTGCGAGATTAGAAAAAATCGATTAATAATTACTTTTCATCTCGCAAGCATTATTCAAATCAATTTTAGATGCCATTCTTGCGGGTTGGCTTGAGCTAGGCATTATAAATATTACAGGAATAGAAAGAACTGTCAATATTGCTAAAGCAATAAATATTACTTTAAAACCACTAGCGAGGTTTGTAAATTGATGAAGCACAATAGTTGCAATTGTCATACTAATTGCGCCACCACTTTGGCGGAACATACCACGCACACCCGTAATTGTTGCAACTCGCTCAGGCATAAGTTCAATGCACGCATTATTTGAAGCAGGAGCAGAAGCGCCGACTCCTAATCCCGCAATTGCCATAATTGTAAGCATTATACTCATATTTCCAATTGAAAAACCAAATAATTCAAGATTATGTGGTTCAATCCCTAATAATATAAGGCTTATTGTTGTCACAACTGTTCCAAAAATCATTGGCCATCTATATCCCCATTTATCAAGATATAAACTAACAAGAAAAGAAGTCACAATCATTGCAATTGAACGAGGTGTGAGAATGAATCCACTCTCAAATACATTCATATCATACACTGTAACAGCAAATGTTGGAATTAGAGACATTACACCTATAATTCCCATTCCATATATGAAATTAAAAATATTCGCTGCAGCAAATGGAGGGCTTTTTAATACTTCAAAATCTAAAATAGGCTCGGGAGATGATTTTTCTTCTTTCACAAATAGGATAAAGAAAATTCCACTACCAATTATCAATAACGATGCAATAGTTATAGATGTTGCATTTATAGAACTTCCAATTACGCTCAAACCCGCAAGAAGTGCTGATAAGAAGACAGATAAATATGTTGCCCCTTTGAAATCAATTTTCCCACCGACTTTATTATCTTTTCTTAAAAGAAATATAGATAACATTAGAACTACAATTCCGAAGGGTATATTAATCCAGAAAACCGACCTCCAAGAAAACCTCGATATTAGCCATCCGCCGATATTTGGACCCAATAATTGTCCAATTGGGAAGATGCTGCTAAATAAACCAATTGCTTTCTGACGCGATTCAGGAAATTCCTCTGATATTATTCCTGTTGCCGATGGCATAAATCCACCACCTCCAATTGCTTGGATGAATCTTGCCGCAATTAACACACCAATTGATGGTGCAATTGCTGATAAAAATGAGCCAACAATAAACATAACGACACAAAGTATAAAAGTTATCTTGCGTCCAATAATATCGCTCAATTTACCCATTAAAGGCATCATTATTGTTAGGGCAATCTGGTAAATACTGATTACCCACCCCGCTGTAATTAGATTCGTTCCAAAACTATCTATAATTGATGGAAAAGCTACTGCAACGGATGTTCCACTTATTGATGAAAGCAAAAGTCCTAAACTTATTATAATAAAGATTAAATAACGCATTTTATTTGTGTATTAAAAACGTATTGAGTCTGTTTCTGCGATTTCGTAGAATTATAAAAACGAATAGATAAAAAATAAATTTTAAATTCTTAATTTTGTGAATTTATTTGAGATTACAAACGAAAAAAGTATCCTTAAAAAGGCTCATAATTGGTACTAGCAAAGATCCGCACGACTCATCTCAATTCCATAAAATCTCCTTGCTTGCTTTTCTTGCATGGATAGGATTAGGCTCTGATGGGCTATCATCATCTTGTTATGGTCCACCTGAGGTTTGGCTTACATTACAAGGTCATACTTCATTATCATTAATTATTGCTTTAGCTACTGTTATTACAATTATTATTATTAGTACAAGCTATTCTCAAATAATTGAAACATTTCCAACGGGTGGTGGGGGATACCTTGTTGCAAGTAAGCTTTTGAGTCCAATGACGGGAATGATTTCAGGATCGGCTCTTATAATTGATTATATGCTTACAATATCTGTATCAATCGCAAGTGGTGCCGATGCTATTTTCAGCTTCTTGCCTCCTGAATTCTTGCGATATAAATTGGGATTCATCTTGATTGTTTTGCTTGCCCTTATGATTATGAATTTGCGTGGTGTGAAGGAATCAATTATGTCTTTGATACCTGTATTTATGTTATTTTTATTAACACACATATTCATTATTCTTTATGCAGTAATAACGCATTCCTTCAATTTTACCAATGTAGTCAATAATACAATTATAGATTTCAATAGAACAACAAGTCAATTAGGTTTTTTTGGTGTGATGTTCTTGCTATTGCATTCATATAGTGTTGGAGCGGGAACATATACAGGAATTGAAGCGGTAAGCAATTCTGTACCAATAATGCGGGAGCCAAAAACCCGCACCGCAAAGCATACAATGGTATATATGGCAGCATCGCTTTCGTTTATGGCAGCTGGATTATTGCTAACGTATTTGCTTTATAATGTGAAATTTGTCCCGGGAAAAACTATAAATGCCGTATTATTTGAAGCTGCAACAAGCTCGTGGGACCCTGTTATTGCTAATATTTTCATCATAATAACGCTTGTTAGTGAAGGGGCGATTTTATTTGTTGCTGCTCAAACAGGTTTTATCGATGGCCCGCAAGTCCTTTCACGTATGGCAATCGATAGATGGTTGCCCACACGCTTTGCCTCATTAAGCGATAGATTAGTTATCCAAAATGGTGTCATCTTTATGGCTCTTGCGGCAGGTGTGATTTTAATTGCTACTGATGGAAAGGTTAGCTTCCTGGTTGTCTTATATAGTATCAATGTGTTTATAACATTTTCTCTATCCCAACTTGGTATGGTGCGTCATTGGTGGTTTGAACGTGCAAATACAGAACATTGGAAACGTAAAATTCTAATAAATGGAATTGGATTATTGCTAACAGCAACGGTTTTGATTTCAATAATAATTGTCAAATTTTATGAAGGAGGTTGGATTACAATTTTCATAACAGGGGCATTTGTGACAATGTGTTTAATAATAAAAAATCAATATAATAGAACTGTTAAAAGCTTAATTCAATTAAATAAATTCTTTATGGAAGATTATTTACCTGCATTTGAAAATTTGCCTCCAAAAAATCCAAGCAAAGATATTGGCAAATCAGAACGCACAGCTGTTTTACTCGTCAATGGCTTTAGCGGAATTGGGCTACATTCTCTTTTGAATATATTTAGGCTTTTTGGAGATACGTTTAAGAACTTCGTTTTTGTCGAAATTGGCTTGATTGATTATGATATTTTTAAAGGTGCTAATGAGGTTGCTAAATTAGAAGAAAGAACAAAGGAGGATGTGCAGAAATACATTGATTTTATGCAAAGAATGGGATATAATGCCGATGGATTTACAGCAACAGGTATGGATGTGATTGAAGAAATTTTAAAATTAGCTCCTAAAATACGAGAAAAATATCCAAATTCAGTATTTTTTGGTGGCCAGCTCGTTTTTAAAAAAGATACATTAATGAACAGGATTTTGCATAATTATACAAGTTTCGAGATTCAGAAAAGATTGTATCAAGAGGGTATACAATTTGTATTGCTTCCAATTAAGTTATAAATATAGATTTTTAAAACACGTCTTAATTTATTTCTATTTGATATTTTAATTATTACAATATAAATATTTATTAACAAAAACATAAGAACAAATGAATATTGCCGTATTATTTGGTGGTATATCACCCGAAAGAAATGTATCAATAGTAGGTGGAAAAGCTGTAGTAGAGGCTTTACGTTCAAAAGGACATAATGTTATCCCAATTGATCCATCGTTGGGGCGTGATTTTGAGAAAGCAGAGAATGAAATTGCTGATATGGCGTTATTGCCAAGTGATGAAGAATTGAAAAATTTCCATACTCGTAATTATATCGATACTATATCATTGCCTATTTTTGATGATATTGATGTAGCTTTTATTGTGTTGCATGGAAAGAATGGCGAGGATGGATTAATGCAAAGTTTGCTCGAATTACGTGGTGTTCCTTATACGGGAAGCAAAGTCAAAGCAAGTGCTTTATCAATGGATAAAGCGATATCAAAGAATCTATTTTCTGCCGCGGGAATACTTACTCCTCAATGGCTTGTTTTACGTGACAATGATGCTGATGACCCTGAAATATTCAATGAAATTAGAAAAGAATTGGGTAACGAAGTTGTTTTTAAACCTAATGACCAAGGATCATCTGTCGGAATTTCAATTGTGAAATCTGGTAATTTGGATGATCTTGAAGAAGCCTATCGCAATGCTCACCGTTATTCCAATACCGTTTTGGTTGAAAAATATATTCCTGGAAGGGAAATAACCGTAGGATTATTGGGTGGGGAGGCATTGCCTGTTATTGAAGTTGTACCCACAGAAAAATTCTATGATTACGAGCATAAATATGCTGAAGGTCTGACGCAATACATTTGCCCCGCAGAATTAAGTGAAGATCTCGAGGAATTTGTGCAATCAATTGCGGTTGTTGCAAATAATATAATTGGAGCTGAGGGTTTTGCCCGTGCTGATTTTCGCTTGTCTCCTGAAAATGAACCCTATTTACTCGAACTGAATACCATACCTGGATTTACATCTCATAGTCTTGTCCCAATGGCAGCAAAAGAAATTGGTATCGAATTCCCTGATTTATGCGAAAATATTATTAATTTAGCATTAAAAAAATAACACAATGACAAAAGACATCCAACTTTGTGCAATCGGCAATGGTATTGTCGATTTGCAATTTTATATAGATGATGATGAACTTGCTCAATTAAATGTCAAGAAAAGTGAGATGAGGCTCATTGATTATAACGAAGCAGAATTGCTTAAGGAATACGCAAAATCTCATAAATTTCATCATATTAGTGGGGGATCTGCCGCAAATTCAATAATAGCTTTTTCAAAAATGGGGGGTAAAGGGGCATTTATCACAGTACTGGGTAATGATGATTTTGGAAAATTTTATGCAAAAGAATTTGAAGATCTTGGTATAATTCTTAAAGCAGAATTTATCGATTCGCACCCTACAGGCTTATGCTTTATATTTATTACACCTGATTCTGAAAGGACAATGCTCACTTATCTCGGGGCAACTTCAAATATTTCACCAGCACAAATTAATGACGAGATTATTGCAAGAAGTGAATGGATATATCTGGAAGGTTACTTGTTTTCCCAAGAAAACAGTACGCAAGCTCTTTATAAAGCAATTGATTTAAGCAAAAAAAATCACACAAAAATATCTCTAACATTCTCGGATGTATTTATTACAGAGAATTTCCGAGAAAATATTAATAAAATATTACCTGATTGCGATTTGATATTCTGTAATGAAAATGAAGCAATATCCTTTACAGGTGAAGAAACATCTGACCTTGCGATAGATAAATTATTTAGCATAGTTCCGAATGCAATAATCACTAAAGGCAATAAAGGCTCTATAATAAAATGGGATGGTGATATATATGAAATTCCGAGCTATCCTGCAAGTCCAGTTGATGCGACGGGAGCGGGGGATATGTTTGCAGGTGCATTTCTTTATGGAATAATAACCTTATCAAATCCAATGCTTGCGGGACATTTAGCTTCATTATCAGCTGCAAAAGTTGTATCGCAAATGGGTGCTCGTATGTCGGCAGATTATGATGAAATTAAACATCAAATTTTTAAAGGCAATAAATAAAAAAAACCTTCCCGCTATAAAATCACAACGGGAAGGTATGAAACCTTTAATGAGCTAATATTTTATTGCTCGTCAATATCTACATCTATATCGTATGAATCATCTGATGTATCATCAGTTTGTTCGCTGCCTATTTTATAAGTTGAAACAAGATCATCAGATTCTCCTTCATCTTCGTAATAGGAATCCTTAACAATTTCCAAGCTACTATCATATTCAGGGTTAGCTTCAAGTTGTTCTTCAAGATAAACGCGGTTTTCCCTTCCATAAATATCACCAATATCGCTTTTGATGAGCATTGATGAGTATTTGCGTAAACCTGTTCCTGCGGGAATTGGTTGTCCTACAATAATATTTTCTTTAAGCCCCATAAATCTATCGACCTTAGCATGAATGGCTGCATCTGATAGAACTCGCGTAGTCTCTTGGAATGATGCAGCAGATAACCAGCTATCAGTTGATAGAGATACTTGTGTGATACCAAGAAGAATTGGTTCTGCTGTTGCACTTTCTGCTTGTCGAGACTCAGCGGTTTTTAATTCTCTTTTCTTTATAATTTGATTAGTTTCTCTAAATTTCTTCTTGGAAACCAGTTGCCCGACTGAGAATTCTGTATCGCCCGCATCAGTGATAACCACCATTGATTTCAATTGAGTATTACCTTCATCAAAATTGATACGGTCCACTAAATCATTTTCCAAGAATTCCGAATCCCCTGATTCAAGAATACGTACTTTTTGCATCATCTGACGAACAATGACCTCAATATGCTTATCGCTTATTTTCACGCCTTGCATACGATAAACATCTTGAATTTCATTTACCAAATATTCCTGCACGGCAAATGGACCTTTAATTCGTAATATATCGTGAGGATTAATTGGACCCTCTGTCAATCTATCGCCTGTTCTGACTAAATCTCCATCTTGTACAAGAATATATCTGCCAAATGGAATGTCATATTCACGGATTGTTAATCCATCATAAGAAGTAATTGCAAGATGTCTCTGGCCACGTTTAGGTTTGCCAAATGAGACAACCCCATCAATTTCTGCAACAACTGCGGGATTCTGAGGTGCGCGTGCCTCGAACAATTCTGTTACTCTTGGCAGGCCTCCTGTAATATCAGTTGTTCGCCCAAGATCACGTGGAATTTTTGCAAGGTGAGTCCCAATTCCGATTACCTCGCCATCTTCTACACGCAATTGAGCTTTCGATGGAATATTATATGTTTTAATAACATTATCATTATCATCGAGTATTTCAACAGCAGGTGATTTAGTTTTATCCTTAGAATCAATGACAAATTTGCTAATATGTCCTGTTTGTTCATCGTTTATCTCTCGATATGTGACATTATAAATTAAATCTTTGAAACGGACTTTTCCACTATATTCAGAAATTATTGTGGAATTATATGGGTCCCATTCGTAAAGAATTTGTCCCTTTTTAACTCTCTCGTTATTTTTAACTTTTAATTCAGCTCCGTATGATACATCGTATTTAGTCAATATTCTATTGCTTTCTTCATCATAAAGATTGAGTGACCCACTATGGCTGACGCATATCATTACTTCCCCTTCATCGCCTTCATAGCTGATATAACGGATATTTTCAAAACTAACCTTGCCATCGAACTTTGCTGTGACTGATGATTGTGCGGCTATCAATGCTGCTGCACCACCAGTATGGAATGTACGAAGTGTAAGCTGCGTCCCTGGCTCACCAATTGATTGTGACGCTATGGTTCCCACCGCTTCACCAATATCAACAAGTTTGCCCGTTGAAAGATTTCTTCCATAGCATTTAGCACAAACACCGTGTTTTGATTGACAAGTAAGTGCTGAACGGATTTTTACACTTTCAATAGGAGATTGCTCTATTTCATTGGCTAAATCTTCATCAATTAATTCACCCGCTTTTACAATTACTTTTTCTGTAAGTGGATCGACAACATCAACAAGAGCTACACGGCCTAAAATTCTCTCACCTAGCGATTCTTTAACTTCCTCACCATCTTTCAATGCGGTAATATCGACACCTCTAATTGTACCGCAATCGGATTCTGAAATTACAAGATCTTGTGCTACATCGTGCAATCGACGTGTAAGGTAGCCTGCATCTGCCGTTTTCAACGCTGTATCCGCCAGACCTTTACGAGCGCCATGAGTGGAAATAAAGTATTCGAGAATTGATAATCCTTCCTTGAAATTTGCAGTGACAGGGTTCTCGATTAATTCCGATGAAGAACCTGATGTAGATTTCTTTGGTTTCGCCATCAAACCACGCATTCCTGCAAGTTGCCTGATTTGCTCCTTTGAACCTCGTGCCTGTGAATCCAACATCATCCAGAAAGGATTAAAACCATTCCTATCTTTTGATAAATCATTATATAATTTGTCAGCTACCTTGTTTGTGGCATTGTCCCAAGTATCTATAATTTTATTATATCTTTCATTATTACTTAGTACTCCGTTTCTAAATGCTCTTTCAAATGTATCAATTTTTTCCTGTGCTTGTCTGATAATTTCAAATTTCTCCTGTGGAACTAAAACATCATCTACACTTACCGATATTCCACTAACTGTTGAATAATTGAAACCAAGATCCTTTAAATCGTCAAGTAATTCAACTGTACGGGCAAGTCCCGCCTCTCGGAAACTTTGTCCAATCATTATACGAAGTCGCTTTTTAGTTAGAAGTTCATTAATATAGCCCAATTCCTTCGGAACAACTTGATTGAAAATAACTCTTCCGACAGTTGTTTCAATCAATTGCCCATTTAAACGAATTTTAATTTTAGTTCCTACCTCAACTTTATCAGCATTAAGCGCGCTTATCATTTCTTCTATATTGCTGAACATTTTTCCTTCGCCAATTGCACCTGGCTTGTTTTTTGTAAGATAATATAATCCAAGCACCATATCTTGAGATGGAACTGCAATCGGGTCGCCATTTTGTGTGTGCATTATATTATTTGGTGCAAGCATTAGCAATAAAGCTTCTAATTGTGCTTCGTGGCTTAGAGGTACATGAACTGCCATTTGGTCACCATCGAAGTCGGCATTAAATGCAGTGCAAACCAAGGGGTGCAATTGAATTGCTTTCCCTTCAATAAGACGCGGCTGAAATGCTTGAATTCCAAGTCTATGCAACGTAGGAGCTCGATTTAATAATACAGGATGCCCCTCAATAACTTTCTCTAATATATCCCATACTTCATCAGTTTTATCTTCAACAAGTTTCTTTGCAGTTTTTACGGTTTTTGCATATCCTTTTTCTATTAATTTCCTAATTATAAATGGAATAAATAATTCTACAGCCATATCCTTAGGAATTCCGCATTCATGAAGTTTAAGCTCTGGACCCACAACAATTACTGAACGTCCCGAATAATCAACGCGTTTTCCAAGCAAATTTTGGCGGAATCGTCCCTGCTTGCCTTTAAGAGTATCCGCAAGGGATTTGAGCGAGCGTGTCGTCTCGATTTTATTGACTTTCTTTGTCGAATCAAATAGAGCATCCACACTTTCCTGCAACATTCGCTTTTCATTACGCAATATAACCTCAGGAGCCTTGATATCAATTAGTCTTTTTAATCTGTTGTTTCTTATAATAACACGTCTATACAACTCATTCAAATCTGATGCCGCAAACCGCCCTGCATCCAATGGAATAAGTGGCCTTAAATCAGGTGGTATTACAGGTATTACATCTAATACCATCCAACTTGGTTCGTTGAGATATTCTGCATTTTCTTTCTTACGAAATGCATCAAGTACTCGCAAACGTTTCAGAAGCTCTGCTTTTTTAAGTTGTGAAGTTTCATTTTTTAACTCTTCCTTAGCAATCATATATTCATTATCTGCATCTACTCGTTTCAATAATTCTTTTATCGCTTCCCCGCCAATCAATGCAATAAACTTATTGGGATCTTCATCGTCTGCTTCGAGTTCTGATTTTGGTAAATTAGCAAGTATCTTTAAGTATTCTTCTTCTGTTAATAAGTCTTTTGGGCGTAAACTTGTGCTACCGGGCTGAACTACAACATAAGATTCGTAATATACAATCCTCTCAAGATCTTTCGATGGGATTCCAAGCACCGCAGAAATTTTATTAGGTTGTGAACGCATAAACCATATATGAACAACAGGAACTGCAAGCATAATATGTCCCATTCGCTCCCGTCGTACAGTTTTGCTTGTAACTTCCACACCACATCTATCGCATACTATTCCTTTGTATCGGACTCTCTTATATTTTCCGCAAGCACATTCAAAATCTTTGATAGGCCCAAAAATTTTCTCACAAAACAATCCATCCTTCTCGGGTCGATAAGAACGATAATTGATGGTTTCAGGTTTGGTCACCTCACCGTGCGAACGATTTAATATATCATCAGGTGAGGATAACTTAATCACCATTTCCCTGAAACCTCCCTTTGGCATTGTGATTGTTTGCATTTTTATTTCCTCTTATAATTTTCTATTTTTAAATAAATTTTTTATTTTTCTTTTAGAGACACATTGGACGTGTCTCAATTCATTCTTTCATTTTTTTAAGGGTCACAATAGATGTCTTCCCTTTTATTTATATATTTACTTTGTAATTACATCTAATGCCAAGCCTTGAAGCTCACGAACTAATACCTTAAATGATTCTGGAACATTAGGTTCGGGTGCATTTTGGCCCTTCACAATTGTTTCATATATATGAGAACGTCCTGGCACATCATCTGACTTTACAGTAAGCATCTCTTGCAATACATTTGATGCTCCATACGCCTCAAGAGCCCACACTTCCATCTCGCCAAGTCGCTGACCACCAAATTGAGCCTTTCCACCGAGTGGTTGCTGTGTAATTAATGAATATGGTCCCACACTTCTTGCGTGTATCTTGTCATCAACCATATGAGCTAATTTAATTATATATATTACACCAACTGTTACTTTTTCTTTATATGCGTTGCCCGTTCGTCCATCATATAATACTGTTCTGCTATCTCGTGGAAGTCCTGCACGCTCAAGAAAATCGCCAACTTGTTCCCAACTTGCACCATCAAAAATTGGGGTAGCGAAACTTACACCTAATTTATACCCTGCCCATCCGAGTGCAGTTTCAAACAATTGTCCTAAATTCATACGTGATGGAACACCCAAAGGATTCAATACTATATCAACAGGTGTGCCATCAGGCAAAAATGGCATATCTTCAAGTGGTACAACTTTTGATACAATTCCTTTATTCCCGTGACGACCTGAAAGTTTGTCCCCAACTTGAACTTTCCTCTTCTTTGCCACATACACTTTTGCCATCTCAAGAATTCCCGGTGGCAATTCATCGCCTGAGGCTATTTTATTCCGTTCGCTTCTGAAAAGATTCTTTTGATCTGTCCTATAAATAAGATAATTAGATATCATATCTTTTATTTTTTCATTTTCCGCTGCATCTGCGAGATAATCAGCATCATCATCGAGAAATTCTGGCTTTAAAATTCCTTTCTTGAATGCTTCTTGAATTTTATCCTCTGTTAATTTCACACCACTACGAAATACTTGCAATCCATTTTTAAGCTTTATACCAAGCGATACTTTATCATTTAATGCATTGCTTAATCTATTTACACAATCTTGGTCAATTTGCAAAAGTGTCTCTCGCTCTTTTTTTGCAATTGCATCTTGTGCCTTTTTATCTTTCTCTCTGCTTAATTGGTCAGCAGTAATAAGTCTTCGTGAAAATATCTTAGTATTAATAACAACACCACTTAATCCTGGTGTAGCACGTAATGAAACATCTTTTACCTCGCCTGCCTTATCTCCAAAAATTGCTCTAAGTAACTTTTCTTCAGGTGTCGGATCGACTTCTCCCTTTGGTGTAATCTTCCCAATTAAAATATCCCCTTCTTTAACTTTTGCTCCCACGCGAATTATGCCATCTTCTCCAAGATTTTTGACTGATTCCTCGCTTACATTCGGTATTTCTATTGTGAATTCCTCTTCGCCACGTTTTGTATCTCGCACCGTCAAAGAGAATTCTTCAATATGAACAGAAGTAAATACATCACGAGCAACTAAATTTTCAGAAATAATTATAGCGTCCTCAAAATTATAACCTCGCCACGGCATAAATGCTACTAATACATTCCTGCCAAGTGCTAGTTCCCCTAAATCCGTAGATGAATTATCCACAAGTGGCATTCCTTTAACAACCCTTTGGCCCTTTTTTACAATCGGACGTTGATTGATTGTAGTGTCTTGATTTGTTCTTTCAAACTTCTTTAATATATATGTGACAACATCTTGATATCCAAATTCTTTAAATTTTTCATCATCTGAGCGATCATCATCATATTTTACAACAATTTTGTTTGCATCAACAAATTGTACTACTCCATTTCCCCTTGCGAAAATTAGTGACCTTGAATCTTTTGCGATACGGGCCTCCATACCTGTGCCAACTATTGGCGCTTCAGGTTTGAGCAGTGGCACTGATTGCCGTTGCATATTTGACCCCATCAAAGCCCGGTTTGCATCATCGTGTTCCAAAAATGGTATCAATGCTGATGCAGCTGATGTTATTTGGTCGGTCGATATATCCATATAATCTACTTCATTTGCATCCACCATCACAAAATCACCAAGTTTACGTGCTCGTATCTTTTCTTCCAATATCTTCCCATTCTTATCTACAGGAGTAGATGCTGGTATCAGAATGTATTGATCTTCTTGCTCTGCTGATAAATAATCAATTTGTTCTGTTACGACTCCATTAATTACACGCCTATAAGGTGCTTCGAGAAATCCTAAATCATTTACTCGCGCGTGAATAGCAAGCGAAGAAATCAATCCAATATTAGGCCCCTCAGGCGTCTCAATTGGGCAAAGCCTTCCATAATGAGTATAGTGCACATCACGTACCTCAAATCCTGCCCTTTCGCGATTTAATCCACCAGGTCCTAATGCTGATATCCTTCTTTTATGTGTTAATTCAGCTAAAGGATTTGTCTGGTCCATAAATTGAGATAACTGATTTGTTCCAAAAAATTGATTTATTACTGATGTTATAGTTCGTGCATTTACTAATTCAGATGGTGATAAGGATTGATTATCTTTCATTCCAAGCCGCTCTTTAATAGTACGCGCCATTCGCGTCAAACCAATATTAAATTGATTTGCGAGCTGCTCTCCTACTGTTCGCACTCGACGGTTGCTTAAATGGTCAATATCATCACCACTTAACTTGTTATCATGAAGATAGAGTACTTTCTTGATGACTTCAATAATATCAGTATATGTCAATGATAATGTATCTTCAGGTATTGTAAGATGCAAATCATGATTGATTTTATATCTACCAACAGCTCCAAGGTCATATCTTTGAGAATTGAAAAACATCTTATCGAGAAGCAATGATGCCGTCTCTTTATCAGGGGGTTCGGTTGTTCTGATAGTCCGATAAATAATATCCAATGCTTCATCTGTCGAACGTGATAAGTCTCTTTGTAATGTTTTTGCTAAAATAGGTTCGTCAGTAGGGTCATATTCCTTATAGAATTTAAGTGGTAAGATTTCAGTCGCTTTTATAGCATCATAAAGTTTCGCAGTTAATGCTGAATCACGTGTTGCAATTATCTCTCCTGTGTTCAAATCAATTACATCCGAAGCAAATCTTCTCCCTTCATATGACTTGTCCAATTTCTCAGGTTCTACATCTTCAACCATTTGAAAGAGATTCAATATATCTTCATCAGTTGAATATCCAATGGCTCGAAGAAGTGTGGTTGCTGGAAATTTCTTTTTCCTATCAACATAGCAATAAAGCACATCGTGAATATCGGTGATAAATTCAAGCCAAGAACCCCGCATAGGTATAATTCTTCCCGAGTATATTCGGCTACCATTTGGATGCATTGCTACATCAAAGAATACCCCCGGCGAACGATGAATTTGATTGACTATCACTCGCTCTGCACCATTAATTATAAATGTAGCTCGGTCTGTCATTGCAGGTATGTTCCCAAGATAAACTTCCTGCTCGACGGCTTCCATATAATCTTCGCTATCTTTATCCGCTTTGCTTGATAACCTTAACTTTGCCTTTAATGGTTTTGAAAATGTTAGCTCACGCTCACGGCATTCCTGCTCAGAATATTTTGGCCTCTCTATATTATATTCTATAAATTCAAGTTGAAAGACCGATTGAGCATCCTCGATTGGAAAATTATTCAAAAACATTTTCTGCAATCCTATCGGCTTGCGTTTTGATGGCGGAACTCCCTCTTGCAAAAATTCCTCGTATGACGTCAGCTGTATTCCTAATAAATCTGGATAGATATCTGTCGTTTTAAAACGTGAAAAATCTATTCGCTTTCGGAGTCGTACAATTCCTCTGTCAGTTTCAAGTAATTTGACGTCTATATCATTTGTGTATAAGCCGCCTTTGTAGCTATCGATTAATTCATCGATATTTTCTGTTTGATTATTATTATTATCC
>JAGOIG010000031.1 GCA_017995735.1 Candidatus Kapaibacterium sp. | reverse complement strand
ATTATCTTCTATCCAGCCTTGATTGCCGTTTGCTATGCGGATTTTACTCCAATTTGCTACTTTATCCAATACTTCAATTTCTGTGCCTTCATGCAAAATGAATAAATCCGTTGCTGTTTGGTCGGGGGAGCTTTTAATGTAGGCACTTGCTGAAATTATCACCCCTTCCTTATCGCTTGTTCGATATGAATTACTTTGGAATGCAAGCAATACAAATGAAATCATTATCACAAGTGATGCAATACCTGAGAAAAATGACGCCTTCTTTACACCTGATTTCCTTGCAAATATGTAAATTGTAAGTAATCCAAATCCAATAAATGAAAAAATAATTGCAATTATCCCAAAGGTTTCAGGGCTTTGCGATTTTGAAATATCCTCAATCCATTTGCTTAAAAAGAATTTAGGGAGTGGTTGAATTTTATCAATTATTTTCAATTGTGCGAGTTGTAAATTGAAATTAATATCATAATCGCTTGGGTCTAATTTTTTTGCTCGTTTATAATTTAAAATTGCTTTGCCTATATTGTTGTTGCGATAATAAGCATTAGCAAGATTATAATAAATATTCGCCGAAACATTTCCTTTCTTAATCAAATGCTCGTATTTCTCAATAGCTTTTACGTATTCTTTTTGGGCATAATACTGGTTTGCTTCTTTGAAAATTTGTTGAGGATTAGTTTGTGCAAATAATAATGAGTTGGAAAATATTATTAATAATATATAAATTGCTCTTTTTTTCATTTTATTTCCTCCTCTAAATGCGTTATCACATCAATTGCTTTTTGGTAAATTGATTGCAAATTGCCATTCAATTGGGATGGAGCAAAGCGAGCAAACTCGCATTCATCCAATAAATTTATCAGTTCGGCGATTAACTCTTCATTTACATTTTTTCGTCTCATTATGCTTTCAATATTATCTCGACTTAAATTTGCTGGTGGAATTGAAAGTTTATTTGCGGCAAATCCCCAGAGTGCTTTTGATATTTCATCAATAAATTTCTGCAAATCGTGCAATTGCAAATATTTATCAGCATCTTTCAATTGCTTTTCAGCAATTTTCCGTGCTTGACGTCGCCGCAATTCTGCTTGATTATTCATCAATTGTTGCTTTTCATTTTTGAAATATAGTGCTGCAAGCCAAGCAAATAAAGGCAAAATTAAAAGTACATAAAACCATAAAGAAGGAAAGAAATGAGATTTGCCCTGTTCAATCTTGCCTATGGATGTTTTGATATATTGAATATCCTGATTGAGTAATTTTACATCTTCTTTATTTGTTCCATTTGCTGAATAATTAGCCGTTGTTCCCTGCAAAATTTCAAGCGATTGCTCGGCAGTTTTAATAGTCTTATATTCTTTAGAATTCAAATCAAAATATGAAAAATCAATTGCGGGAATTTTATAATTTCCAGGAGTTTGCGGTATAATTACATATTCGAAAATCAAGTCGCCTTCGACATTATTGTCACCTAATTTTGTATTGTTTACAATTTTCGGATCATACACTTCAAATGAAGGAGGCAAATCAAGTTTTGGCGGTTGTATCAATTGGAAATTCCCTTTGCCCGCAATTTTCAGTCGATAAGTAATTGCTTCACCTGTTTTTGCTTTATTGCGATCTATCCACGAATTTGCCGCAAAGTTCCCTACTGCTCCTGTGAACGAAACAGGCGCATTTTTCGGTAAATCTTTGACATTTATTGAAATAGCGGGGGATTTCACAGTTGTTTGAAATTCTCGATATGATGTATTGGAAAAAGGGTCATTGAAAAAATTATCAAAGAAATCGGCAAATGGATCTCGATTGCGTTTTTTCTTTTGATCTTGCACTTGCAAGCGAACTGAGACATCAAATTCATAAGAATCCACACTTAATTTTCCGCTTTGCTGTGGGAAAAGAATTGCTTTTTTGACGACTGCTGTGCGGTACGTTTTGCCATTAATTGTTTCAAATTTATATTGGATTTGTCCAAGGTCGAAATCTTGCGTCCAGAAACCATCTAATTGTGGGGATTTTTTAACGCTTATTTGTGTGACCGCGAGCTCAGGATGCATATAAATTTTGTAAGTTGCCAATATTGGCTCGCCTATGTAGGCATTCGTTTTGTCGGTTGTTACCTTGATGTCAATATTTTTATTAATGATATCAGATGCTTGCTTTTGCAATTGTGATTCTGCGTTCTGTTCCTGCTTCATTTGGTCAAGCTTTGCTTGGCTAGGCTTTGCAACAACAATTTCAATAGAATTAGATGATATTTCATTGCCTTTTGATGTAATTCTTGCAGGTCCGATAGTGAATTTACCCTCTTTAACTGCTTGCAAAACATAGCTAAATGTAAGGCTGCGCGACATTTTGCCATTGATTATTTGTATGCTCTGCGATTGCGATGGTCCCGCTAATACTTTGAAATTTGCAAAGCTTGGAGCCTGGAAATTCGACCCATCACCATCAATTGAGAAAGTTACAGTAAATTGGTCGCCAACCTCGATATAATCTTTATCAACCGTAGCAGTAAAATCAACAGCATAGACATAATTAAAAGCAAAAATAAAAACAAGCAAATATAAATAATGCTTCATTTCCACATATTTATTAACACAAATTTATAAAGCAAATTATTTGGAAAATTAATTAAAATTGACGAAAATATTGAATTTGTGTTTTTATAAAATAAAAAAACTCCCCGCAATTTAAGGATTATGGGGAGTTTTATATTGAAATAAATCCTATGTTATTTTTTTCTAATTCCTACAACTGTAGCAGTGCAGGTATATGGTGTTCTTATATCATTTTCTCTATCTTCGTCAGTAAGGTATTCCCAATCTACAGTAGTTAAAGTTCCTTCATATTGATTATAATTATTTGGAAGAAATTCGCATTCAATATCAATTTGAACCTCCCCATTTTCTTCATAAAAAATGCGGAAGGAATTACTCCCAGGTGTTCTTTCGAGCTGACACTCAATTCCATCATCATCATATTCAGTAGATAATCTGATAATTTCTGAAGATATAACTGTAAAAATGAAATCAATAGTTTCATTATCAATATTATAAGAACCCTTCGGAGACGTTGTCGATAATCTTGTAGTAGTAAATTCCCATGCTCCATTTAATGGATCGCTTGGTCCAATAGTAAAGAGAATGCTTTCATCATCGACTAATCCACTACCTTGTTCTATCGCGGAAATTTGCATTCTGTACGAAGTAGTAGCTCCCATTGTTGAATCTTTAAATTCCGCCACAGGGATATCTATTGAATAAGTACCTATACTATTTGGACCAACATTTACAGGATCTTTTGGTTCAAAACTTTTATGTATTTTCTTATTATCTAGTCCCCAAATGTCAACCCATATATTAAAGGTTTTGCTTTGAGTTCTGCTTGCATTTGCAATATCAATACCCTTGATTTGTATCGTCTCTATTCCATCGGGTAATGTATCAACTAATTTGCCAGTTCCTGCATTTTCAAAAAAGCCGTATCCATTAGATGTTGGAGACCACTTGAATCCGTAAATCATTGAGTTTTCAGAACCTATTTTGGGTTTTATAATTTTAATTGTTCCGTTAGTTATATTCACTGTTTGCATTCGTGTTGAGGATAATGATTTTGGAATGCATAATGTTACATATAAATCGCGAATACCTAATTGATCTACTTTAAAATCGCTCCATTGTTTTTCTGAATAACCTATATTTGAATTATTTGTATTGTTCGGATTGTGGATGTAAAATGTATTGCCACTATAGCCGACAACCAAAATTGCATGCTCGCTAAAAGGATCCATCACAAGAACAGGGTATCCTAATGCAATCCTATCGCGGAGATATGTATCCATTGCCTTGGCTGATAAATATTGCCAGCGTTTTGCTTCGGGATAACTGCCCGTTTGATATTTTATCTCAGAATGAAGTTTGCTATTACTCAGTACAAAATCCTGCCCTACTCCTCCTTCATCAATGCCCGTTGCTGCTATCCAACTATAAATTTCATTTGATATACTTGGATCTATTCCTTCGCACATCATTTGTAAGCAAGTTGCCCAACAATAATTGGAAGATCCTTGATTAAAATATGGTACATCCAATGGTCCTGCTGAATTTGGTGGCATTTCCCAGAAATGCCCTGCATATCCCGAAAAATGCTTCGTTTTAATTACTAATTCATATTGCCCATCGACGTTTTCAATTGTTGTACTTGTAATATCCATTATTTGATTAGTGAAATCAAACTCCCCCCCTGCACCCAATACATTGCTTGGATTTGTAAATTTCTTTGGTACGGGTATTCTGATTTCTAAATCTTGATTGAATTCTGTCACATCCGATTCAAATCTCAATATTACAAAGTCATCTTTCTGACCTGGAAAGAAATCGTTTGCTTCAATCCTCGACATTTTAATTGATGTTGACTGAGATGTTGCACCTGCGGGAACAATTAGTTTTGTTCCATCTGTTAAAGCAATTTCTCCGCCCGTTGTCGTAATAGTTTGAGTGTTTGATTCTATCTCTTTACCATTCGGGTTAACAGGATTATTATTATCGTCACAGGATGCGTTAATTAAGAGAAAATAAGCAGCGATTGCAAAAATTGTGCAAATTACCTTTTTCATAAATAGTTCCTTTCTTAATAATTTATAAAACTAAATTATGAACACTCAAGGAATAAACAATAAAAATAAACGTAAATAATTGTAGATTAATTGTTTAGATAATACTAAAAATAAATTTTCAAGTGATAATTATCGAGAGAATATGTTTATAACTACTTATTCCTTACCAGTTCTTTTCTAATTTGGCACGTTCGGCTTTCATTTTTTTCATCTTCTTTTGCAGTTGCTGTTCTTCATTATTCAATGCCTGCAAGATGCGTTCTGCTTCTGCCTTTGAGATTTTTTGTTGTTGCTGTTGCTTTTGCTGTTCAGATTGATTGTCTTGTCGTTGTTCGCTTTGTTGTTGACTTTGCTGGTTATCTTGTTGCTTTTGATTAGTTTTATTTTGTTGATTTTGCTTTGTGGAATTGTTTTGTTGTTGCTGGTTGTCACCTTGCTGCTTTTTATCGTTTTGTTTATTTTGATTTTGGGATTGGATCTGTTGCTGAAGCATACGGCGAGCATATTCCAGATTATATTTAGCGTCATAATCATCGGGATTATTCAAAAGCGATTTTTTATATGATTCAATTGCGTCCTCATATTTCTGTGCTTGCATCATTGAATTGCCTAAATTATAGTATGCTTTTGATAAATCATTTTTATTGAATTTGCTGCGATTGACTGCGTCAAATTGATTCATTGCTTCCTGGTAATTGCCTTGGCGATAATAAGCATTTCCTAAATTGAATTTTGCATAATTATTTGTGGGGTCCAATTCAAGTGCTTTGCGATATTCAACTTCTGCGGATTTATATTTTTTACTGTTATAATATGAATTTCCTTTTTTTATGTAATCTTTTACATTTTCAGCAAATAAAGAATTTGCAAATATTGATAAAAATAAAATTCCAAGAACTAATATATTTTTCATTTTACTCACCTTTAAATAATTTAATTCTTGATAAATATGGATTACGTTTTTCACTTATAAATATATCGATGATTATCAAAACAAGCGCAGCCCACAAAAAGTAATAAAATTTATCATCATAATCTGTATATACCATTTCATCAAATTGTTTTTTTTGCAAGCCCGACAGTTCATTGAGAATTTGAGTTATATCTGACGTGCGTTCGCTCCCATACACAAATCTGCCATCTCCTGCTTTTGCAATATCTGAAAGCAATTCAGGGGACATACGTGAGGTTACGATTTGCCCATTCTCATCTTTCAAATAATCTTTTCCTCCTCCAATTGGTATTGGAGCACCTGCGGGACTTCCCATTCCAATTGTATATATTTTAATTCCCTCTGAATAAGCAGCTTTTGCGGCGCTAACCGCATCATCCTCGTGATTTTCACCATCGGAAATTATAATTATTGCTTTTTTTACCGTTTTATCTTCTGAAAATGAAATACGTGACAGATCAATTGCCTTACCAATTGCTGTACCTTGCAAACCAATCATATCTGGTCCCACAACGGGAAGAAGCAATTTTATTGCGGAGTAATCAGTTGTTAGAGGCACTTGTAAAAAAGCATTCCCCGCAAATATAATCAGCCCTGCTTTGTCTTGTTCCAAATTATCAAGCATTTTCGTTATAATTTGCTTCGCACGTTCTAATCTGTTGGGTTGAATATCCTCGGCAAGCATTGAATTTGACACATCCAGCACAAACATTATTTCAATTCCCGAACGTTTTACTTTTTCCAATTTTGTGCCAATTTGTGGGTCGGCTAATGCAATTATCAAGCAAGCAATTATCAAACAAGACAGAATCAATTTTATAATTGGTTTATATTTTGAATCATCTTTTATAAGCATATCTAATAATTGGCTATCAGCAAAAGCTCTCAATTTCTTTTTGCGGCTCACACGCCAAGAAATATAAAGCAATATTATAAATGGTATTGTGAGCAATAACCATAAATATTCAGGATTAGCAAATCTAAACATAAAATTATAGACGAACTTAAAATAATTGAAATTTTAAAGTGATTTGCGAATTTTGAAATATAAAATAAACATTGCTATTAATGTCAAAATTATAATGCCAAGTCCAAGATATAAAAATATTATATTTTTTGAAAAATAAAATGCCAACACAAAAAATCCACCACCTATAACATTTGCAAATACAATAATCAAAAGAGAACTGATAAATTTCTTTTGTGTGTCTTTATCCATTACCACTCCAATTGCTTCCAATTTTCAAGTTTCAATTCGGGGAAAATATTATCGCGCTCTTCAATTTCGGTTATATATAGCCATTCATCATTAGTCAAATTATGCTCAGCAGCAAATTTTAAAGCTAAATCGCAAAGCCGATTGAAATCTGAATGATGGAAGAAAAATCGCTGCTCCGCATAATCTTTTGATGCATTTGTATAAATCAAAAATTGCCAATCCGATGATTGTGTGAGCATAAGTTCACGAAGCGCTTGCAAAATGATACGTTTTAGAATTTTGCTTTCTGCATTGGGATTAATATCTTCGTTTGAATTACCCGTCAGATAAGGGAACTGTGTTAAAAGTTCGCCAAATCGCTTTTCATCATTATAAATCATTTCCCAAGTCCATTTATTCCCATCGTTCATCCACACAGTATGATCATTATTCACTCCCCAAGAGCCTTCGGGCAATCTTACAACTTCTTGTGGTTTGATAATATCCAATTGCTCGGATGCTTTAACAATTTTCACCCATGGAGAGTGGTGCAATCCCCTAATAACTGCACGGATGAATTCAGGACCTTCGAACCACCAATGTCCGAATAGCTCAGTGTCAAACGGTGTTGTCAATGTGGCAAATTTACCTGTTAAATTATGATAATAATTAATTGAATTTTCCAGATTATGTATAAAATGATTTGATTGCAAATCAATTTTCTTTTGAGTCCAATCAGGATGATAAAGCGTTTTATACATCATATTGGCTTTATTGTCAGTAACACGCCAATACCGTAGCCAGGAATTCAAATGCCGCTTATGGAAGTCAAGATAATCAGGTTCGCCTGGATATCCAACCTCGCCGCTCCAAACAAGCATTGATAAATCATGATGCCGCGATAATTCTGCTGCATAACCATACTCCACTTTATCGCTGGATGCAACTAAATATGAACGCATTGCTGATTTATCGAAATTCCAAGGCACAGGTTGAAAATATGGCGAATCAATTGAATTGAAAAATTTCCTTTCTATATCAAAAGCACCAATTGGCGTAGAGTTTTGGATTAGTTTTTCATCTATTACAAAATATTCCAAATTATGTTTGTATAGAAATTGCTCAATGCCAGGTCTATAATGCTTTTCATTAAATGGACTTACGGGAATAAATGATTGCCAATCATAGCCTGGCCTATATCCGCATTCGGGTAGCCAAATTCCGCGTGGATGACGTCCGAAGTATTTTTCGTAATTCTCAATTGCAGTTGCAATTTGCAGATTTATGCTCTCATCTGTACCAAGCAATGGCAAATATCCGTGTGTGGCTCCGCAAGTCATTATTTCAATTGCATTTTTATCTTGCAAATCTCGTAAAGCTCCGACAATTGATTGATTATATTTATTGATAAAATCATTTTTCCGTGCAGTATAAAAATTCTCCCAAAATTCTGTTAGCCAAATATGATGCGGGTCATATCCCCAATGCAGAAAATCCAGATGATCTTTCCGTGCAGCATCAATCCGTGCATCGCAATAATTTATAAAAATTTGCTGAAAATCGGGCTTTGCTAATTGCTCGCATAAAACGGGCGATATGTCAAGCGTGACATATGGCGGTATTCCCTCATTGAGCAAATCATTGAAGACATTTAATAATGGAATATAGCATTCCGCCACTGCTTCATTTACCCAATCTATTCCTGCGGGATAAATACCGTGATGAAGCATCCAGGGCAAATGAGTATGTAAGATTAAAATATAATTTCCGTTTTGCAATTCAAATCCCTTTTTTTATAAAATTAAGGAATAATTTTGATAAATTTAATATTTTATTTCATATTCTGAATAATTATTTCAAATCAATACCAAAAGGTGCAAGTGCATTAGCAAAAACATCTCGATTTTGACAATAAGATAATACCATTCCATAATTTGTAAATGGAACATTGCTCTTCTGAGCATTTGATAATCTTCGGGCATATTTTTGCCTGTCAGTCATACACGATCCACAATGCACAATTACTGCGTATTTGCTTAAATCATCGGGAAATACACGCCCAAAGGAAAATTCAAAATTTAATTTTTTGCCTAATCTTTTCTGCAATAACCGTGGCAATTGCACCGTTCCAATGTCATCGCATTTTCGATTATGATTGCAAGACTCGGCAATTAGCACTGTATCATTTTCTTTTAAATTATCGATTGCAGCGGTACTTTCAATCAAATATTGCATATTGCCATAAGTCATAAATTTGGTCATAATTATCGAAAATGATGTATATGGAATACCCTGCGGAGTCCATTTGCCGATAATATCAAATGCCTGGCTATCTGTAATAATCATCTGCAAGCCCATAGGTGAATTATCTAATGAATTAACGAGATCCCAATATCGCTTTTTCTCACTTTTAGCTTCTTCGGGGTCGTTTGACCGTGCTTTTTTCAAATCCATACGAAATAAAACAGGTGTTATAAATTTTCTCATTAATCGTTCAATCACCATTTCCTGAGGTCGCAGCAACCTCATTTCAGGCGTTTCTTCATCCATTGGTATATTTAAAATTATGCTTCCATAATTATCAAGTTTTGGTAGCATCTCAAAATCGAATGGCACAAATTTGAAATTTTCTAATATAAAATTAATTAACCTTTGCTGTTGTGAAATATCTTGTATATCAATCACAATGCTTGGCACATCAAAATTTTCATCTAACTTTGCTTTCCAGGATTCAAATTCGCTAATTGACAAGTTGCTCTTCTTTTTAAACAAATTATATATAATAAGCACTTGCTTATTTTGTTCCATTGCATAATCGAAAAGTGATTTTTCATAAAAGAGATCATCACCGTTTACTGCATCAATAAAATCAATTGTAAGCAAGCATAAATCTGATTCTTCGAGTGCAAGCATAGATTTCTTGCGTTTCTTTTCGCCTAGCTCACCTTGTTCATTAATTCCTGCAGTATCAATGATTTTTACTGGTCCAAGATTATGTA
Source organism: Candidatus Kapaibacterium sp. (assembly GCA_017995735.1). Lineage (GTDB taxonomy): Bacteria > Bacteroidota > Ignavibacteria > Kapaibacteriales > UBA2268 > UBA2268. The sequence goes on along the minus strand of JAGOIG010000031.1, from coordinate 7,164 downwards.
TTTCCATCATAGAAACAACATTATCAGCGGTTGTGCCTGGTGTGGAATCGACGATTGCATAATCTTTTTGACCCGTAAGCAAATTGAGCAAACTCGATTTGCCTGCATTTGTTTTTCCAATTATGCAAATATTCAATCTTTCAACTCTTTCGCCCATAATTTATCCTTTTTAAATATTTAATGTCTCATATCGCTTTGGGTAATTCTTGCGGATTTCTTGAAAAAATGCTTGCTTCCCTGCTTTATCTAATTTCGATGCTTCCCGCATTCTTGCAAAATCATCTTCAAATCGGCGATTATCGTTCAATTTTTTAAAAATGTCTTGCAAATTATCTTTCGATAATTTTGTATTTGTTTTATATTTATTCATTTCTGCATTTAATATGTCATAATTGGGTTTAATTCCAAAATAGTTCTCAATATTTTTCAAAACTTGCATTGTACCATTCAATTTGCCATTATAAGAATATCCTGCAATATGAGGCGTTGCAAGTATTGACGAATTTGCAAGTTCAGAATTAAAATCGGGTTCATTTTCCCAAACGTCTATAGCTGTGGATAATTTTCTTACTTTCATAATATTGAATAAATCAGATTCGACAATAACTCCACCACGTGAAGCGTGAATTAGCAATGAATTATCTTTCAATTTACTTAATAATTTGCCCGTGATTAATGCCTGCGTTGGATAGTTGCCTGATTTTGTAAGTGGTACGTGATTTGTAATAACATTACATTTCTCAAATATCTCATCAAGTTCGCAATAATGAACATAATCGGGAAAAATGAAGTTCTCATCCTTCAAGGGAGGGTCATTAACATAAATATTAATGTCTAATGTATGAAAATAGCGAGCAACTAATTTTCCAATATTTCCAAAACCTATAATCCCAAGGTTAATATTTTTTAATTCAATATTTTTAGTAATAATCCATTTTAAAATTGAATAAATGACATATTCTGCAACTGAATTTGCATTACATCCAGGGGAATGAAAATAAGCAATTCCGCGATTTTGCAAATATTCAACATCAAAATGATCATATCCCGAAGTAGCAGTAGCAACAAATTTAACATTAGTATTGTCAAGTAATGTTTTATTTACTTTTACGGTAGAACGAATAGCGAGTGCTTCGGCATTATTTTTGATGAGAAAAGAATTAGTAATATTTGAATGATTAGCCAATACAACATTAGAAATATTAGTTAAACATTCATCGATAAATGGAATTGCAAAATCCGCGACAATATTTATTTTTTTCATTAAATATTATTATTTTAAATATATTTTAATTAAATTGCATATTAATAATTTACAAAATTATGAGAATATTAGTAGTAGACGATATGGCTTTGACAAGAAGAGTGTTAGTCAATATGTTGAAGTCCTTCGGCTATGACACAATATTTGAGTGCGAGGACGGCGAAAGTGCTTTGAAATTATTATTAAATAGTGATTCTAAAATTGATTTGTTAATAACAGATTGGATAATGCCTGGAATAGACGGATTGACATTAGTAAAATTAGTTCGAGCAAATAAGAATACTCAAGACTTACCCGTCATAATGCTAACAATTATTGACGATAAAGAAAGAATTGTAGAAGCTTATCAAACAAAAATTGATGATTATATTTTGAAACCATTTACATCTGATGTGATTAAATCTAAGGTCGAAAACGCTTTAAAAAATCATAATATTGTTAATAAGTAGATTCTTGCTTGAGCAGGAATGACGTGTCATACCACTCTGTCATTCCGAGCACAACGAGGAATCTATCTAACGTCAATGGATTTCTCACTACGTTCGAAATGACACGGAAAATTGTAATGTGCCAAAATCTTGAACCCCTACAGAACACATCCACGTTCACCCCGTCTCTACATTCAGCAACAGAGGGCTTAAGCCCTCTGTTGATATATTCTGCAATAGTATAGTGCAGCCACCTCTGTAGAGGCGCCATATATGGCGTCTCTACATAAAATGACACCTATGTATATAATTTGAAGAAAATTCAATTAATTTTTTATTTATTATTTCGTCTATATTATCGAATTTTATATCAAATAAATATATGGAAATTCTTAATCCCACAAAACAAAGACTTGAAGAGATAGAAAAAGAAATCGAGGAATTAAAGAAAAAAGAAGCAGAACTTCGCCAAAAATGGGAGTATGAAAAAAGTGTTATTCAAAGAATACAAAAATTAAAATCTGATATAGAAGCAGCGCGACTAGAAGCCGAAAACTTTGAACGTGAAGGCAATCTTGAAAAAGTTGCTGAAATCCGGTATAGTAAACTTTATGAATTAGAGCGCCAACTAAAAGAAGCAAATGAAGAATACGAAAAAATCCAAGAGCAAGGTTCTATGCTTCGTCAAGAAGTTGGAGCTGAAGAAATCGCTGAAATTGTTTCGAAATGGACAGGTATTCCCGTTTCTCGGATGGTCGAGAGCGAACGAGAAAAAATTGCAAATATAGAGCATCGCCTCCACGAACGAGTGATTGGACAGGATATTGCTGTTGAAACAGTTTCAAATGCAATATTACGTTCCCGAGCAGGGTTGCAAGATAGCAATAAGCCGATTGGAAGCTTTTTATTTATTGGTCCGACAGGCGTCGGCAAAACTGAATTGGCGCGCTCACTTGCTCAATTTCTGTTTGATGATGAAAATGCTATGGTGCGTATTGATATGAGCGAATATATGGAGAAATTTAGCGTTTCCCGGCTTATTGGCGCTCCCCCTGGCTATGTTGGCTATGAAGAAGGTGGGCAACTTACCGAAGCAGTCCGACGAAGACCATATTCAGTTGTACTGTTGGATGAAATTGAGAAAGCCCATACAGATGTATTTAATGTGCTCCTGCAAGTGCTTGATGATGGAAGGCTTACTGACGGCAAAGGAAGAACTGTTAATTTTAGAAATACAATTATCATAATGACTTCCAATATTGGAACCGATATTATTCAGGAGAAATTCTCGCAAGTTAAACCCGAAGAATATGATTATATCTATGAAGAGGTTGAAAATGAAGTCCGGAAACTGCTTACAGAAGTATTGCGTCCCGAATTTTTGAATAGAATTGATAATATTGTGCTATTCAAACCATTAACAAAATATGAAATAATCGAAATTGCAAAATTGCAACTTGATTATTTAAAAAAGAGATTGGAAGAACAAAAAATTGATATTGAATTTTCAGACGCTGCAATAAAACGAATTGCTGAAATTGGCTATGATCCAAATTATGGCGCAAGACCACTCAAACGTGCTATCGAAAGATATTTGACAAATCCATTAGCAAAAGAAATCATTAGGGGCAAATTCACACAAGCCGATAAAATATTAGTTGGTATAAATTCACAAGGTGATTTTTATTTTGAGAAAGTTCAATAAATTTATATAAATTTCTTATTTTTAAAAATTTTAAAAAATGTAAGTCGAATGTATTATTCAATGCCCTTAACTCAACGGTTGCGGAAAAGTGTGAAATCGCTTTCTCACAAAGATTTTCGCGATGAAAAGTCTTTGTTCCTAATTGAAGGAGAGAAGCTTTGTTCAGATTTACTCAACAGTAATTTTGTTGTTGATTTAATTGTCATTCGAGATTTGCCTTCACCTGATATAGTTGAAATACTTGACAAATTTGCAGAACGTGCAACACCAATTTATACTGCACCTAAATATATTTTTGACCAGATTACTGATACTAAAACACCACAAAGCATAATTGCCGTTGCTCAAAAAAAGGAATACAAACTCGATACAACACAATGCTTTATTGCACTGGATGGCATTTCTGACCCTGGTAATGTTGGAACAATCCTTCGTACTGCTGATTGGTTTGGTATAAATCAAATTATTATCACAAATGAATCCGCTGATATATTTTCACCGAAAGCCGTTCGTTCATCAATGGGCTCTATTTTCCATCTTGATTATTATGAAACAGATAATCTTGCTGAATTATTAAAAAAGAAATACTCGAAATTTAAATTATACGCTTCCGATATACACTCATCGACACCTCTTCACGAAATCAAGAAATCAAAAAAATTTGGAATTATTTTTGGAAATGAATCTCACGGCGTTTCGCAAGAAGTAATCAATACAGTTGAAAATACATTCGTTATCGAAGGATATGGCAAAGCAGAATCGCTTAATGTTGCTGTAAGTGTTGGTATTGCATTATATTATTTCACTCAAAAGGGAAAGAATTAACTATTATTATTTAAAGAGCAGAGTCTCGCTGAGTGTGCATCTTTTTGTACCTAAAAAATATGTACTTATGCAATGTACCACTGTACTAGTTTAATGCTAATAACCCATTAAGACGACAAGAATTGCATTTTTATAGAATAATATATATATTATTCTAACAAAATTGTAATACCATTCCTGTTATGAAGGTGAAAATTATTCTTTGCGGAAATGGATTCATTACTATTTTCGAAATGTAAGGAATTATGATTGTTTATATAACATTTGAATTATTTTCTTGATTATATATATTTCTTAAATATACGTCAATTAAATATTTGATAAATTACAAAAAATGAATAAATCTCGCGTTTTGGTGCAAATGTCAGGGGGGGTGGATTCCACTGTTGCTGCGACAATGCTTGTTGAAGAAGGTTATGAAGTAATTGGCGTAACATTTGCGCCATATCAACCTCGGGAAATCACTTGCTGCTTTTCTGAAACTGATGCCAAGGCAGTTTGCGACAAATTAGGTATTCGACATATCTATTTGGATATTAAAGAATTATTTAAGAAAAAAATTATAGATTATTTTTTGTCTGAATATATGCAAGGTAGAACCCCAAATCCTTGCACAAAATGCAATCCCGAAATTAAATTTGGGCGCATTCTCGAACTTGCTGATGAACTTGATGCATATTGGCTTGCAACGGGTCATTATGCTAATGTGCGGTATGATGAGGCTTTGCAAAGACATATTATTTATCGCTCTGTAAATAAAAGCAAAGACCAAACTTATGTTCTCTGGGGATTGAAAGAAGAACAAATTGCACGCATTAAGTTTCCAATTGGCAATTATGATAAAAAGGAAATACGCGAAATTGCAAAGGCACACAGCTTTATAAATCATAATAAAACCGATTCGCAAGATGTCTGCTTCATTCCTTATAATAATTACAAGGACTATTTATATCAAACCCAAGAAGATTTAATTGATAATTTGAACGACGGTTATATTGTTTTTCACGGGAAAATTATGGGAAAACACAAAGGATACCCATTTTATACAATTGGACAACGCCACGGGCTTGGCATTTCTTATTCCGAACCCTTATTTGTCAAGCGTATTATCCCTGAAACAAACACAATTGAGGTCGGCACTGAAGAGGAAATTTATGCAAAAGGTTTGCTTGCTCATTCTGTTAATTTAATAAAATATGATAATTTAGACGAACCCCGATTATTTGAAGTAAAAATCAGATATAATGGAAAAAGCGCAATGGCATACTGTAATACAACCGTGGATAGCAAACTCAAAGTAGAATTTCTCGAACCAAAAAGCGCGATTACCCCTGGTCAGAGTGTTGTAATGTATGAAAATGATGATTTAGTTGGTGGTGCAATTATCGAGAATTCAATTGATTAACCAATTATTTCAATTCTGAATAAATTTGCTTCAATTCATCAACTATATTTTTTATTGCAATAAATTTGCGCTCACCCGTTTGGCGTAATTTTATCTCTAAATTGTCGTTTGCAAGATTTTTATTGCTTATAATAATTTGAATTGGAATACCAATCAAATCTGCATCGTTGAATTTCACGCCTGCACTTTCATCACGGTCATCCCAAAGTACTTCAAAACCTGCATTTTTAAGATTATCTGACAATTTTATTGAGAAATCAAATACTTCGGGGAATTTATTTTGATTAATAGAAATCAAATGTATATCAAACGGTGTGAGTGCTTTATTCCAGACAATTCCACGTTCATCGTAATTTTGTTCAATAAAAGATGCTATAATTCTTTCAACGCCAATGCCATAGCTTCCCATTATAATAGGCTTTTCTGTTCCATCTTTATCGAGAAATTTAGCGCCTAAAGCTTCCGAATAGCGTGTGCCTAATTTAAAAATATGCCCTAATTCAATAGTTTTTGAAATTCTGATAGGTGTGCCACTGATTGGTGACGGCTCGCCCTCATTAATTAATCTCAAATCATAATATTCATCAATTTTGCAATCACGTGTAAAGTCAATATTTTTAAAGTGATAGCCATCTTTGTTTGCACCGCTGACAAGTCCGTTCGCATCTTTCAAGAGCAAATCGGCAATCACTTTCATTTTCGTTTTAAGATTAATCGGACCAATTGAGCCCGCATTCGCACCGGTATATTTTAGTAATTCATCAGCATCGGCAGGACGCAGTAAAGTCGTTCCCAAAACAGAGGAGAGTTTGCTTTCATTCAGTTGGTCATTGCCCCGCATTAAGATTAATACAGGTTCATTATTCACAATATAAACAACGGATTTAGCGCAAATTGTTTCGGAGAAATTATATTGTTCGACTAAATCATTGATTGTTTTAGCATTTGGTGTTGGGAACTCTTCTAATTGCGGACTGGGTTCTATTCGTTGTAGAGGTTTCAATCCTGATTGAGCAATTTCGAGATTGGCGGCGTAACCATCATCTGCAATTGCAATAATATCCTCACCTGCATCAGATTCGAGCATAAATTCTTGCGATTGCTTGCCACCCATAGCACCACTTGATGCGCCAACAATAATATATTTCAGTCCGCATCTATCGAATATTTTGCAATATGCATCATAATGCTTTTGATAGGAAACATCAAGTCCCTCCTTGTCAATATCTAATGAATATGCATCCTTCATTGTGAATTGTCTGCCACGCAGAACACCAGATTTCGGACGTGGCTCATTGCGAAATTTCGTTTGAATTTGATACCAAATTTGTGGCAAATCTTTATATGATTTTATATGGTGCGATGCATGAAAAGTGATTATTTCTTCGTGAGTTGGAGCAAGCACAAGACCTTCGCGATTTTTAATGTGGAAAAGCACATCGCCCATTGCCTCAACCCTTCCCGTTTGTTCCCAAATTTCGATAGGATTAAGTGCCGGAAGCAAAAACTCCTGCCCACCAATTGCATTCATCTCTTG
>JAGOIG010000158.1 GCA_017995735.1 Candidatus Kapaibacterium sp. | reverse complement strand
AATATATAATCCATAAAAGGATTAATTAAATATTTAATAATTTAAAATTTATAAAATTATGTCAATTATACTTGATGGTCATTCACTGACTATAGAAAAACTAGTTCAAATTGGGCGCAATAATGAAAAGGTAGAATTAGCACCCGAAGCAATTACTCGCATAAAGAAATGCCGTGAATTGCTTGATAGAAAAATACAGAATCACGAAATAATGTACGGCGTGAATACAGGTATCGGAGAATTCTCCGAAGTTGCACTTGACGATGACAAATTAGCAGAATTTCAGAAATATCTTGTTTATAATCATTCTGCAGGGATTGGCGAACCCGTTGCAATTGAATTTGTGCGTGCAGCAATGGCAGGCAGAATTAATGTGCATTGTCACGGTAATTCGGGTTGTAGATATGAAATAACAAATACATACGTAGAGATGCTAAATAAAGGCGTCACCCCCGTAGTGTGCCAAAAGGGTTCGGTGGGTGCATCGGGTGATCTTGCGCCAATGTCTCAAATTGCCCTAACATTGATGGGCGAAGGTGAGGTGTTTTATAAAGGTGAGCGTATGTCTGCTGATATTGGAATGAAAGAAGCAGGAATTCCAATTCCAGGCCTTAAGGCACGCGATGGACTTGCAGCAATAAACGGCTCGAATTTGCTCACCGCTATTAGTGCACTTAATTTATATGATTTTGATAATCTGTTGAAACAAGCTGAAATTGCTGCTGCAATGTCATTAGAAGCATTGCTTGCCAATCTTAAGCCATATGATACACGATTGCACGAATTGCGAGGTTTCCCCGGCGCAGTACGCAGTGCAAGAGCGATTCGAAAAATGATTGAAGGGAGCGATTTACAATCAGGCAAAATCAAAACTCGTGTTCAGGATGCTTATTCAATGCGTTCCACGCCGCAAGTACTTGGTGCAGCACACGATGCAATAGAATATGCACGCTCGCAAGTAGAAATCGAATTGAATGGTGTGGGCGATAATCCCATTTTTATACCTGAAGAAGAGCTGACTCTGACAGGTGCAAATTTCCAAGGGTCACCCGTTTCATTGCCAATGGATATGGCAGGGGCAGCTATAACAATGGCTTGCGTTCTATCTGAAAGACGACTGAATCGCTTGCTTAATCCGGCATTGAGTGCAGGGTTACCACCATTCTTGACGCTTAATCCAGGATTTAACTCAGGATTTATGCTCTCGCAATATACAGCAGACACATTGATTGTTGAACAAAGGATGCTTTCAAATCCTGCATCAATTCAATCCATACCTGCAGCGGCCGACCAAGAGGATTTTGTATCTATGGGAATGAATACAGCAATTAAAAATACGCAAATACTTGAAAATGGTTATGCAATAATTGGCATCGAAATGCTTGCAGCAGCTCAGGCGCTTGATATACGCAAGTTCAATAATGGCAAGGGAGTGCAAGCAGCAAAGAATATAATACGCAAATATGTAGATTTCCTGGATATTGATAGGCCATTATATAAGGATCATAATAAAATAAAGGAAGTAGTCAAATCCTGCGAGATATTGCGGGAAGTAGAAAGAGAAATAGGGAAATTGGAATAATAAAATAAATCTAAATTATATGATTAAAAATTTTGAATATTTTTTTGATATTGTGCGAGCATATAAAGTTAAACGCAGACTTGTGCTTGCTGCCGCCGAAGATGAAAATGCGCTTAAATCTGTAAAAGTTGCTTACGAAGAAGGGATTATTGAACCTATATTGGTTGGTAATAAGCAACAAATTAAAGAAATTGCAGATAAAATTCAATTTGATTTGGCTAACTTTGAGATAATATCTCAAAATGATCCAATTAAATCTGCCCAAGAAGCCGTAAAAATTGTAAAAGATGGAAAAGCAGATATTCTTATGAAAGGCTTTATTCAAACTGCTGATTATCTGCGTGTTATTTTGAATAAGGAGGATGGGATTCGCGAAGCGGATGTATTAAGTCATATTAGTTTTTTTGAAATACCCGCTTATCATAAAGTGTTGGCTGTATCGGATGTGGCATTGATTGTAGCACCGACACTTGATGAAAAGATTGTTATGATAAAAAATGGCGTGAATCTATTCCATCGTTTAAATATTCCAAATCCTAAGGTTTCTGTACTTGCGTCAATTGAGACAGTAAATCCGAAAATGCCTGCCTGCGTTGATGCAGCAATATTAACTATGATGAATAAGCGTAATCAAATCACAGGATGCATCGTCGATGGTCCTTTAGCATTTGATAATTCAATTTCTAAAGAATCAGCAGAACATAAGAAAATCGTAAGTGAAGTTGCAGGAGACGCTGATTTTATAATTACTCCAAATATAGAAGTTGGCAATGCATTATATAAATCATTTACGTATTTTGGGGGAGGTACTGTTGCCGCTGTTGTGTTAGGTGCAAAAGTTCCCGCTATATTGACATCACGCTCAGATACTGAAAGAAGCAAATTAGCATCAATTGTATTAGCTGCTTGTTATTAATGGGAGATTATATGAAAATACTTGCAATTAATCCGGGCTCTACTTCCACAAAAATCGCGGTTTTTGAAGATGAATCACCGCTATTTACCGAAGTAATTAGGCATAGTACTCAGGATCTATCGAAATTCTCCAAGATCACAGACCAATATGAATTTCGTAATGAAGTTATTTTAAAGGCATTACAAGAACACGAAATAGACCTTGAGGAATTGGATGCAGTTGTGGGGCGCGGTGGTTTGCTTAAACCCATCAAAAGTGGTGTCTATAAAGTCAATGAAACAATGCTCAATGATTTACGTATTGGTGTGCAAGGAGAGCATGCTTCAAATCTTGGTGGTATTTTAGCAAATGAAATCACAAAAAACATAAAGACAAAAGAAGTACCTGCTTTTATTGTCGATCCAGTTGTAGTTGATGAATTGGATGATATAGCACGATTTTCAGGTTTAGCTGATATTCAACGCACAAGCATTTTCCATGCTTTAAATCAAAAAGCTGTAGCTCGCCATTATGCACGGGATATTGGCAAAAAATATGAAGAATTAAACCTGTTAGTAGCGCATCTTGGTGGAGGCATTACAGTTGGCGCGCATCATTATGGCTTAGTAATTGATGTCAATAATGGACTGGATGGAGAGGGACCATTTTCACCAGAACGAAGTGGGGCTCTGCCTGCCACTCCATTAGCGATACTTTGTTTTTCGGGCAAATATCAGCTCCCGCAATTAAAGAAAAAAATTGCAGGAGAAGGAGGCTTGGTTTCATATCTTGGAACAAATGATGCTCGAATTATCGAAAAGCGCGCATACCTAGAAAATGATTCATATTGCCGTCAAGTGTTTGAGGCAATGGCTTATCAAATCGCAAAAGAAATAGGCGCTTATGCAACAGTACTTAAAGGCGAAATTGATGCGATTTTGCTGACAGGAGGGCTGGCTTATTCTGAGATATTGATAAAATTAATAAAGGAATGGATCGATTGGATTGCCCCCATTCAGGTTTATCCCGGTGAAGATGAATTGCAAGCACTAGCCGAAAATGCGCGGCTTGCACTTTCAGGGGAGGTGCCGATTAAAGAATATACATAAAGTAGATTAAAAAAAATATATATTTAAAAATAAAATATAAAATAAAAATAATATATATATAATATTAATA
>JAGOIG010000157.1 GCA_017995735.1 Candidatus Kapaibacterium sp. | reverse complement strand
TTCGCGAAACAATGATGGGGACCACAGTGTTGTGAGTTATTTATTTATATAATCTTAGAGAGAGATTTTAATAATTTATTTGTTCCATTCATTAACAATTCTAATTTGTTGAATTAATTTCTTAAATCTATTTGACATAGTTCCTGCTTTATGATACATCAGCACTCTAAACAAAAAAATCCTCTTTCGAAAGAGAAAGAGGATTTTTCTAGAACTCACCCTTTTTAATATATAAAAGGGCTATGACGTGTGTGTTATTATTTCACATTGATTTCTGCAATCTTCTTTTTATTTAGTTCGACAACTTCTTTTGGCAATGGAGCATAATATAAGTCTTTAGCATATTTTTGCCCGTCAGTAATTGCCCATTTTAAAAATTCTACTAAAGCTTTGGCTTTTGTTTTGTCTTTCATATTCTGATAAACGAGCAGCCAAGTAAACCCTGAAATTGGATAAGAATTTTTGCCATCTGCATCGGTTATATCTACTCTCAAATCAGATGGCATATTTTTTATATAACCAGAAGCTGCTGCTGACACAGCATCGAATGTTGGAAGTACAAAATTTCCTGCTTTATTTTTGATTGAAGCATAACTTAAACCATTTTGCTCCGCATATGCTAATTCAACATAACCGATTGAACCTTCTGTTTGTTTGACTATACCTGAAACACCCTCATTCCCTTTGCCACCTAAACCAACAGGCCATTTTACAGAAGTTCCTTGTCCAACTTGTTTTGCCCACGTTGGGCTTACTTTTTTTAAGTAACTTGTAAATATATTTGACGTACCACTACCATCGGACCTATGCACAACAAATATTGCTTCGTTTGGAAAATTTACTCCAGGATTTAATTTTTTGAGTCGAGTATCATTCCACTGTGTAATTTTTCCAAGATAAATATCTGCCAATACATCAGGAGTTAATTTCAAACCTTGACCTACACCTTTTATATGATAAGTCATTACTACCGCACCCAAAACTGTTGGAATATGGAGTATTTCTGTTCCTTGTTTTTGTTTTGCTTGTTTCAATTGATCATTGGACATTGGGGCATCAGTAGCTCCGAAATCCACAGTGCCTTCGATGACCTGCTTAATTCCACCACCACTTCCAATAGATTGATAGTTGAATTCAATTCCTGTTTTCTTGTGGTATTCGTCGAACCATTTTGTATATATAACGTATGGGAACGTTGCGCCTGCACCATTTAATTTTAATTGTGCAGATGTGTTGAGCGTAAATGCTCCAAACATTAATGCTGTTAGTAATAATATTTTGGTTTTCATAATTTTATACCTTTATTTTAAATTTTTAAAATAGTAATTCTAATTAATAATTCCAAGAAAAAGTTATTCTTGGTACAATATCATTATGGTCTTTCCCTTCAAGTGTACGAACTTCAATACCTGGCATAATGCTTATATTAGAAGCTGCTTTTAAATCGACAGCTGCAATTATTAAATTTTGCTTATCATTATTTGATGCTGAGTTAGTATTCGGGTCATACATATCATATCTAGCAACAATTCCTAAATAATTGGTTAACATTGATTTTGCCCAGATGGAAATTCCATAACCGCTCTGGGATTCGGGAGAAGTCCCTCCAGGTGCTGTATAATTATTTTGCTGACTCTTTAAAAAGCCTTCAACACCTATTGAAAAAATCTTCCCCGCATTGTAATTAACAAAGCCAGCAAAAACTGTTGCGGAGTTATTTAAATCTTTTTTTGGTGCTAATGTGTTATAATCTCCATAGAGTGTGACTAAAAAATTTGAACTTGGTGTAATTTGAAGTGAACCATAGTAACGCTTATATTTGTCTGTTTCAGGTTTATTCCCAGAATTATCACCGATTTTAACCCAATATCTTAGAATACCTTTGTCATCAATTTTTCCCTTTAAATCAATACCCATATCTCTAGAACTTACGATACCATAATAGTCCATTATCGTTTTCTCTAATGATCGATATCCCCAAACACTTTCAGATACATCAAATGCAGGGGTTGGCGAAACACCTACTACCAAATTAGATCCGCTAAATATATTTGCCCATTGTAAGTATGCATCTTTTACAAATACACTTATATTCGATCCATTTGCGATTGAAGATTCAAGTCTAAATCTTGCTGAAAATTGGTCACTTATTGTATAATCAGCTGTAAAGTAAATTCTCCTGAAGTTAAATCCATTTACATCCCGTTGCGTTGAATCTATTGCATCAGCATTATAAAATAGGTCACCAAACATCAACCCACTAAATTTCACTGGTCCAACATTTCCAACTGCATTTTTCTCTTGAGAGAACGCGTTCCCCGCAATAACAAGGAACAAGCAAAGATATAGTATCTTTTTCATATTATAAATCCTAAAATGTTATTAATAAAAATTGTTATTTAATTTTTTTTGATAATACAAATTTGAGAAACTAATGTTAAGTTGCGGTTGAGTAAAAATGAAGAATATTAAGGATATATTAAGACATCTTAACAATGATAATTTATGAATAGTGATAAAAAAATCAATGATTGAAGTTCTATTATGGTGTTTTTTTGGGGTATTAGTAGTATTATCTAAAAATCAATTAAGTCAAAAAAGATGAATAGAAATAAAGAAATTCTATATATTAAAGCTTCGAGCCACGCACTTAAAAATAAATTGAATATGAATTGAATGAAATTGTACTTAAAGATAAATGGATTAACTTTACATATTTTATCATTGAACACGGGCGGAAAATATGTTCCGCCCGTAGTCCAAAATGTGAGCAATGTTCAATTAACCAATACTGCAAATATTATGCAGAATTGACTGAGAAAAATAAAAATCTTTAGCTCTCAATTTCCAGTATCTTCCCAATAAATAGTATTGTTCCCGAATGCGTATCGCGTATGACAAACAAAAATGGACGATTAATCATAACATTTTTGAGCTTAGGCATAGATTTTAGACCTATTTCAACAGATGTAACTGCAGCGGCTTCCGTTCCCTCTTCATCAACCTGGATAAACGTTTTATGCTTCACTGAATCGATATAGAGACGCTCTCCATATAATTCGCTCATATTGGTAAAATCCGCTTCGCCGGGAATAAACGCAATACCCATACCAAGTTTTTTCAAAGTGTTATTTAATGAAGTTTTATACTCGATTTTGAATTTTGGCATTTCGATTGCAATCTTTTCGGTATCTAAATTTGCTATCCATTGTTCGTAATTATCTTTTGTAAAAGCAGCTACGCATTCATTAAATGACTTGTCAAGCTGTGGTAAGAAAATTGTCATACTCCAATCACCAAAAGAATAAGGCATATCTACTATTTGGAAATAATCATTAGAATAATATTCGAATTGAGATTCCTGCTTCATCATATCGCAATCTTGTTTTTCACCATTTAATTTAGTGAATTTTCCTTTGTATGTATCCTTTGGTTCAAATTTACTATGCCAGGCACCTTTGAAATAAATGGCATTGATAAGGAACATCATAGAATTGCCATCAATTTGGTCAACAATATCCTTGATTTTCCCCTTGGTTTTTTCATTAACCCAATTATTGATTATTTCTTTTGATTTCTCGGACTCATTAAAATTAAGTCCTGTCACTTCTGCATCAAAATATTGTTTGCATAAATCGAAAAAGGTTTGCTCAAATGGGA
>JAGOIG010000030.1:12046-17498 GCA_017995735.1 Candidatus Kapaibacterium sp. | reverse complement strand
CTCGATTGGTTGATATGTTAATTCAGCTGCTATATTATCTGTTGAGCGCGTTGCTTGCTTATCGCTGTATTGATATTCTACAAGAAATGCAAGCTTATCCACTAATCCAATTCCACCATAAATATTTGCAACAGCAAAGTAATTATTTGCAAAATATAGATTATTGTCAGTGCGTAACGGTGAATTTATCATGTATGAAATTCCACAGAATTGTGTAATACCTGATATGATTTCTGGGGGATAAAATCTAACATTTGCCACAGTTGATAATGTCTTCCCACTGACTAATGGTACCATTTTCATAGATTGATCTGTGATAAGCATATCACTTAAATTCTTTGAATCAAATACACCAAGACTTACACCCAACCATGGAATTGCTTCATAATCAATTTGTGCGCCCCATTCAGTCATATCGTGTGGTAATAATAATGGTAATGTGCTTGGTGTTCCGCCTGCAACAAGCTGCCTTGTCATTATGGTATGGTCATCCCATACAAGTCCGACGGGTGCTTGAAAATAGCCAATTCTTAGTGATGGTAATTTTTCTCCTGGACGGATATAAACACTGAAAGCACCTGGCTGCTGCCCCGGATATCTCATATCTTCGTTAATATCGTATGCAAAATTATACATTCCTTCAACTTCTATGTATTTAACGGGCCTTATTGATAAATATGGTGATAATTGCATTGCCATATATTTACGCTCGGTTTTGCCTGTGCGTGTGCCCCACCTTGCTGTTTGCCATCGGTAATCTATTCCAAAAGATATATTATCATTCCATACTGAATTTGTCTGTTGTAAAAAATCAAAAACAGGCGTCAATCCAAGCACTTTAGGTGGAATAACGGATGTTTGATTTCTGCTCATCCAACCCGCTAATGTTCTTGCACCACCACCGCGTACATTTGTATGGCAGCTTTCACATTTTGCTCCATATGATTGTAATAGTGAATATTCAGGGCGAGAATATGCAAAGTAAGTTGTTATAACAATTAAAAAAATACATATTGTGAATCTTTTCATATCTACTATCCTTTTAATTTTAGATTTAATTTTTTTGCAGCTCATCATTTTAATTTTAAAAAAGAGAGGAGATAACTCCCCTCCCTTTTAAATCAATTATTGTGATATAGCTTCAATTGAATTTTGTAAAACTGCATTGATATATGCTGGATTATGAACACCCTTACTGCCATCGGAAGCAATAAGTAAATAATTCCAACCCGCTGCAGCTAATTTTGCAGAGTATGTACCGGGTTTAAATAGGTCTGAAGAATAAACTCCATGGCTTGCAGTTGTATCCAATATGCCCGCCGCAGCAAGTCTATTGCGAAGGTCTGTCAATTTTACAAGTGTATTGGTAATAATTTGACCCTTGTCATCAAATTTCTTTAGACCACTATGGCAACCTGTACAAGCTACCACATTATCAACTTCGCTACCGTGTGAATCATATGACATATTCATTGTGTGGCCACCCGCCTGTGCTCCAAAAGCTTGAGCCATATGACAGCTAACACACCCCTTTGATATAGCTTGAAGATGTCCCGTGTTAGTATATGTTTTAGATCCGGGAATTTCCACTGCACCCGATGCCGCTAACATATTTGCGGCTGTGCTATGATGAGGACCCCAACGTGCATTTGTAATTGCAAATGTTTCTTGTGTTAAATCTGGTCTTACAGCAGTTCTTGCTTGGTGACATTGAGCACACGTATTACCTGTCTTGAAATCAACTATTTCACCCGTTAGTTGCAATTTTGTCGATGTAGTTTTTCTCAATGCCCAGTCCGTGCTATCGTAACTTGTATGAATCTTATGGCAAGTGCGGCAGTTTTGTCCAACAGGATTTTGCACGTCAGCTACAGTTGCTAGTTCGCCTGTTTCAAGTACCTCGATAAATCCTTGACTTGTGTGGCAAGGTGCGCAATCTTTTGTACTACGCTCAAAATTTAAGCCCGTTGCATGTGCTGAGGTTGCCCATTGGACTTCTTTCGCTACAAGCTCGCTTGTGCTATTATGACAAACACCACATTGCTCTGCTCCTGATGGTCCAGCAGGCCCCTGTGGTCCTTGAGGTCCCTCAGGTCCTTTCGGTCCCTCGCAACTCATCAATGCGAAAAAACCCGCAAATAGTAGTATAATTAAGTTATGCAAACTGAACAAAGTTTTGCTCATATAACTCTCCTTGTATATTAAAATTAAAATTGTAATGAACTACAATTACTAAATTATAAAATATTTGAATAACATTAACTACTTTCAAAAAATTTTAATACAAGAAATTTTCTTACCTATAACCCTTTTTATTATCAAAAATTTTGCTAAATAATTGGAAGAAAAAAAATTAAAATTATTTGGTTAATAAATAATAATTAATTAGATTAATATAATTTAGAAAATCCTGATTAATAAATATCAATACTAATTATAATTAATTTTTAGATTAATATTTATCGATTTATTTTATTGCTTCGTAATTCTTTTGCTGCTTGCACAGCCGATTCTGTTATTTTCTCTCCTGATAGCAACCGTGCTATTTCTGTTACTATCTCGCTCTCATTCAATTCATTTGCAATTGCTTCTGTGCGGTCCTGATTTTCAATTTTGCTTATAAAAATTACTTTTTTGCCTTTTGCGGCGATTTGTGGAGAATGTGTGATGGCAATAATTTGATGATTTTGTGATAAATTGCTCATTTGTTGCCCGACTCGTTCTGCAATCCTTCCGCTGACCCCGGCGTCAATTTCATCAAATACTAATATTGGCATATTTCGATTTGCTGCTCCCATTTCTTTTAAAGCAAGCATAATTCGTGATAACTCGCCCCCCGATGCTATTTTCCTTAAGGGTTTGGGGTCCTCTCCCTTATTTGTAGAAATATAGAATTCTAATTTATCTATTCCATTATTGTCGGCTTTATAATATTCCCCGTCTATTTCCAATGCCAGTTCATCCTCTTTATCTGCTTCTTGCTTTTGGATTCGGTTTTCAAATTCTATATGATTTAATCCCATTTCTTTTAGCAATGCTTCAATTTCTTTTTTAAATTTAATGCTTGCTTTTTCTCGTTTCTGGGATAATAACTTTGCAATTTTACTTAATTCACCTTTTAAATTTTTTATTCCATTTTCAAGATCAATTAAAACATTTTTATATGAATTCGATTCCGATAATTCTTGTTCCAATCTTTCTTTCCGTTCCAATGCTTCATCAATTGTGCCATATTTGCGTTTGAAATTCTGCAGTTCATATAATCGCTTATTTATATCTTCGATTCGATTTGGATCAAATGTAAAATTTTGTATATAATCATTTGTGTAATTAATTATTTCCTTTATAGTAGGTATTATTTGATTTATTTCATTTGAGTAAATTTCAAAATTTTTATCAATCTTTGCAAGATTCTGCAATCGTTTTTCTACTTGTATAATTTGCTCATAAATTGAATTTTCCTCTCTAAATAATACATCGCTAATATCCTTCAAATTTGAAAAAATTACCTCGATATTTTCCAATTTTCTTAATTCATTTTCAAGCAGAATATCCTCATCCTTTACTGGATTTACTTTAATGATTTCGCTAAGTTGTTCTTGCTTTATTTTCTGAATTTCTTCAAATTCTAATTCTTTATTTATTAAATCATTGTATTCTTTGAATATTTCTCTTAATTTTTTATAATTCTTTTGGTATAATTGCAGCTCCTCTGATACATTTGCATAAGCATCCAGTATGCTGATATGATTTTCAGGCATTAGCAATGATTGATGTTCATATTGACCGTGAAAATCAATAAGCATATCGCCAATTCTTTTTAATATATTTAACTGAACAGGCGAATCATTAATAAAATTTCTCGATATGTTATTGCTTGATATTTCCCGCCTGATAATCAATTCAGGATATATTTCAATATCCAATTCCTTCAGAATGTCAAAAATTGGGTTATCTTCTTTTAGAATAAAAACACCCTCTATAATAGCACGATTTTCACCTTGACGAATATAGGATGTAGATGCTCTATCGCCAAGCAAAATAGATAAAGAATCAATTATTATTGATTTGCCCGCCCCTGTCTCTCCAATTATTATATTGAGAGTGGGGTCAAACTCAATAAACTGCTCTTTGATAATGGCAAAATTCTTTACCGATAAGGATTTAAGCATATTTTAACTTAAATCTATTTCATTTCTTCAGGGAAAAGCACCGCTCTTACTGCTGTCTCAAGCTTATTATAAAGCTCGGTATTTTCCTTTAATAATTTCTTGAAAGCTTCCCTACCTTGTGCTCGTTCCTCCCCGTATGATAACCACGAACCTGATTTATTAATAATATTTAAATCCGTAGCAATATCAATTATATCGCCAATTTTTGAAATGCCTTCATTATAGAGTATATCGACCTCTACTTCCTTAAATGGTGGTGCCACTTTATTTTTTACTATCTTTACCTTTACTCGATTACCAATAATATCAGCTCCATCCTTTATTATATCTTTTCGGCGAACATCGATACGGACTGATGCATAAAATTTCAATGCATTACCGCCTGTTGTTGTCTCGGGATTGCCATAGACAATACCAATTTTATTTCGCAATTGATTTGTGAAAATCACTACTGTCTTGGATTTGCCAATTGCTGCATTAAGCTTTCGCATTGCCTGACTCATCAATCGAGCTTGCGAACCCATTTGTGCATCGCCCATCTCGCCTTCTATCTCCACACGCGGCGTTAATGCTGCAACTGAATCTATTACAATTACATCTATTGCATTGCTTCGCACAAGCGTTTCGACGATATCCAAAGCTTGCTCCCCAAATTCCGGTTGAGATAATAATAAATTATTTAAATCTACTCCAATACGTTGTGCATAATTCACATCCAAAGCGTGCTCTGTATCAATGAACGCTGCAATTCCTCCCTTCTTTTGTGCTTCTGCAATCACTTGCAAACAAAATGTTGTTTTTCCCGATGATTCAGGTCCAAATATTTCTGTTATACGTCCTCGCGGAACTCCACCTATTCCTATTGCTGAATCGATAGATAATGATCCCGTGGAAACTGCATCAACTTTTATGACTACTTTATCATTTAAATGCATTATCGAACCCTTTCCGTGTTGCCGCTCAATCTGGTCAATTGCCATTTTAAGCGCTCTATCACGCTCTTGCTCTATAACCTTTGATTTTTCTGCTTCCATAAATATTAAATTTTTATAATTGAATTAGTAAATTATATTTTACCAAAATTAACAAAAACATTTCAAATAGGATTAAAATAATCAAATATAGGCAAATATGTGGCTAAAGTATCCTTGCCTTTGCAGGTGGCTAAAGCCACCTGTTGCGTAATTCCCTTCTATACAACATTATAAATACAGATCTTTGCAATTACAGATGCATCAGGTTGGTGCAAGCACAAAAATAATGAGCAAAGATGCTCATTC
>JAGOIG010000030.1:0-11946 GCA_017995735.1 Candidatus Kapaibacterium sp. | reverse complement strand
TTTGCAGGTGGCTAAAGCCACCTGTTGCGTAATTCCCTTCTATACAACATTATAAATACAGATCTTTGCAATTACAGATGCATCAGGTTGGTGCAAGCACAAAAATAATGAGCAAAGATGCTCATTCCACATATACAATTTGGACTAACAACTTAAATCGTGTGTTTAAGTTATTCAAAAATAATGTGTAAAAATATTCAATATAATTCTTTTCTATTATTATTTATTTTATTTGTAATTTTGTTATATTTAGTTTTTATATTAGTTTTGTAATATTTTTTAGGGAAAAAAGATTTTTAAAAAATTAAATTTTTTTCAAAATTTTTAAAAAAAGTGTAACTTTTTTGATTTTCGATTGTCTTATAGTTACAAGAAAATGCAAATTATAATTTTTAATAAAAAATAGGTTTAAAAAAATGAACGAACAAAACAAATTACGACCGAAAAACTTGTTGAGAATATTAACATTGCTCGCAGTTTTTCTTTCAGCGTTTTCATTTGTGAAAGCGCAACCCGATAATTATTGCTTACCCAATCAAGGCCCATCTACTTGGCCTATTACATATTTTTATTGCTGGCCTATGTATTATGTTCAATACAGTTATTATCCGTACTATGGGTCGATTATCAAGGAAGTCAATATTTTGCAGGGAAGCACATATTATTTGAGTAGCATAACATCGAATTATAGCTCGGCATATCCTTATCAAGGAGGTCCAACTTATGATGATCCAACTTGCTACAAATTTTTCGATACTCCCCAACCACAATTAAGCATAGGTGAAACGTATTCTTTCCAGATAAAAATAGCACCTATATATGGCTTCCAATCATATTATTGTTCAAGCACTCAATATACAATGCGTTTATTTGTTGATTGGAATATGGATGGTGATTTTGTCGACCAAAACCCCGATGAATGGATTAATCATCCCGGTGGTTCTTATGCAAGTCCTTCTTGGCAACAATACCTAAGCTCTTGGTGCCCGAGTTCTCCAAATTTACAAACTTTTACGTATAATATTAAGATTCCCGATAATATTGATCCCGGCAAAACACGTATGCGTGTAATGAGTTCGTACTATTATCCATATTATGGGGATTGGCCCCTTCCAGATCCCAAATGGATGTATGGCTATTATGATCCTTATGCCGCCGATGCTTGCCATAATGCATATATGTATGATTATACACAACC
Organism: Candidatus Kapaibacterium sp.; assembly: GCA_017995735.1. Classification (GTDB taxonomy): domain Bacteria; phylum Bacteroidota; class Ignavibacteria; order Kapaibacteriales; family UBA2268; genus UBA2268. The sequence continues at coordinate 10,748 of JAGOIG010000030.1, read as the reverse complement.
TCCATATAATTACGGATATGGATATTTGTATAGCTACGGTGAATCAGAGGATTATATACTGGATTTGTCCCTTCCATTGAAATCCACATTTCCCGATAATGTAGCACCAAACGATATTTTATATGCAGGAGAATTATATAATGCAACAACCCGTACTCGCTACGATAATGAAGGCAATCCTTATAATTATTATTACGAAAAACCTTACGTGGAATTCTATAGCGCACAACCCTCAGGAACGCAAATTAAATACTCAATTCAAGGTCCTTTGCCATCAACAAATATCGTTTATAAAGCTCTGAATGCCTCAGGCGGGGATTATATTGATATGAATGGTATAACAAAATATGTTGTAAATAAGGCAACAGGAATTTATGCCCCAGGAGGAAATGGCGATTTTAAAGGAACAAGTGGTGGAGAATATAATTTAATCATAACCCTAAGAAAGCCAAATGGGACAGAAAAGACAATTATGAAGCGATTCACAGTTAGCTGGCCTTATGACTTAGCAGTTTCGGATGTAGTTTCACCTCAGCAGGCAGGCCCTCCAAGATTTTATAAGTTTCCACCCAAAGTCCCCATATCAGTATCTGCTGTATACCAAAATGTTGGGGTAAATCCTATAACTAAATTTGAAGCATATGCAGATATTTATAAAAGCGATGGTACTCCATTTAGAACTCTTCATAAAACTTATGATACTGTGGGCGGTATTTATCCTGTATTAGCAGGAAAGCAAAAAACAACTATAGATTTCGGTACATTTTCTTCAGATGAAATAGGAACTTTTTATATTGTCTTTCGTGCAGAACTAAAGAGTGCAGTAGACAATGATTCTTATAACAATAAATATCCAAGGGAAGGCGACCCAACTTATAATTTCATTATTGCAGCACCAATTGAGATTGCAGCTTTGAAAATGAATGTACCAAGCGATAGTGGGATTGTATATAGTGGACGAGCCTTTACTCCACAGGGAACAGTGATAAATAATGGTGTAAATGATGTAAGTAATGTTCAAATTACATTTAAATATAGAAAAACAACCGACCCACCTAATACCTGGATTGCAACTATTAATGGTGTCTTACCTGATGTTCCTGGAGGACGATATAATACAAGTATAGCAAAATGGGCGGGACAAATCATTAAGGATCCAGGAACATACATTGGTTCTTTTAGAGTAACAGCAGCAGATGATTATGACCCAACTAATGACGAGATTACATTTACTTTTACAGTAATAGGAGGGCTAAGCGGGACAGTACGAGTTGGTGCTGGCCAAGATTACGAAACTATTCCACTTTTTACTGACGAACTATATAAGCGAGGCTTGAGTGGAGATTTGAATGTGGAATTAACAGATAAAACGTATGATATTTTCTCACCATTTGAAGATGCTCCTGCATGGGATCTTAGCTCTTATATTGTGGGTTTAGGTAATTATAATGGAAAAATTAATCATTTGACATTTAAACCAAGTGTTGAGAGGTCAAAAGAACGTGGGAGCATTGAAATTAGAATGCATAGCTTACGAGGTGATGGTGTGCGTTTTGGACAAAATTTGAAACCAAATAGCACAGAAGCTCCTATTTATTATGCTCCATCGCTTGAATATATTCGTCAATTTGCTAACACACCTGGCTATATAACATTTGACGGCGGTTCAAACAAATCAATGAAATTCATCCTTTATAGTTCTTCGCAAATACAAGGCAGAGCATTCAGTTTGCAACGTGGTTCTCATCATATTACATTAAAGAATTTGTTGATTGAAAATGCAACTCCTGCAATTGAAGAAGATTACGAAATTCCAAGAATGAAATATACGCCATCGGAAGGTTTTACTTATAATCCAGATTCCTTAATTTTAGTAGATAGGAGATTAGGATATTCAGCGGGTATTGCCAATCGAGGGACATTGACACCGGATATATTTGAATCTAAGACCGTTCATGTTGATACCGTACAGAATTCTTATAACAGGTTCTCTAATAACGAGATAAAGGGATTTGGATATGGTATTGTTTCAATAGGAATAGGTCCATTAATTAATCCAAGAACCTTACTATTTACGCGATACTACAATTTAGCAGATACAATAGATGGGAATATAATTTATGATGTTGAACGTTCAGGTATCTTCTTAGGATTTGAAGAAAATGCATATATAAAACAAAATAGAATATATAATGCAAAAGGAACAAAGAGCGACAAGAATTATGGTATAGAGATGGGATTTGAAACAGGGACGTATGGCTTTGGTTATAATAATGTAGGTGTTAAATTAGATGGGAATGAAGTGAGCGAAATTGCAGGCAAAAATTTAGCAGCGGGTATTAGTTCCATTCAAGATGGGCAATATTTCCCATCAATAACAGGAGGTATGGTTCCATTTCCCAATACTAATGAAAACTTTAAAATTTATAATAATATCATAAGGGGTATTAGTAATACTTCAACAGCAGGCGAAAGATATGGTATATTGGTTATGACAAATCGGGGGAGCAATATGTTCTCACGTAAGAATTTTGACCAATCTATCAAGAACATATTAGTAAGTAATAATACAATCTACTTAGAAAATGATAACATTACAAACATAGGGAATCAAGCTGGAATTGGCTTGTTTGACGTCCTAGGTGGTAGAATTTACAATAATGCACTAGCCCTTACAGATCCTTCAATTTCCAAGAGTCAATCATTATTTGATGCTGCGATAGTTTATAATGGTATTTATCCATCTGATGCAGGATTACGTTCAGACAATAATGTTTTCTGGATTCCTGATAAAACAAATTGGTCCACTTATCGCTTTTATCAAACAGGTGGCACTACTCGAACTACTAATTATATATATGCAGGCTACCATAATGAATTTAGAGATTTAGAACAATGGCAAATGTGGACAGGTGAGGATAAGAATTCTTTCGAAAATGTTAATTTTATGAATGACTATTTTATAACACCTAATTTGCCAACTTATATGCGTATCAAAAATAATCCATATCCAACGGGGTCGATACTAAATAATCGCGGTAAGAACTTATCAGATTATACAAATGATATTGCAGGAAAAGTGCGAGGCGATGGAGGATTTGCTTATGATATAGGCGCTTGCGAATTTAATGGTGTCCCATATTTGAGGGACTTGGAAGCCGATTTAATACTAGCTCCAGGGAATTATCGCGAAACATCTCCGTTAAAATATAGCGAAGCTGAATATATAATGACTACATCTCCTGTGGAAGTTACTACGCGAATATTTAATGGTGGAGGTTCATTAGTTGTTAATGGCTTAATGAATGTAGATATCCAATTGCAAACTCCGGATGGAAATTGGCAACCTTATTTGCAAAGTTCCACTAATATTGTGCGTATCCTTCCATATGAAAGACAAGATATTCCATTAAACCTTGCTGACGGAATTGGGGATGAGTTTGTTCCTAAAACATATTATGAACTCAATCAAGAGGGAATGGGTTATACAGTTCCAGCAGAATTTGAATCTATGAAAGAGAATGTCACACCTGTTTATAGAATTACAGTTAATTTAGGTGATGATTTATACAATGCAAACAATCAGACTACTAAAGATGTTCGATTCTTTATCTTAAAATCTGGATATAAAGCAATAGTAAGTAGCCCAAGTGATTTATCTGCAATGCCTTCCAATCCAAATATAAATGACATTGCAACACGATTAAATTACACAGCCTTACAAAAGGGATTACTTTCAATTGATTTTGAGAAAGATTTAACAAAGAATCGTCAAGATTATGATTATTTCAATAGAAGTGGGTGGGAACCCCGAGCAGTTGATTATACATCATATCGTACATTATTCTGGACAGAAGGCGATGCTGAGTATTCTGCAGAAAGCTATATGTATACTCCTGGACAATTAAATTCATTAATTAACTTTTTGGATGCGGGAAAGAGCAATGAAAAGAAAAATATAGTTGTGGCAAGCCAAGAATTAATTAGAATGCACGATGCAACTGATGTGGGAACATTATTATCAGACTATTTGAGAGCAAGTGATAAATCTCCATCTAACCCAATGGGGCAAGGTGTCAGCTATGACCAAAAACTTGTCAAAGGTGTTGCAATATCACGAAACCTTGAAGAAACAATTCAAAATACAGGCTATACAGGCGATAAAGATCCATATCCAGGATTGCTCAATTTAGTTCAAGCCTCAACGGGGTATTCTCAAATTGCATACATTTATGAATCATTAGGTTCTTATGCGGATCCAAATGCACCAAATAGCGAACGAACTATGGGGATTGTGACTTCGACCTTAGGCTATAATTCAGTGATATTTGGCGTTGATTGGCGTCATTTTGCAAGTTTGGATAATCTAATACGCGCAACTGTAGATTATCTAGATGAATACGGTGGTAATGTTGTTCCAATTGAGCTGGTTTCCTTCGATGCTGAACCAGTAGGTAATAGGGTTGAAATCCGATGGACTACAGGAAGCGAAAAAGGGAGTTCGCATTTTGATATAGAGAAACGCGAAGTCAAGAATGGTATTAGCAATGAATATGCAACAATTGAAAAAGTTAAGGCTACCGGTGAATCGATTAATGAAGTTCATTATGGCCCTGTCTATGACAAAAATGTGAATTACGGTGGTGAGTACGTTTATAGGTTAAAAATGGTTGATAAAGATGGTGCAATGAAATATAGCCAGGAAAAGACAGTAAGAATCGACCAAGGTAATACAAATCTTTGGATGAGTGAAGTATCACCGAATCCTGTGCAAGGACAATTGAATGTTCAAGTTAGATTAACTGATGGCAATGCTGTAATGATTGTTTATGACCTAAACGGAAGAGAATTGATTCATCAATCAATTTCGAATTCAGGAATTGAACAAGATGTGAATATTGATGTCAGCACATTACCAGCTGGTACTTATACTTTAGCCTTGAAATCAGGCGAACAGGTTCAAACAAGAACTTTTACAATAATGCGATAATATAAAATACATTAATTCGCAGATAGCACAAGACAAAGGGGTGGCTCCATACCGCCCCTTTTTATTTTATTTATTTTTACTAATTTGCTTTTCTTAATTTATCTATTAATGAAAAAGATCCTTGCTCTTGGTTTTCTATTAATTTTTATTTCTTGTAATTCTTTTGAAACAAAGCCTCAAAGGATAGAATACTTCTGCGTCTTGCAGAAATCTCAATTTTTTTCCGAAGTTCCAAATGTTATTCAAAATGGTGGATTTGTAATTTTTAACCTCGATGAAAATCGAAATCATATTGTTGCAATTTCTGACACATCAATAAATGGGGAGCAGGTGCAATTGAATTTATCAATTTCTTATGATACAACTAATAGGCATTATTTTATTACACCCTCTGCAAGATTTACAAAGGATAGTGCAACAAGAATTGAATATTATACTAAAACACATATCAATAAGCATTTTAAAGTAAAATTCCAAAATGTAATGAATCACTTAGAGGGATTTTGCAAAGGTAATTATTTCCCAAATCGCCCTTGAAGTTATTATGAATGAAAATACGCCAATAAAAGTTTCCGAGCTTACCGAAAGTATTAAATATTCACTAGAATCAAAATTTTTCAATGTCTATGTGGTTGGTGAAATTTCTAATTATAAAAAGCATCAATCGGGGCACCATTATTTTGCGTTAAAGGATGAATTTGCACAAATTTCTTGCATTATCTGGCGAAGCAATAATATCAATATAACACTGCAAGATGGAATGAAAGTTGTAATTAGAGGTTCAATTACAGTTTATCCGCCTCAAGGTCGCTATCAAATTGAAGTATCAGAAATTTATCCTGAAGGTAGAGGCGCATTATATATTGCTTTTGAAAAATTGAAAGCGGAATTAGCTGAGCTTGGATATTTTGACCAGGAAAGAAAGAGGCAAATTAAACCTATAAATTTCAAGATTGGAATTGCAACTTCACCCACAGGGGCTGCAATTCAAGATATGATAACAACAATTCATCGACGTTTTCCAAATGCAGTGATTTATTTTCGTCCCACAATCGTGCAAGGAGATAATGCCGCCCAAGATATTGTAAATGCGATTAGAGAACTCAATAATTTTACGCTTGATGTAATAATCATAGGCAGGGGTGGTGGCTCAATTGAGGATTTATGGTCTTTTAATACCCGTATTGTTGCTGATGCAATACTAAATTCTAAAATTCCGATTGTGTCTGCTGTTGGACACGAAACAGATTTCACAATTGCGGATTTTGTAGCAGACTTGCGTGCAGCAACACCAACTGCCGCAGCTGAAATTGTGACTGCTACTACTATCAATGATCTTGAAAATTATCTTGTTTCTTCAAAAAATCAATTAATGCAAATTATTTCTCAAAGATTAAATAATTTGATTCAACGAATAAATGATATATATGAATTTAGCTTCCAAAAGAGAATTTTGGATAAATTGCATTATTTAAATCAAAGATTAGACGACCAACAAACACACTTAGAAAGAAATATTACAAATAGATTGGAAACTATGAAGGAGAAAATAAGTCATCTTGAATTTTCGCTCGATAGTCTTCATCCACTTTCACCCTTGAATAGAGGATTTGCAATGCTAAGTCAGAATGGAAAATTACTTGATGTAAATAAAACACCTGATAAAAATAATGAATTGGATGTTATTCGCAAGAATGACAAATTTAGAACAAAAATAATATCAATTGAAAATAAACTAATGTAAAAATATGACATTTGAAGAAAAATTAGCTCGCGTTGAGGAGATTGTCTCAATTTTAAATTCAGGGACTGAAAGCCTTGAAAGACAAATACAAATTTATGAAGAAGGTATTAACTTGATTAATGAGTGCAGAGAATTTCTCCAAAATGCAGAAAAAAAAGTGATTAATATTAATTCACCATCTTCGACGAAAGAAGAATAAAAAAATCCTTAATCTTAAGACTAAATTGTATGTTCAAAAGATTAAGGATATTATAAAATTGTCAAATTTTATTCATTTTCTTCATCGCTTTCTTCTTCGTCGGGTTGTTTGCGATTATCAAGAACTATAAGCATATCAGCAACAATTTCGGTGACAGCTCGTAAATTGCCGTCTTTTTCGTACTTACGGGTTTTCAATGGACCCTCTACGTAAATTCTTGTAGATTTTTTGAGAAGATTCACTGCCTTATTTGCTAAATCTCTCCAAAAAACTACATTGTGCCATTCAGTGACATCGGAGATCCTTCCATCACGATCTTTAACAAGGCTATGTGTTGCTAAACGAATACTTGTTACAGGAACTCCTTGCGGTGTTGAACGCAACTCGGGAGTGTTTCCTACATTACCTAATAAGGTTGCTCTGTTTAAACTTCTGTTTGCCATAGATTATTCCTTTATTTCGTTTAAAAAATTCTTAGTTTCTTAAGTTTTTTACTTATGTTCCAAAATGCAAAATTATAAAAAAATATTAAATATTATATAATAAATAAAAAAATCATGCGATTATTTTTAAAAACGTAAAGTTTTAACTTAAATTTTATAATTGTTGTAGCATTTTTTTTGCGATAGGCGAGTATGCGCTTTTAGGTGATGTTTTCAATATATTTTCATATATAGCCTTAGCTTTTTGAGTATCACCATTTTCTAAATAACATCGGGCAAGTTTGATTTTTATCGAATCAGCATTTTGAGATTTCGGCTCTTTATTTAATTGAGATACGAGTATTTTTTCTGCCTCAGAGAAATTCTTTTGATTAATATAACTATCAGCCTGATTCGAAGAATTCGCATTAGTTGTCGGTATTTGTGGATTATTTGTAGATTTGTCATTAACTAATTTTGCATTATTAATGTTTGATTTATATTGTGCCTTTTTTATATTTGTTGTTTTGCTATTTGATTTAGTGGATATGTTCTTATTACTATTTGGCTTTGCTTGGGCAAGTGTTTCGTCTGAAAGTAATTTGTTTTCGCTTTTTAACTGATTATTTTTTTGATCTTCACCGGTGATAATCGTTAATTGCGAATTGTGATTAGTTTTATCTTGCTTCAAATTCTGTATTTCTTCTTCTAACTGGTTTACTTGATATGTTAATGTTTCGATTTTTCTATCAATTTCGTCCTGACGGTCGCTAACTGATTTGATTTGTTCCCTCAACGTCGGGATGCGTGTATCTGAGGAAGTGGTCTCGAAGAGTTCATTTTCATCTAATTTTATATTAGAGGTATCAATTGCTTGATTTGATTTTTGAGTACTTTTTGAATTACTTATTTCATTATTAAGTTTGTAATTTTGTAACTTTTTATAATCATTATTTTTCCCATTTATACTTTGAGGCATTGTGCAAGAATTCAATGTTACCATAATAGAGATTATTAATATTGACCAACTGAATAATATTATGCGCCGTTTGAAAAAGACCATAGCTTCTAATTTCATCATTTCCCCCTATTTTTCAATACATTTTGAAATTTATAATATTTATTGTTTATTTTTCAAAAAATTTATACCAAACTTATGAATATACTGATTTTCAATTGGCAAGATATTAAAAATCCCTTTGGTGGAGGCGCAGAAGTGCATTTGCATGAAATATTTAAACGCATTGTCAAAATGGGGCATAATGTAACATTAATTTGTTGCAAATCATCGGGTCTTTCTGATGAAGAAATTATCGATGGAATTCGAGTATTGCGCTTTGGAAATAGGAACACTTTCAATTATTCAGTTCCAAAATTATACAAAAAATTTATAAAAACTGAAATTGTGGATATTGTTATTGATGACATAAATAAGATTCCATTTTATACTCCGAAATTTGTAAAACATCCACTTCTTGCCATCAGCCACCATTTTTTTGGAAAAAGCATAATAGTGGAAGCTGGTTTAATCAAAGGTTTGTATGTACTTGTTGCTGAGCACTTAGTCAATAATGTTTATAAATCTACTCCCTTTGCTGTTGTATCACAAAGCACATTGGATGAATTTCTACGTCGAGGATTTCCCCGAGAAAATTTCCGTATTATAACAAATGCTATTGACCACTCGGAATTCCCATTCCATCACGTTGAAAAAACAAGCAATGAATTTAGAATCGCTTATTTTGGGCGATTGAAAAAATATAAACGAGTAGAGCATTTATTATATGCTTTTCAGCTCTTTTCAAAGCAATATCCAAATTCAAGTTTAGAGATAATTGGAACAGGTGATAATGAACATAATTTAAAGAAACTTGCCAAAAAACTTGGTATTGAAGGAAAAACAAAATTTTATGGCTATATATCAGATGAAGAAAAAAAACAAGTATTGATGGAGGTAGATGTTGTTGTCAATACTTCACAAAAAGAAGGCTGGGGCATTACAAATATTGAGGCAAATGCGTGTGGGACACCTGTGATTTCGGCAAATGTCCCTGGTTTACGCGATTCTGTCAAGAATTATCAATCAGGCTTGCTTTATGAATTTGGAAATATAACGGACTTAAAAAATAAACTTGTCGAATTATTAACCAATCCACAATTAAAAGCTCAGCTGCAAAATGGGGCAATTGAGTGGGCGAAAACTTTCAATTGGGATATTTCCGCTCGTCAAATGCTCCAATTCTGCGAAGATATTATTTATAATTTTAAAAAATAAATTATTTCTTTATTAAATTACTGATTACTTTGTCGAGATTTGCACTTAAATCGGGCGAAGCACCAACCTCGCTAAATGCAATATTTCCGTTTTTATCAATAACATAGATTGTTGGAATAGCTGAGACCTTATATTGAGTAGCAACATCATTTCCATTAAGCAATAATATATAATTATAATTATTGTCCTTCATAAATTTGACAGGGTCACCATTTCTTTCCCAAGTATTAATTCCCATTATAACAACATTTTGATTCTTATATTTATCCCAGACCTTTTGAATTTCGGGCATCGCTCGCTTGCAAGGGCTACACCAAGTTGCCCAGAAATCCATTACAACGACTTTGCCTTTTAAATTATCTAATGAATATACTTTTCCATCTTTATCTTTAAGTGTCCAAAGTGGAGCTTTATGGCCATTTGGTATAGTTGGAGGATTTTCATCGGTAGTTTCCGAATTTTCTCCTGTATCCATATTCTCTTGGTTTTCCATATCCATTCCTGTGGGTTCAGCTAGCAAATCTAAATCAACAAAAGAAAAAGTAGGGTCTATTTGCTGGTTGAAAACTTCCTGTGGAATGACGGTATTTAGCTTCATATTTAAAAAACTCATATCAATCTCTTGAACTATTTCATCCTTATTATTTTTTATAATTGAATGATAACTTTTTAATAATGAAGTATTCTTTGAATAAAAGTAGTGTGTTTCCATCTTATAAGTAGAACTATGTCCCGAAGTGCTTTGCTTTACCTCATAGCATTTTTCACCATCAATTGTTTTCATTCCAACATATTGAAGAGATTTTGCTAATGTATGGATTTCTGATGTATCAAGCTTAGTTGTAATAATCATATTGAAATTGTTCGATAATTCTTTAGCAATTTCGCTTGCATAATCAATCGAATCGCTCACTGAAACGCTTTTGTCAGCGTAGTTTGTCAAAATTAGTTGCTTCCCATTGTAAGTAATAAGCGATACGTTTGGCTCTTCCATTCTAAAATAAATAGGAAAATGCTTTTCATTTTGATTTCTTTTTGTAGAAATTTTTGATTTGTAGGATTGTGTTTGATCCTTCATTTTGGAATTGATAACAATATCAAATTGTGCTGAATTGACT
>JAGOIG010000156.1 GCA_017995735.1 Candidatus Kapaibacterium sp. | reverse complement strand
GCTGTCGTTTTCACATCAAAGAGCGATTCTATTCATATTAATTTCAAGAATATTTTAACTAATGCGGATAAAATGTTCTACCATTATGCAGATTCACTAAATAAAGTTTGCGTTAGACCTTATGGTTGTTTGGATCTTATAGAACAAATCAATAAAGATAATTCTCAACATTCATTAGTTGGTTTATTTGGTCTTACATTTTATGGAACACTTTCACAATCATTAGGATTTTATTTCCAAGCAAAAAATGGTAAAGTACTTTCGGGCGATAAAGTCTTGGCTACATATAATCCTGAATATAAAAGAAGCATTAAATTTACAGAACTTAACAGCGATATAGATCTTACACAATCACATATAATTTTCCAAAAAGATTGGTTTCGAGCAAAAATTGGACGTGAAGAGGAGCAAATTGGGGCTGGCATTTTCCAGAAAGTGTATGTGACAAATTTAGGACCCCCTCAAGATGAAATATCGCTTGCTGCCGCATTTCAATCATTTCGCTATGATTTTTCATTATCAAATTTGATTGGTTATAGCCAAAACCCTTTTATTACAAGCGTTCGGAGCTCCATACCATCTAAATATTTCGTTCAACATCGCTTTTCAGTTCGTCCCGCGTGGGGAGAATTTGGGTTTTGGGAAAGTGTGATTTCATCAGATAGAGGTATTGATATTGCATATTTAAACCCACTAATTTTTCTTAAATCGGCGGAGCATTCCCTCCACGACCGAGATAATTCATTTATGGGTTTTGATGCCACTATTAGACCTTTTAAAAATATAGAATTAAGATCCACTCTAATGCTGGATGATTATAATTTTTCAGAAATTGGCAAAGGCTACTGGAGCAATAAAATTGCCTATAATGTTGCTGCGTTATATTCATTGCCATTCAATATAGATATTGGCGCTGAATATGCCCGGGTTGAACCATACACCTTTTCTCATTTTAATTATCAGAATTCTTATACTAATGATAGCGTGTTAATTGGTTCAATTCTACAACCGAATTCTGAACAGTACTCATTATTATTTCAATATTGGTGGGGGAATCGTTATCCTCTACTAGTAAGTATAAATTATACTCGTCACGGAGCTAATGTTTATGATTCAACAGGAAATATGATAAAGAATGTGGGAGGCGACCCAAATATTACACGCCGTGATCCTGACCCAGCAACTGGTTTTGCTGGGGATCCGTATTATGGAGTAAAATTTTTGGACGGCAATATGCAAGAAACTTTATCACTTAATGTTAATTTTACAATGGAAATAATTCGTAACTTGAATATTTCTGCAATTTATAATTTGCAAATGCGAAATGATATTGCTAATCACTTTTTTAGAATTTATTTATTTTTGGATTAATTAAATAATTAATACATTTCTAAATTGAAAAGAATTAATTCAATAGGGGTCCAGATATTTTTTCAGATAATATGCGATTTTCTTGCAATATCTCTTAGCTTTTTCATTCAATATTGGTTTAGATTTCATTCGGGTTTCATACCGATTTATATTGTTCCTGATTTTTTGACGACAATTATTACATATTTGCTCTTCCTTGTTTACTGGTATATAATTCTTTTCTTTTCAGGGTTGTATAAAAATTGGTACGAAATCTCCCCTTTTGAAGAAATTACCTCAATTCTAAAGGCAGTCTTATTTGGAACACTTATTTTGATATTTCTTATTTATTTTGATAGTGAAAATTCTCCTCGTATGCTTTTTTTGCTTTATATGGTCGTATTTTCAGTATCTCTAATAATTTTTAGGATGCTCAATAGACAACTTCAAAAAACTTTACGGATGAAAGGAAAAATTAAAATCCCCTCCATACTAATTGGCGATATAAACAATTCAATAGAAATGTTTAAAGAAATATCTTCACAGAAAAATTGGGGATTTGAATTAAAATCGATATTGATTTTTGATGAAAAATTTAAAAATTTTGAAAAGCGAGAAAATGAAAATGATCAATTTATTAGTGATTTTGAAAAAATTTTAGCGCAAAATTCTAATAGTTCTCAAATTATTATATTTAACGATTGTAAAAATTACGAGACCATACTTGACGCTCGTCAAATTGAAGCTGTTATTATAACAAAATCTTGTGCTGATCCTGACCTTTTGCTTGATATTGCAACAAAAGCAACTGATAATAATATTCGTGTAAAAATTCATCCTGAGCTTTATGAAAATTTCTCAGGGCAGAGCCGTACTCAAAACCTTTGGGGAATTCCATTAATGGAAATAAATACAAAAATATTTAGACCATGGCAAGAAATTATAAAACGTGGCTTTGATATTATATTTAGCCTTTTTGTATTAACGATTGGTTTGCCTTTCTGGATAATTATTGGAATTTTAGTTAAATTAACTTCTCCGGGTCCTGTATTTTTTGTGCAGGATAGGGTTGGAAAAGATGGAAAGATATTTAAGATGTATAAATTTCGCTCAATGTACCATAACCAACCGCCTTCTAAACCGAGCTTTACACAAAATAATGATCCACGTGTTACAAAATTTGGAAGATTTATCCGTAAAACACATTTGGACGAGATACCACAATTTTTTAATACTTTAAAGGGTGATATGAGTGTCGTAGGGCCTAGGCCAGAAGTCCCTGCTCTTGTCGAAGCTTTTTCAAAAGCTTTGCCACATTATCGAAGGCGACTTAAAATTCGTCCTGGTATCACGGGGTGGTGGCAAATTAAATATACTGTTTATGAATTTTCTCTTGATGAAATTAGAAATAGATTAAAGGATGATTTCTACTATATCGAAAATTTTTCACTTCGACTAGATTTTGAAATTATTTTGCGAACAGTTTGGTTAATTTTTAAAGGTCACGGACAAACTTAATTCAAATATATGAAAACAATTGTAGTAATCCCAACTTATAACGAGGCTGACAATATAGTCCCTCTAATTGAAAGTATCAAATCTGCTTTGCCATCGACAGATATTTTGATTGTTGATGATAATTCTCCTGATGGTACAGCAGAACTAGTTCGTAAGAAAATGAAAGAGGATGATTCTATCCATCTTATTGTTCGCCAAAATAAGATGGGACTTGGCACTGCATATTGTGAGGGATTTAAATATGCACTTCAACAAGGCTATGATTATATTTTGCAAATGGATGCAGATTTCTCGCATAACCCACAGGAATTACCCCGTATGGTGCAAGAAATGAAAAACGCTGATTTAGTAATTGGTTCTAGATACATTTCAGGTGTAAATGTTGTTAATTGGCCCTTATCCCGCTTGGTGCTTAGCTATGGTGCTAATCTTTATACCCGTATTATTACTTGCCTACCCGTCAAAGATGGCACAGGTGGTTATAAATGCTTCAATGCTAAATATTTGAAATATATTGACATCGACCAAATTCGTTCAAATGGCTATGGATTCCAAATTGAAATGAATTATAAAATGTGGAAACTTGGCGCCCGTATTAAAGAAATTCCCATAATCTTTGAAGATCGCCGCAGTGGAAAATCTAAAATGAATAAAAGCATTGTGTTCGAAGCTATGTGGCTTGTTTGGAAATTGAAATTTTCACCAAAAATCCATTCACAATTAAAAAAAGCACGAAAAAAATTGCAATCTACAATTTAATTAAATTTCGATTATAATGTCGCCTTTTTTGTTTGATTCGTAATTTATTCTTCTAATTTCTTGTATTATATT
>JAGOIG010000029.1 GCA_017995735.1 Candidatus Kapaibacterium sp. | reverse complement strand
TTATATATATATATATTCTACTTCAAGTAAATAAGGAAGCATTATCGCGGTATACCTTGTCTGCGCAATGTTATTTGCAATATGATTTATGATGTAAATCACTTTTTCTGAATTGTCTGTTTTTTTATTGACTAAATTAATAAAAAAAATAATACAAATGCAAAAATTATTATATTTTGAAATTTTTCATTTGCTATTTCCCTATTTTAATTTAATTATTTTAAAATTACTTAATTTTGAAAATTGATTAATTGCAAAGAATGATTATTAAGTGGGATACAATCGAAAAACGCGAAATTGCTGATTATAAAATTTTTAAAGCTATGCAAGTTCGACGTCGCCATCCTGTGTGGAACAAAGAATCGGAATTTGTGATTTTGAATTCTCCAAATTGGGTAAATATTATTCCTGTAACCAAAAATAATGAAATTCTCTTGATTGAACAATATCGGCAAGGAACTGATAGCATTACACTTGAGATTCCTGGGGGATTGATTGAGAATGGCGAGCAACCTATTGATGCCGCAAAACGTGAATGCATTGAGGAAACAGGGTATGCGAGCAGTGAGGATTTAATATTAACAGGTGTGTCCTTTCCGAATCCTGCATTTTTGACAAATCAGTGCTTTAGCTATGCTTGGATGGATGTGGAAAATATATATGAGCAGCATTTCGATATTGATGAGGATATATGTGTGATTCCAACACCAATCCCCGAAGTGAAAAAATTAATTATAGATGGACAAATTAATCATTCTGTGATTTTAACGGCATTTTTTTACTTTTTTTTAAAATTTGGATATTAGATTATGGGAAAAATTATTGCGATTGCTAATCAGAAAGGTGGAGTAGGAAAAACGACAACGGCTATAAATTTGTCAGCATCACTCGGTGTGCTCGAATTGCCTATATTACTTGTGGATAATGACCCACAAGCAAACTCATCATCAGGGCTAGGGATTGAACCAATGTCAATAAAAAACACAATTTATGATTTATTGCTTGGTGAGGAATCGGCTGAAAATGTCATTATTCCCACAAAATTTCCAAATCTATCCATTATTCCATCATCAATCAATCTTGTTGGTGCGGAAATTGAACTTGTGAATCAATCCGATAGAGAAACACGCCTAAAAAAAGTATTGAACCCTATAAAAGATAAATATTCTTTTATAATTATTGATTTGCCTCCATCGCTTGGATTGCTTACCGTAAATGGACTTGTAGCAGCGGATTCAGTGATGATCCCCGTTCAATGTGAATATTATGCACTTGAAGGTCTTGGGCAATTGCTAAATACAATTTCGCTTGTCCAATATAATTTTAATCAGGAACTTGAAATAGAAGGCGTTTTGCTCACTATGTATGATTCAAGGTTGCGAATATCTAATTCTGTGGTTAATGATGTAAAAAAGCATTTTGGGCAAAAAGTATTGCAAACAATAATATCCAGAAATGTGCGACTTGCTGAAGCGCCAAGCTTCAATATGCCTGTGATTGAATATGATGCAACATCAGTAGGTGCGCAAAATTATCTTGCCCTAGCAAATGAAATATATTTAAAAAATAAAGATTATCTAACAAATCATAAAAATGCATAAATTTGCAAAAAAGCAGGGCGATAGATGAAGACAAAAACAGGTTTAGGCAAAGGATTGGATGCATTGCTTCCACATTCGGAAATTGTGTCACAGGCAAGCGTACAACATTTTCGCGATAATGCAAAATTTTTTGATTTTATTGAGATTTCCAAAATATTAATCAATCCATATCAGCCCCGCCAAAATTTTGATATGCAAGCAATTGAGGAATTAAGTCAATCCATAAAAAAGCATGGCTTATTGCAACCCATTACCGTTAGGCGGGTTGTAGATGGATTTGAATTAATAACAGGTGAGCGTCGTTTGCGTGCCTGCAAACATGCAGGATTGGATAAAATACCCGCCTATATTCTTGAAATTGATGAAGATGTGAAATTGCTCGAAATGGCAATTATTGAAAATGTGCAGCGAGTTGATCTAAATCCAATTGAACTCGCAAGCGGTTATCAGCGATTGATTGAAGAATGCAGCTATACTCAAGAGCAGGTCGCCGAGCGAGTTGGTAAAGAACGCTCGACTGTAACAAATTTCATTCGATTGCTTAAATTGCCCGAAAAAGTACAAGATGACCTCCGTGATGGATTTCTGACAATGGGACACGCCCGTGCCTTGTTATCGTTAAATGAAAAGGATTTAATTCTTGCGGCAGAAGATGAAATTAAAGCTAATCAATTGTCTGTGCGACAAACTGAACGGCTCATGAAAGACATACTTGATGGGAAAATGATTCTTGTTAATGGGAAATTGCAATCCGCTAAATCACTGCAACAAAATGATTTCCAGGATGAAATTCGTATATTTTTGCAAGATAAAGAGGATGAACTTCGTCAAATGTATGCAACAAAAGTCAAAATCAAAGCAAAGGATGCTGATAGTGGCTCGATTGAATTTGAATTTTACTCAAAAGATGAATTCGATAGATTATTAGATATATTTACAAAATTAAAATGAAATGGAAAATAATAAATTAATACATCATCAAAATGTGCGAGTAATCTATGCAGATACAGATAAAATGGGAGTTGTTTATAATGGGACATATTTTAGATTTTTTGAAATAGGCAGAACAGAATTGATGCGGCATTATGGTTTAGTGTATTCCGATTTGGAAAAATACGGCTATCAATTGCCATTGCTTGAAGCTCACGCAAATTATAGGTTAGGCGCACATTATGACGATTTGCTTGATATTGAGACAACATTTGATATAAATAATATTGGGCCAAGAGTGCGATTTGATTATAAAATTTATCGCTCAAATATATTAATTTCAGATGGATGGACGTCACATATATTTTTGAATATTATAAATCAAAAAGCTGTGAAACCCCCGCGGGTTTTTATGGAAAAAATTGAAGAATTAAGACATAATTTGTAATAAAATAAAAGCAAATTTAATGCAAAAAAAATTCATAATTATAATAATATTATTAACTGCATTAAGCACAACAATCGCAAAAAGTGAAAATACTTTTAATTTTTTAAGACTAGCAGGTAATGCTCGCTCTTCGGCACTTGCGGGAAGTTTTATATGTATTGAAAACGATATAAATGCGATATACTTCAATCCTGCTACCCTTTGGACAGTTGAAGATCGAGATTTTTCGGTTACATTTTTGAAGCACACTCTTGATATAAATTCAGGCAATGCAAGTTATAAATTACCTGTGGAATGGATGGAAGGAAAATTTGCAGCTGCTGCGACATTTACAAATTATGGCTCATTTGATTATGCAGATAAAGAGGGGATAAAGGGAGGTACATTTTCAGCAAGTGATCTTGATTTAGCATTTTATTATTCAAATAAAATAGATACAAATTTCTTTTATGGCGCGGGTATAAAGTTCATATATTCAGGAATTGAAAAATATTCCTCTACTGCTCTAGCATTGGATTTAGGTATTTTGTATAAATTAAAAGATGGTCGGACAAATATTGGTGTTTCATTGCTCCATACGGGTTTTCAGCTTTCTTCATATTCCGGAGAAAGCGAGAACTTGCCTATTGATTTGCGCATTGGATTTAATCATCATTTGATAGGATTGCCATTGCTCTTCAATTTCAATTTTCATCATTTAGCTGATAACACAAATAAATTTGGCGACCGTTTCAAGAATTTTTCTGTTGGTGGAGAATTTTATATTGGCGAAAATGTTGATTTAAGAATTGGTTATGATAATCAAGTTCGTAATGTTCTAACTAATAATGTCAGCAAGGGGCTCTCAGGATTTAACGCAGGAGTGGGGATTAAAACAAAATATTTAGATTTCGATTATGGTTTTTCGCAATATAGCTCAGCAGTCAATTTACATAGATTTTCAATCTCATTAAATTTATAAAAGGATTATTTATGAAACGTTTAGTAATTTTAGCAATCTTTTTTGCATTTTCACTTGTGGGTTATTCACAGCAACAACCACAAAATTTACAGCAGCAAGAAACGCAAATCTTGCATCCAACAGTAGTAGTTGGCGATATTGCATTTATTGGGCAAACGCTTAAAACAGTTGAAATCAAAGGCTCTGAAGTCAATGCTTATCTTGAAGTGGAAAAAGAAATCACTCGAATTCTTACCGAATTACAGCAACAGAAAAAGAAGCTCAGCGATTCTGTCCAAATCGATATTCCATTGAATATAGCTCAAAATACGCTTACTTTTATGGATAGAGCGACTTTGACGGGGCAAAATGCCATTATTTATAAAAGATTTGCTGATGCGCTTATAGCTTCTGCAAAGAAAAAATAAATTATATTATATTTTGGTGATTTGCAATTTATATAGTGCAAAGATGAGTCAATGAGCATAATTAGATATATAATAATATCATAATTATATGCGAAATTTATATATTACTATCTTTGCACTATTATTTTATTCTACTGCATTTTCACAGATTCCATACACACTAAATATGCAAGGTATTGAGTTCCCTACGGGGATGAGTGCTATTTCAATTAATGAAAATCAATATTTGTATGATACTACGGAAAAATTTGTAAATGCTTTTGCAATTTCTTATCAACCTTCACGATTTGGATTGTCTGAAATTTCACCTGTTGAAATTACTTATTCAAATAATATGATTAAAAATTTATGTGTTTTTGCAAGTTTTGATTATTTTGGATTTGAATTATATAATGAATTTGCAGGCAGTGTAGGTGGATTCTCCAAATTAAAATTTCTTGAAATAGGCGGTAAAGCAATATATCATAGAGCAAATATAAAAGATTATGGAAATTCATCTGCAATTTCAGTTGATTTATTTTCTAAATTAAATTTACTTGACAATTTAGTGTTTGGAGTGCTTTTGCAAAATTTAAATCGAACATATTATTCAAATGCTAATCGCACAGTTCCGCAATCTGCAATATTTACAATAGGATACGAGCCATTCGATAAGTTAGGAATTGATTTCGGCGCAAATATTAATTTAAATACAAATGCATCTTTAATATCAGGAATACGGTATAAATTTAATCAATATCTCCAAGCAAATATTAAATATAATACCTCGCCCTTCCTTATAATTGGAGGTATTAATCTGACGACATTTGATTATCTTAATATACTCTTCTTTCTACGTTATGAAGAGGATTTTGGTTATGATCAAATTATTGGTTTAGAATTTAAATTTTAAAGAATAAATTTTGAATAATCCATATTTTTTGTAATATTTGCAAGTTTATTCTTCACAAATTCTGCATCAATTGTTATTTTCGTATCATTAATAAATTCGGGAATATCGAACATAATCTCATCAAGCAAGGATGTCATAATTGTATGCAAGC
The DNA here is from genome assembly GCA_017995735.1 of Candidatus Kapaibacterium sp. Classification (GTDB taxonomy): domain Bacteria; phylum Bacteroidota; class Ignavibacteria; order Kapaibacteriales; family UBA2268; genus UBA2268. Next base: position 12,301 of record JAGOIG010000029.1, on the reverse strand, counting down.
GACGAGCACCGATATTTGCTACTTCATTATTTATCAAGGCAGAAGTTGAAGCAATTTCTTTAATCGCATCTTCGGTAAATTCCAACTCAACTCCCTCGCTTGATAATAGAGCTTGATATTGTTTTATCAAAGCATTTTCGGGAAGAGTAAGAATTTTGACAAAATCCTCCTCGGTTAAGCTTTGCAATTCCACCCGAATTGGGAATCGTCCTTGCAACTCAGGAATTAAGTCTGATGGTTTGGAAACACTAAAAGCGCCTGATGCAATAAAAAGAATATGATCGGTCGATATTGTGCCATATTTTGTCGTAACCGACGACCCTTCTACAATGGGAAGCAAATCCCGTTGCACACCTTCTCGTGATACATCAGGTCCTCCACTTCGGTCACCAAAAGATACAATCTTATCAATTTCATCAATAAATACGATGCCATTATTTTGAGCTCGTTCAAGAGCTTCACTAATTACTGAATCCATATCAATAAGCTTCTCAACTTCTTCTTTTTCAAATATTTTCAATGCCTCGCTGATTTTTACTTTACGCTTTTTGCTACGTTTCGGAACCATATTTGACATAATATCCTGTATATTCATACCAAGTTCATCCAATCCCAGCGGACCAAGAACCTGCATTGATGCAGATTGATCGACCATTACATCTATTTCGATAATTTGCTCATCCAGCTTCCCTTCCTTCAACAATTCCCGAAATTTTTCTCTTGTCTGCGAGTTATCATCAGATTCTTCGATAGTGGAATAGAACGAAGTTTGCGATTTTGGTCTTGTAGGAGGAATCAATATGTCGAGCAAGCGTTCCTCGGCAAGTTTTTGTGCTTGCTCTTCTTTTATTTGTTGTTGCTCATCTTTTACCATTTGAACAGATTTATCTACTAATTCGCGGATCATAGAATCGACATCACGTCCCACATAGCCTACTTCGGTGAATTTTGTAGCTTCCACTTTGACAAAAGGTGCCTGAGCAAGCGATGCTAAACGTCGAGCAATTTCGGTTTTCCCGACGCCCGTCGGTCCAATTAAAATGATATTATTTGGCATAATTTCTTGACGCATAGCACCTTCGACTTTTTGTCTTCTCCACCGATTTCGCAATGCAATTGCCACCGAATGCTTTGCTTCATCCTGGCCTATGATATATTTATTTAATTCTTCCACAATTTGGTGCGGAGTTAAATAATTATTTCGATTCTCAAGGCTTTGATTTAAGTGAGTATTCTTTTTTTGTGTTTTTTCTTTATTATTATTCTTACCCATAATTTATTCAAGTGTTTCTATAGAAAAATTAGTATTTGTAAAAATGCAAATTTTACTTGCAATTTTCAAACTTTCATTGACGATTTCAACAGGTTCCAAATTTGAAAATTGCATAAGCGATAAAGCTGATGCATAAGCATACAAACCACCCGAACCTATTGCAATGACGGGTTCTTCGGGTTCGACTACATCGCCTGTTCCGCTAAGCAAGAATATTGAATTGTTATCCATAACAATTAGCATAGCCTCAAGCCTCCGTAAATATCTATCCATACGCCAATCTTTTGCAAGCTCGATTGAAGCACGTTGCAAATTGCCATGGGTAGATTCAAGCTTCTGCTCAAATCTCTCAAGCAAAGTAAATGCATCTGCTGTTGCGCCTGCAAATCCTGCAAGCACTTTGCCATTATATAGCTTGCGAATTTTTTTGGCATTGCCTTTCATAACAGTATTATTAAATGTTACCTGTCCATCTGCACCTATAACTGCTTTTCCATCTTTTATAAGCCCTATAACTGTTGTGGATTTGACCTCAGGATAAAAAGAATTTTTCATTTTTTTATAATTATTTGAAAATTGAAGAAAAATTATTAATATTCGCGTTTAAATGGATTGAACCAAACCTCACCAATACTTATATCAATGATTAAACGAATATATTTATCTTGCACAAGACCATTTGAATTTGTACCTCGTAATCCAAACACTAATGTCCCATCAATCATTCCTGATGTTGAAAGAGGAAATGACCCACCTATTGAAAATTTATACTCGCTAATATCTTTGCCCATTACCTGATAATAAAGATTTGAATAACCAAAACCTGCTCGATAAGTTATACGGTCAAAATAATCAGCCATCTTGCTCAAATTGCCTAATCGCTCCCCACCAAATGATATTGAATATGAATTCTTGAATTTTATATCATCAGTAGAATTATAATTTAAATCTGATATGACTAAATAATTAAAATCGCCACCAAACTGAAATTTTCCTGTCTTAAAACCTACACCAACCCCAAATTTCTTTGGTGCATTAATAGAAGCATTGCTGTATATTAAAGTATCCGAAACTAAATCTGAGCCATACCCTTGCTGACGTTCTATATCTATTGTATTATTTTTTTCAAAATAAGCACCTATCGAAAAACCTCGAGGCAATTGACTATAGAGTCCAAATTTAAATCCAATGCCCGAAAAATTATCTTTCTTCTGATAATATGTACTGTAATTATATATATCATAATACTCAACTTTATTATTATAATAAGCTGAACCAAAATTCCCTAAAAATGCCGCACCTGCAAAAATTGGACCCCAAACTCTACTTGCCAAACCTAAATATATAGTTGAAAGTCCTCCCTGCCCTTGATATTCCGATTGCCCCTGAGAAACTTCGCTGCCATCAACAATTGTAAAAATATTCTTTACATAATAATTAATTCGTGTGCTTGGATAGATACCGAAGGATGCAGCAATTCTTTTATTCGTATCTATCATAAATACTGTGCTCATCGAATTGATTGTACCATTGTTTTGCAATTGATTATTCCGAGTATCGCTTATAAAATGTTGATTAAATCTATAACCTGCTTGCAAACGCGTAGTATTTACTTGTGTCCATAATGCAGGGTTTAGAAAATTAATAGCAACATTATCAGGCATTGCTATGGAAGTGCCTCCCATTGCTTCATATCCTGAGGAAACTGAAAAACTGAAATCGCCTAATCCAAACATAGAATAACTCGAGCCTTGCTGTGAAAACAAATGTGCAGAAGAAAATAGAAGTATAAAAAAAATATATAAATGATTTCGTTTCATTATCAGGTGATTATTTAATAATATTATAATAAATCTTTACGCGTGGGCGTTTCGTTGAATCCTGTTCATTAATCCCATAGAAAACCCACCTATCAAGTTTTTGATAATGATCTACAAATTCATAAGGGCTTAGACGTAAAATGCCCTTGCCTTTCCCTCGGTTCCATAATTGAATGGCAGAGGTTATACTTTTTGCAATATATACATTTGAAGTGGTGTCTTCAGGTCCCGCGTAATAAGAATAAGTGCTGGCCGGATTTAATGTATCATTAACATAGCTAATCATTATTTCCTTGCTTTGAGTAAAATTACCACAATATGATTTCTGAGGATTTAGTGTTAATTCTAATTGCACCTTATTAATTCCCGAAAATGGTGGCAACATTGATACATCAAAATATAGATCGGTTTGTAGGTCAACTCCACCCTGAATAACTATATCATTTTTATCATAGTTATCTAATTTAAAAAAAGATGTATTAATTCCTGAATTCAAATATAGAGTATCCTGCTCATTATTCTTATCTTTATATATAATCTCAAGTGTTGGACTTATGCCTGCATATTCTGTGCTTATTCCTTCTGCACCTATCGAATTGATAATAGTTGAATTATCCTGCGGTATTAGAGCAATACCATAATTTATAACAGCTACATTTGTATCAGGACGCAATTGTAACCATTCAGGAACAAATTTTGCGTCTAAGCTTATAGATTCCACAGCCATTGTATCTTTAAGGGTAATTTTTTTGTCATACGACCCAATTTGATAACCCATAAAGTTGGGAACAGAAATTGAATCCCAAGTGGCATTTTCTGCCCAAGGCAAATTTACTTTTTTTATTATAAATGGATTTGCTCCATTTATTGTATCGCCAATTGCATACCGTTCAGGACTAAAATAAAGCGTAACCGACACAATATCGCTTTCCTTCAAATATGATAAGGTATCAGGAATATCAGCAAAGCGAATAATAGATATAGCCTCTATTCCATTTGCTTTTCCTACAAACATTCTACCCATATTGAAAAGCATTGGAGAACGAGTTTGTGTTTTAAGGTCATATATCAATGTAGTATCATCACTTGTAATCTTTTTGATTAAAGTAGTATCTTGCAAAAAGTTATACCCAACTTCGGTTGGTCCCTCATTACAAGCATAAAAAAAAGCAGAACAAAAGATTAGGAATAAAATGTATCTTATTATTTTTGAATTCATTAAGAAATTATTTTCCTTTTATAAGACGAGTATATAATGCTTTATATTCTTTTGCTCCTTCGTCCCACGAAAATTTCTGGGATCTTGTTTTATCAATAATTTTATTAAACGTTTCTTTATCATCAAATATTTTGATAGCCTCGAGAATATAATTATAAAATTCTTGTGTATGGGCTTTATTGAAGATCATTGTAAAGCCTTCATTTGTATCAGGATTATAAGGTTTAAATATGCTCCTATCAATAAAATTATCATGAGTTATTGGTATTGCTCCATAATTTGCTGCGTACATTAGATTGAGATTTGTGGGGTCGTGTGTGTCAAAAGAAAGAAAGAAGTCCGAGCCTGCAAATAATTGATGGAAATAAGATTGGTCATTTGTATATAATACCCTAAGATTCCTCTTATATTTCTTTTGCAATAAATTAATTGTATTCTTATATTTTATTTCTACGCGAGCAAGAGTAAGGACAATTAAATTTTCATTTTTGAATATTTCCGAAGCATTATCAATAAAATAATCAATCGCTTCATATTCATTGACGTCAAGTATTAAACCAAAAACGGGTATTGTCGGGTCGAACTCAATACCAAATTTATTACATAAGTCGATTTTATTATTGTATTTAAAATCTTCAAAATCGTATTCCATTTTATAAGCAATAAGTTTATCACGAGTCGGATCCCAAGACCACGGCTCAATTCCAATGGGTATTGATAAAAATTCTTTTCCATCAATATATTCCACAAGTCCATTGGAAAGCTGAGGATTTGCAAGAATAGCTTCCTTATATACTTTGTTTGAAGTTGTAATTGCATCAGAATAAATAATCCCCGCCTTTAGAAAATTAAATTTATTTTTATGAATGAAATTGTCTTTATATTTTTTTGGAATACATAATTTATCATAAATTAATTTGTCTGCCTCGACTTGTTCCTCAAAATTATGAATAGTAAGTAAAAATTTAGTTTTTTGAAATTTATCAGGATAAAGCAATTTGAACATTGCGGGAACAAGCGCTGATTCCCCATCCACGACGTGAACAATATCTGGCACCCATTCAATTAAATTGCAAGTTTCCACCACGCTTCTATCGAAATACATATATCTCTCAGGGTTATCAGGATAAAGCTCAAGAGTTTTAGCATCCCTATATATCCCTTTATGTGAAGAAAAGTATTTCTCATTATTTGTGATATATGCCTGGACTTTGGTCCGTGGGGTATTCATTGAAGAAGACTTAACACTGGCAGGAATTCGCTCCCTTCCCATTTGTATGTCTATATTTGTCAAGCGATTTATGAAATGTATTTGGTGCATCCGCTCCGAAATGGTTCCATAACGTGGCATCATTAGCCTTATATCAATGCCCTGCTCTCGCATCGCCATTACAAAAGAATATGAAATATCCCCTAAGCTATGAATTCTTATATAAGGTAGTGACTCAGGTGTCACATAAAGAACATTAATTGGATTCGAACTCATAACAAATTAAGTTAAGTTAAAAATACAAAATTACAAAAATATCATCGAAATTCTTTATTTTATAAAGACTTTTCTATTATTTTCATAATTTTGTAAAAATAATAATACTATCAATGCAAATACTAAAACAACTTCTAGAGAATTTTAATCTTATTAATATATTTGGCAATGATGACATTAGAATATCATCAATTGAATATAATTCAAAAAATGTTTCCCAAAATACCTTGTTTGTAGCAATTAAAGGTGAAAATTTCGATGGACATCAGTTTATCCCCGAAGCAATTGATCGCGGTGCAAATGCTATCGTTTGCGAATTTCTGCCTGATGATTTAAATAACAATATCACATATATTCAAGTCCCTAATTCGCGTATTGCACTTGCTGAGCTTGCTAACGCTTTCTATGATTTTCCCTCCAATAAATTAAAAATCATTGGCATTACAGGCACAAATGGCAAAACAACAATAACATTTCTCTTAAATCATATTTTCCAATATTTCAACAAAAAAACAGCAATTATAGGCACAACAGGGATATTTATTGATAACAAAAAAATTCCCGCATCTCATACAACTCCTGAATCTCTTGAGTTATTTAGATATTTAAATCAATGCGTCGAGCAAAACATTGAATATGTTTCAATGGAAGTATCTTCCCATGCGCTTGTGCAGCATCGAGTGCATTGTATAAATTTTACCGCCGCTGCTTTTACTAATCTTACGCTTGACCATTTGGATTATCATAAAACGATACAGAATTACGCAAAAGCAAAAAAAATGTTATTTGATAATTTGCAACCCGACGCAATTGCTGTGATTAATAATGATGATCCTTTTGCTGATTATATCATTATGGATTGTAAGGCAAAACATATCTATAGAGTAGGAAGGCAATCGGATGCTGATTATACTATTAAAAATGAAAAATTATCACTCAAAGGTGTAGAGTGTGATATTGTGAAAAATAATATCACATACAAAATTCAAGCTCCTTTGCTTGGTAAATTCAATATTGACAATCTTGCGCAGGCGTTTGTAATTGCATCTGAACTTGGTTTTGAGCCAAATGAGATCTGCAAAAGCTTAGAAAGTGCAACAGGCGCCCGAGGCAGAATGGAAAAATATGATCTTCCAAATGGGGCTTTAGCAATTATCGATTATGCACACACCCCAGATGCACTCGAAAAAGCATTGCAATCATTAAAGCAAATCCATAATGCTAATTCGGTCGATGGAAAAATAATATGTGTATTTGGGTGTGGTGGAAATAGAGATAAGAGCAAAAGGCCCAAGATGGGCAAAATTGCCTGCGATTTTTCAGATTTTGTAATCATTACGAATGATAATCCAAGAAATGAGGACCCACAGGCTATTTTTAATGATATTTTAGAAGGCATAAATATAGAAATGCAGAATAAAGTCTCAATTATACCTGATAGAGCAGAAGCAATTCATAGTGCAATTGAACTTTCAAAAGAAAACGATATAATTTTCATCGCGGGGAAAGGACACGAAGAATATCAAATTATAGCCGGAGAACGCCGAGCATTTAGTGATAGACAAATTGTCTTGGATTATTGTAAATAATTTAATTTATTTACAAATATAAGAATTAAAAATTATAATATCCTTTATTACAAAATATTTTCATAATTTTGAAATACAGTTAATTAATAAATTATCAATTTAAATTTTTAAGGATAAATATGAATAGAGCACATAATTTTTTTGCTGGTCCCGCAGTACTTCCAATTGAAGTACTTGAGGCAACACGAGATGCTGTAATTGATTTTGCAGGTCTTGGAGTTTCAATTATGGAAGTTAGCCATCGCGATAAGGCATTTGATGCAGTAATCAAAGAAGCTGAAAGCGATTTACTATCATTAATGAATTTATCAAAAGATGAATATTCAGTGCTATTTCTTGGTGGCGGTGCAAGTTTGCAATTTGCGATGGTCCCATACAATTTTTTGCAAAACGAAGCAGATTATATTTCGACAGGTTATTGGTCAGACAAAGCAATCAAAGAAGCACAAATGACAGGCAAAACAAATATTATCGCTACTTCTAAGGACGATAATTATTCCTATATTCCAAAAAATTTTACAATATCACCAAATGCTGATTATGTTCATATTACATCAAATAATACAATTTACGGAAGCGAATGGAAGAAATGGCCCGATACAGGCAATACCCCTTTGGTTGTAGATAATTCGTCAGATTTTCTTGCAATGGAGCGTGATTATAGCAAAGCATCACTAATTTATGCAGGTGCTCAAAAGAATGTCGGACCGGCAGGTGTCACTGTAATTGTCGTAAAGAAATCATTTGTGGAACAAAAAGCTCGCAAAGATGGATATACTATGATGAAATACTCGACTCATCTCGAAAAAGAATCACTTTATAATACTCCTCCGGTGCTTCCAATTTATGTCGTCAGCCAAACAATGAAGTGGCTCAAAAAGAATGGTGGATTAAAAGCTATGCAAGAAACAAATGAGAAAAAAGCAAAAATGATATACGATCTCATTGATGCATATCCCGATTTCTTTATTGGAAGAATTAAAAATAAAGAAGATCGCTCACTAATGAATATAACATGGAATTTGCCTACACCCGAATTAGAAGCCAAATTCCTCGAGGAAGCTAAAGCTCATAAAATGCTTGGATTAAAGGGACATCGCGCGGTAGGTGGATTGCGAGCATCTGTCTATAATGCTTGCCCAATGTCGTCAGTCGAAGCACTTGCCAATCTTATGGAAGATTTCTATAAGAGAAATAAGTAACAAGAACTCTATTTGAGAAATCAAAAATAAGGACCTACAATTTTTAAGTTGTAGGTCCTTTTATTTTCTCGCTTTTCTCCAATATTAATGAAATTCATAAGTCATCAATGCTTTCATATATTGCGCTCGTTCATACGCGGATGGATTTGGCACTTTTTCTTGAGATAGTGTCCCTATAAATTCACTAACTGATGAATATTCTTTCAGCATCATCCACTTCTGAAGATCATTTATAAGAGTCGTCAAATAATCTATACCACTCCACGCAAAAATTGAAAACATCTCCACAACATTTGCACCAGCTAGCAATGCCTTAATTGCATCTTCTGCTTTTAATATACCACCTGTTGCTGCCAGATCTAAATTAATCCTTCCTTTGAGCATTGCAATCCAACGTAAAGCGACACGATTATCTGCTGACGTACTTAATGAAACTTTGGGTTCAACCTCAAGAGTATCGATATTTATATCAGGTTGGTAGAATCTATTGAAAAGTACAAGAGCATTTGCACCTGCATAATCAAGGCGTTTTGCGAAATTTGCAAAATTTGTGAAAAATGGGCTGAGCTTTGCTGCGACAGGTATATGCACTTTTGTTTTTACTTCTCTAAATATTTGAACATATGTATCTTCAATCTCATCACCTTGCAGTGCAAAATCTGTTGGAATATTATAAATATTTAATTCAATAGCATCAGCGCCAGCTTCTTCCATTTGCTTAGCATAACTAATCCATCCTCCCAAAGTTGTTCCATTGAGGCTACCGATAATAGGTACATTTGTTCTTTCCTTAGCTTTACGAATAAGTTCAAGATATTCATCGGGTTCGAAGCGGAACTCGTCATAATTTGGGAAAAACGACTGAGCTTCGGCAAAACTTTCTGTGCCATGAGTTAAATGATATTCTAATTCAAGTTGCTCATCAATTAGTTGTTCCTCGAAAAGCGAATGAAGGACAATAGCGCCGATACCTAAGTCATTTAATTTAACAAGATTATCAATATTTTGACTAATTGGTGAAGCAGAAAGTACAAATGGCGATTGCAATTCATACCCCAAATATTTTGCTTTGATATCCATTATTTTGCTCCTTCTATATGTGTAGGATTACTATCGGTTTGGCGAGCATATTCTGAGTAATCGCGTTGGGCAAGATATGTATAATATTTATATCTTTCATTAACAAATTCTTGAGCTTCAGCATAGAATTTCTTATATCCTTCAGGATTAATTTTGCTTAGCATTTTAAAACGTGTTTCTAAATCAAGGTACTGGGAAACAGGGATTTTGGGTGCTTTGCTATCAAGAGTTAATGGATTTTTGCCAACCAATTTATTATTTGGATTATATCTATACAATACCCACTGCCCTGAATCGACCAATGCTTTTTGTACTGACAAAGGATGTTCCATATCTATGCCATGTGCAATGCAATGACTATAAGCAATAATAATAGATGGGCCATCATAAGCTTCAGCCTCAGCAATTGCCTTAAGAGTTTGAGCATCATTCGAACCAAATGCTACAGATGCAACATAAGCATTTCCATAAGCCATAGCCATCATCCCGAGATCCTTTTTTGGAGTAGGTTTGCCACTCGCAGCGAATTTTGCGATTGAACCAATTGGAGACGATTTCGACATCTGACCGCCTGTATTGGAATAAACCTCAGTATCGAGCACAAGAATATTTACATTTTTGCCTGAGGCAAGAACGTGGTCCAAACCGCCGTAGCCAATATCATAAGCCCAACCATCACCCCCTATAATCCATACTGATTTCCTTACAAGATAATCTGCAACATCCAACAACCGCTTTGCATCGGGTGAATCTATTCCTTTCAATTTTTCTTTCAAAATTGCTACTCGATTTCTTTGATTAGCAATCTCTTCCTCGCTTTTCTGATTAGAATTTAATAACTGATCTACAAAATCTTGTCCAAGCACATCGGTAAATTTTACTACTAAATTGCGAGCAATATCCTCTTGCTTATCAATTGCTAGACGCATTCCAAGTCCGAATTCTGCATTATCTTCGAATAATGAATTATTCCAAGCGGGACCGCGACCATCATGATTTTTTGCCCAGGGAGTTGTCGGTAAATTTCCACCATAAATTGATGAGCATCCCGTTGCATTTGCGATAATTGTCCGGTCACCAAACATTTGAGATACAATCTTTAAATATGGAGTTTCCCCACAACCTGCGCATGCACCTGAAAATTCAAATAATGGTCTTTGAATTTGTTGCTGCCGAATATTTGTATATTGTATTGAAGAACGATCTTTCTCGGGAATCGAAAGGAAGAAATCCCAATTTATCTTTTCCTGCTCTCGCAATGGTACCTGCGGATGCATATCTAATGCTTTATGCTTTGGATTCTTCTTATCCGTGACGGGACAAGATTCTACACATACTTTGCATCCTGTACAATCTTCAGGGGCAATTTGAATTGAGTAAATTTCCCCTTTATAGTCTTTTGAGGGCACTGATTTAAATGTTGCAGGTGCATTTTCCAAATATTTCGGGTCGTATACTTTTATACGAATTGATGCATGTGGGCAAACAAGCGTACATTTTCCGCATTGGATGCAAATTGATTCGTCCCATACGGGAATTTCCAAGGCAATATTTCGCTTTTCATATTGGGAAGTTGCAGTGGGCCAAGTCCCATCAATGGGAAATACGCTTACAGGTAGATTATCACCTTTTAATGCTATTATTTCTCCTTCAACTTTTTTAACAAATTCGGGCGCGTTTGACGCAACGGGTGGTAATGTGTCCCAATTTGATGTAACAGTTGAAGGTATAGGAACTTCAAATAAATTAGCAAGCGTATTATCTACTGCATCAAGGTTCATTTGCACAATGTGTTCGCCCTTTCTTCCGTAAGTCTTACGAATTGATTTCTTGATTTCCTCAATTGCTTGCTCCTTTGGTAAAACGCCTGATATGGCAAAAAAGCAGGTCTGCATAATTGTATTAATTCGGCGACCCATCCCGCTGTCCTCAGCAACTTTCTGAGCATCTATTGCATATACTTTTATATTCTTCTTTATAATTTGCTCTTGTTGAGATTTTGGCAAACTGTCCCAAACCTTATCTTCTGGAAATGGAGTATTCAGCAAAAATACACCATTTGGTATCAAATCTTTTATCAAATCATATTTTTCGAGAAATACCGTTTGATGGCATGCAACAAAATTAGCGTGAGTAATTTTATAGGGTGAACGGATTGGCTCAGGACCAAATCGCAAATGCGAAATTGTAATTGAACCTGACTTTTTAGAATCATATTCAAAATAACCTTGGCAATAAAAATCAGTATTTTCACCAATTATCTTAATTGAATTTTTATTTGCACCCACTGTTCCATCAGAACCCAATCCATAGAATAAACCACGAAATACTTTATCAGATTCTATATTAAAAGATGGGTCGAAATCTAAACTTGTGAAATTCAAATCATCTTTAATTCCAACTGTAAAGTGCTTTTTGGGTTTTGGATTATTTAAATTATCAAAAATTGATTTTACCATTGCGGGTGTAAATTCTTTAGAAGATAATCCGTAACGTCCCCCAATAATCTTTGGCATTTTATCAAATGGAGCTCTTCCATCTTGCATTGCTTCATAAATAGCATCAACGACGTCAAGATATAATGGTTCGCCCGTGCTGCCTGCTTCTTTTGTTCTGTCAAGCACAGCGATAT
>JAGOIG010000028.1 GCA_017995735.1 Candidatus Kapaibacterium sp. | reverse complement strand
TTAGAATATTACATTACGGAGGATAGATGTTTCATTTTCTTGGATTGGGTCCACTAACTTGGATAACTTTCCTGCCAATTTTGGGAATGATTATAGTATTGTGCATTCCCTCAGGCAAAGATGATTTTAGTAAGGATAAATCTCAAAATTTATTTAGGTGGATAACACTTGCAGCTACTTTCTTACAATTAGTTATAGCTGTTATCTTAATGTTTAATTTTAATATTCATCTTGTTGGTGTCAACGATGAAAGCTCAATGCAATTTGTAGAAAAAGCAACGTGGATTTATTTAAGCAATATTCCACTCATAGGAAATGTCAAAATTGATTATTTCGTTGGAATTGACGGATTGAGCGCCCCAATGGTTCTGCTTACAGCAATTATTACTTTTCTTGCCACTTTGTCATCATGGAATATCAAGAAACAAGCGAAAGGATATTTCGCTATGTATTTGCTTCTTGATACAGGTATGATGGGCGTATTTGTTGCGTTAGATTTCTTTTTATTTTATGTGTTCTGGGAACTTATGTTGCTACCAATGTACTTCTTGATAGGAGTATGGGGAGGTCCAAATAAAGAATACGCAGCTATTAAGTTCTTCCTATACACATTGTTTGGCTCGCTATTTATGTTGCTTGTGATGATTGCGTTGTTCTTCGCAGTCGGCTCATTCAATATGTTTGATATGATGAATTTTGCAAAATATAATCCAAATTCAATCCTCGCGGGGGTTTCGACAACCTGGCGGTATGTTGCCTTTATTGCATTATTTGTGGCATTTGCTATCAAGGTGCCGGCTGTACCATTCCATACCTGGCTTCCTGACGCTCACGTAGAGGCACCCACACCAATAAGTGTCATTCTTGCAGGCGTTCTATTAAAAATGGGAACTTACGGAATGATGCGTATTGCTTGGCCAATGTTCCCCGATGCTGTTTATCATTATCAAACAGCAATTGCAATCGTTGGCGTCGTGAGTATTGTTTATGGTGCTTTATGTGCATTGGGACAATTCCGAGTTGGAAAGCGAGATTTCAAGAAGCTTATTGCTTATTCATCGGTTTCTCATATGGGTTATGTCGTGCTTGGTATTGCTTCTATGACACCTCAGGGTATGGTTGGTGCTATATTCCAAATGTTCAATCACGGCACAATCACTGCTATGCTCTTTATGATTGTTGGAGTTATTTACGATAGATCGCATATGCGTGGATTGGATGACTTTGGCGGCTTAGCAACGAAAATGCCCGTCTATACAGGTATAATGATGGTTGCTTTCTTCGCAGCTCTCGGCTTGCCAACCCTAAGTGGATTTGTCTCTGAAGTCCTTGTGTTCCTTGGCACATTCCAAGCTTATCCTGTAATTGCAATTATTGCGGCAACAGGTATTATACTCGGAGCTTCCTATATGCTTTGGGCTTTACAGAAAGTGTTCTTTGGAAAATTGCCTGAAAGATGGCAGGGACCTTGGGATCCTACTCACAAGAAGTATAAAACTGATGATTTGAATTTTGTAGAAATTTGCTCCCTCGCTCCACTTGCTGCCATTATAATTTTCCTTGGTCTTAATCCTAATCCAATGATTAACATTATGAGTGCGTCCGCTAATCATTTGATTGAAATTGTTAAAGTTGCTTATCCAATGGCAGGGATGTAATGTTTGTTAATATCAAATTTGAATATTATGAATAATATACAGGTATATATAGACAATTTTGCAAATAGCATAGGATATTTTAAACCTGAAATTGCTATCCTAGCAACATTTATTGTGGCTATTTTGCTTGATTTAATTTTTAAAAATATAAGAAATATAGCTGCTTATACAGCTCTAGTGGGATTTGTCATAACAGCTATATTTTTAACTCAATTATCAGGCGTTCAAGCCATAATATTCAATGGCTTAATGGTTATCGATCCCTTCTCGACCTTCTTTAAATTCATAGTTCTAATTGCTACATTTCTTACTGTAATTATGTCATTATCATATAAGGAACTATACGATGACCATAGAAAAGTCGGCGAGTATTTCTCAATTATTGCAGGTATGACATTCGGAATGTTTATGCTATGCTCGGCAACAAATTTGATTTCTATTTATCTTGCTATTGAAACTATGAGTTTAAGCTCATATATACTTGCAGGATATACTAAAGAAATAAAGCAAGCAAGCGAAGCATCATTGAAATATGTAATTTACGGCGCCTTTTCATCAGGTGTAATGATTTATGGAATGTCAATATTGTTCGGTGCAACAGGTTCACTTGATGTGAATACGATAAATCAGCAATTACTGTCGGGTAATGTCAATCTTGTACCTGTCATAGTTTCAGGTTTGATGATACTTGTGGGATTTGGATACAAAATATCTGCTGTACCATTCCACTATTGGACACCTGATGTTTATGAAGGTTCACCAATCACAATTACAGCATTTCTATCAGTTGCATCAAAGGCGGCAGGATTTGCAATATTCATTAGATTTTTTAAAGATGCATATATGTTTACAGCAATCGATGGAGGCAATATATGGCAATCGCTTCCCGATTTCGATTGGAAAATTGTCGTGGCAATTCTTTCCGTAGCATCTATGGTCATAGGCAATTTTGTAGCAATATGGCAAGATAATATAAAACGTATGCTTGCGTATTCTTCCATTGCTCACGCGGGGTATTTGCTAATGGGTGTGACCGTAATGACCAACGCAGGAATTACTGCTGTTATGATATATTTTGTTATGTATTTGATTATGAACCTCGGCGCCTTCTATGTTGCACAACTTATCCAGAATGAAATTCATAGCAATGATATAAATGATTATAATGGACTTGGTTCTCGAGCGCCTGGATTGGCTGTCCTTATGGCAATATTTCTAATATCATTAACAGGAATTCCACCCACCGCGGGATTCATCGGCAAATTCTATATTTTTAGCGCTGTCATAAATGCGGGAATGGTCTGGCTTGCTGTTGTTGGTATTTTAAATTCAGTTGTGTCCTTATTCTACTATGCTAAAGTTATGAGAAATATGTTCATTAGAAGCAATGAAAATACTACTTCAAAATTGCATTTTCATCCCGCAACTCAGGTGCTTGCTTATACTCTTGGCGCTTTAACAATCCTTTTTGGATTATACTTTACACCTGTCTTAGCGTGGGCAGAAAATTCTGTGAGAATGTTTTTTTAATAAGATATAATTAATAATATTTTAAATAAAAAATCCAGATACTTTTGATTAGTATCTGGATTTTTTTTCTTTAATAGCTGCTATCTTTTAAGCAACCGTATCAATTTCTTTTACCAAGCGTATCCAAGTGTGACACCAAGCCAGGTCCCACGATAACTAAGGCCCGTTATAGTTGTTATTGGAAATGAAATATGAATATTTGGTTCAACCTCAAAACCACCGCCAAATACCCATTTGTATGCAGCTTCTCCTCCAATTGCAAAGCCTGTGCCTCCATCATAAGAATAATGTGGATTACTATAAGACCAATAACTAACTTGAAGAAATGGCCCAAATGAGAATCCTTCAAGAGCTCTTACGCTTTGTTGTAATAAATAAAAGCGGTAGGATGCACCTATCCCACCGGCAGTCCAATCGTTATATCCCCAAAATGACCCAAAGATAGTGAAAGAATTCTTTGGAGCTACTTGTTGTTCATAAGTTACTGTTAGTGTGCCAAATGCTAATGCTAAAGGATCCCCACCAATTGATTGATGATAGTACTTCGCACTCGAAATGTTTGGTGTTAGAAGAAATGTTGCGAGAATCAATGAAAGAAATAATTTTTTTAACATAATAAGTCCCACTTTTGTTTAACTTAAATACAAAATTATATATTATTACCGTATATTAACAACATAATTTTTTATTTTAAATAAATTATTTTTTCGACTTGTATCAAATCAACACTTGTTATTTTTACAAAATATATGCCATCCATCAAATCGCTTATATCAGTATAAATATCATAATTGCCATATTTCAATGAGTTATATAACTTTTCTTTTATAAGAATCCCATTAATATCATAAATTTGCAATGCAAGATCTGTATTCACTGCAAGATGAATTTTTGTATATATTGTCTGATTAGGCAATAACATTATTCCTGCTTTGCTTTGTGAGCCAACTACGATGCGTCTGCTTTCTATTAAGCAATCACCTGTAATATTAATTGTGCTTGAATCTTCTTCAATTTCTATAAGTTGTTGTGATTTGATTATTGCATCTTTTATTTTAAATATATCCTGCAATGTATCGCCTTGTAAAATTTGCGCTGTGATATTAAAGTTCATCCAATCCACACTGCTTGGATTTGGATGGGGAATTGAATCAATTGAAACGCGAAATAAGTTTGGACTAGTTTCAGCGGCTTTAATTATCGCATTATTTTCTATATCATTGTTTAAGCTTGTTATTCCTTTGCAAAATAGAATTTTGCCATTGTAGTCGAAATCAATTTTAATATTGCTAATATCAATATCACTAAGCGAAAATTGATGAGGTGAAAAATGCACAGGTATATTCACCCAATCGCCCGGTTTGCCTTCAATTTTTTCTGGCAAATCAATTTTTATCACCCTTATATAATCATTTTCAATGCTATGAGCGATAAATTTATACGGTACTGATAAATTGCAAGGTAGAATATTTATATAAAACACAAGCGTATCGTATTCATTAGGTTTTGGATTATAGTAATTAAAAATAATTTCTTTCCCTTCATTTGCTTTGAGGACAATCGGCAATTGTATATTATTGTCTAAAGTAAATTTAGTAGAAGTTATGGGAAGATTTATTGTTAATTTCAGATTTGTTATATTTTTTATCATAATTGTCCGGGTAGAAATTGTTCCTTGCAAAACATCTCCAAAATCCAAATAATTTTCTGGATTAATAGAGATATCGGGTTGAATAGCATTTGCAACTAAATCGAGCTCAACTACCATATCGCAAGGAGAAAAAGTCAATTTTAATTTGCCTGTATTCAAACCAAGTTTGCTTCCTATATATTTTAGTTTTAATGTTGTATCACCAAAATAAATATCACCAACTTTAGCATTTATCAAAAAATCGCCTGATATGTCAATATCTTCTACTTTGACCTCTCCACCCGTGACTTGTAAAGTTAAATCTCGAATATTGATTGAATCATCGCATATTGCAACATCCCCAAAATCAAAACGTATATATTTAGTATTAATAGTAATATTTGACTTACTCGCAGTAATTTTTATTTCTTTTTCAACATTGCAAGGTTGGACAATAATTTTATCATCAAAATTAATGCTTGTATTAGAAATCAATCGGAATTTAACAGATTTGGTTTCATATGGTGAAAGAATAACTGGAATATCTTCAATAACTAATTGAGAATATGACGGCTGTGAATCAATTCTAATCTCGAGATTTGTTGGATTTGTTAGCATAGTTGTAAAATAAGCGGTGTCGGTGCAAGTGGGAATTGCGAAATTCAAATTATTATCAAATATTAAATCAGGCACGACAATTTCCCCTCTATAATGAATAAATACTGTATCTACTTTTGGAGTTGCTTCTATGCTTTCATAAATGATTCTTATTTCACCATAAAGAGCTTTGGGTGTCGCATCTAATATTTCTATATAAATATCATAGTCCGAATTTGAATCAATTATAAAGGGTAGATTGGCGTTAATTTTAATATTTGACATTGGAAATTCAATTGAAGTGACCTTTGCTTGCAAATTTCCAATAGATTTTAAAATAATTGGCATTGTATTATGCTGTTCAAACTCACAAGTTGCAAACACACCGAAATCCAACGTATCAGGCAGGGGTATTATCATTAATGTTTGTGGTTCTGGATTAATCATAGTGGCTGATATATCAAAGCTACGACTGCATACAGTTGATATGAAGATCTTTTCTACGCGATAGAAGTAAGTTTTATTTATTGTTGTAAATTGGAACTCAATTTTAATGCTCGAATCTTTTCTTATTATGATAGGAAATGTAATATTGACAATCTCAATTCCAGAAGGCAAAGTAAAATCACTTTTATTCAAATATAAATCTGCATTTGATTTATTTGTGATTAGCAAAGTATCACAAGGCTTAGAACCAACAATAAAATTTAGTTCTGTTTTATCAAAAACTAGTTTTACATCATAATATAGTATTGTTATGCTCGGAGTTGAATCTCTACAAATTCCATTCATCACAACGCCATAATATGTACCTCTTTGGTCAGCAATTGTTTCAAATTTATTTATTTCCTCAGTTTTCAATCTATTATCAAAGTACCATTCAATAGAATCAGCCCCTTGAATTATTAAATGTGGATATAATCTGTTGTTATCCCTGCAAACATATATAATAGTATCCCTTAATACTGGGAATAGACTATCATTTCTCTTAATAAACAATTCAGCAGTTGGTTTAGGTAAAATTGTTATTTTAATAATATCTGATGGAGTTTCGCATTGTGTATTTATATTTTTTGCAATAATTTGATATAATCCGCTTTGATATACATTCAAATGAGCACCTGTTTCTCCCTGAATAGGTGCTCCATTGCAGTACCATTGAAAAGTTAAATCTGCTGTATAATTTCCGATTAAATCAATATAGACATCTTCGGTTTCGCAAAAGTCATTTCTATCATCTTTTGATTTAATTACAGGTTTTGGAGTATTGGGTTTATCGACAGAATCAGTTAGTGCAAATTGTGATATATTATATATCCTTCCACGCTCATTTTCAGGCACAATATCCATATTGTGGTCATCTTTACCAAATCGAAAGGCATATACGCGATAAATATAGCTTTGCCCACATTCTGCATTTTTGAAATCATTGTCAAAAAAATGGTTCTGATTCAAATAATATATAACTCCAACCACCTTTGCAGTGCCAATCATATCACCTGTATTATATATTTTTCCATCAATTGGGTCAGCCGTAGATGTGATATTTTTTGTGGGTACTCGTAATATTAAATATCCTTCAACCGGATCCATAGTAGAATTCGCGGGTGTCCATTCAATTTGTGTATTGCTTCCCACAACTTTAACTGATACACCCATCTTGTATGAATTCCATTTTGGCTGCCTTAAGCTTTGCCAGAAAATTCTATTTTCATTTGGATATAAAGCATTTGTATTTGGTAAGCCCTTTGAAGTATTTGTTGATTGCTCAGTATGTTGATTGCTTTCGTCCCAGCCTTTATTATATTCATCTATATTTCTTCCCGGAAGAACACGGATACCATAAGTATCACCACTAATTGCCCCATTATGAAATATACGATAATTTGTAATCGATGACATTGCAGATGTTTCTCCAATATTGCTGTGACCGAGGCTATGGATGTTATTATCGGAAGCATCAAGCAATTGAATTATATCTATATTTTGGCCAATATTTAATACTGCCACTCCCCACGTTGGCGCTGAAAATAGCCGCTTTTCAAATAAATTATCATCTTCGGCATTTACTTCCAAATATCCATCAGCTGGGTTTATATCTTTTATTGCTCCTGTCGCTCTGTGCCAAACAACAATTATTGTTCCTTTACGCAGATTTTGCCATAGAGGTATATCCTTAAATCGTACGCCACCTTGCCAGTCACCACTCTCGGAGTTATCTCGCAATGTACATCCGATTAAATTAACATTCTCCCCTGTTATTAGAATTTCTGTCCATTCACCTTCTGGAGTAGCAGTCCGATTAAAATACTCGCTAATGACCGCCACTTGTCCAAATACAGAATTTAGAGAAGTAATTATAAATAAAGATAATATAAGAATATATCTTTTCATTCTCTTTTTTTTCTAATTACGAATTTAATGAAAAAAATTGAATAAATAGAAATATTAGTTATCTCTATAAAAAGGGGCGTATTGTAAGACGCCCCAGATTTTTGAGTATTTGTTATTTTATCTTATCGTGAGTAATATTCTATAACAAGTGCAGTATTGCACTGGATTGGAATTTCGCTTGGAGTTGGAATTGAAATCAATTTTGCGCTGAAATCTGCTTTTGATACCTCGATATATTGTGGAGCTTGGGAATTTCTTATATTATCTTGTAAAAAATCATAATTATGAAACTTTTGGCTAATTGTAATTATATCATTTACTTTAACTTGATATGATGGTATATCAATTTTTTTGCCATTTACAAGAATATGACCATGGGAAATTAACTGCTTTGCCTGATATAATGAACGTGCCATTCCTGAACGGAATAGAACTGAATCCAATCGAGTTTCGAGCAATTGTAAAATGAAATCCTCAGTATTTCCTGTCATACGGGAGGCTTTTTCATAATAATTTTTCATTTGTTTTTCTGAAAGATTGTATTGGTAACGCAAACGCTGTTTTTCGAGCAATTGCTTGCCATAATCAGATTGTTTAGAACCTCGTCGTTTTTGAGGACCAAATTGTCCTGGTGGATAAGGCTTTCCCTGAGCATATTTACCTGATTTAGGAGTGATATTAATACCAATTTTTCTAGATATTTTAACTTTTGGACCTGTATAATTCATTTTTAATTAATATTTCAATTCAAAAAATACAAAATTAAGTAAATTGAGAAAACTATCATCAATTAAATCAATAATTTTCAAATAATTTTCCATTAAAACGAATCACATCTTTAGAAATCACAAGTTTTTGAATTTCGTTTGTACCTTCAAAAATGCGATTAATTCTTGAATCTCTGTAATATCTTTCGATAGGTAATTCACGAGAATATCCCATACCACCGTGAATTTGCATAGCCAAGTCGGAAACTCTATCGAGTGCTTCAGATGAAAACAGCTTCACCATAGCGGATTGAGATTGTGCCAGTTTGCCTGCCTCATAAATTGCAGCTGTTCTATAAAGCATTGATTCAAGAGTGTAGATGAGAGTAGCCATTTCTGCAAGCATAAATTGAACAGCCTCAAAATGAGAGATTGGCTCTCCAAATTGATTGCGATTCTTTGCATAAACTGTACTCAGCTCGAGCAATTCTTTCATAGCGCCAAGGCAAGGTGCACCGAGACCAAGACGACCGAGATTTAGCACGTGCATTGCTGTGACAAATCCCGAACCTTCTTTTCCAATCATATTCTCTTTCGGAACACGAACATTTTCAAATTTTAAAGTAGAGGTCTTACTTCCTCGAATACCCAATTTCTTTTCGGGCGCACCGTGAGAGAATCCTTCCATACCCTTTTCGACAAGGAATGCGGATATGCCTCGTTTTGTTCGAGCATATACAGCAACAACGTCAGCAATCGGGCCATTGGTAATCCATTGTTTCTCACCATTTAAGATCCAATAATTACCATCTTCGACGGCATTTGTTTTCAAGTTGAATGCATCAGAACCAGCGCCTTGCTCGGTTAATCCAAAGGCACAAATTTTTTCGCCACTGCATAGAGCGGGGAGAAACCTTTGCTTAAGCTCTTCATCTCCGCCAAGATAAATTGAATTCATACCAATTGATGCATGAGCGCCAATCATAGTAGCAGTCGATAGACAAGCACGTGCAATTTCTTCTTGGATAATTAAATAGCCTGTTTCTCCGAAATCGCTTCCTCCATATTCCGAAGGGATTGCTGCACCAAAAAGTCCTAATTCGCCAATTTTTCTAATTATCTTCATAGGTACTTCTTCTCTCTCATCAATTTCGGCCGCAATTGGTTTGAGTTCATTATTTGCAAAATCGCGAACCATATCGCGAAGTAATCCCTGTTCTTCTGTAAATTTTAAATCAAACATATATTTGTGAATTTTTTACATTGTCTCTATAAAATTTAGAATACTTTCTCCCCCATCCACACGGATAGTATCGCCTGTTATCCAATAAAATTTCTCATCAGCAAGCAATGAAATTGCTTTTGCAACATCAAGCGGAACAGTATTCCGTTGGAAAGGATTATGCTCGCGAGCATACTGCAACATTTTAGAAAATCCTGGTATTTTTGCAGCTGCGGGTGTATCAGTTAATCCCGCCATAATAGCGTTAGCAGTTATCTTTAATGGTGCAAGTTCGACTGCGATTTGCCTAATGTATGCTTCGAGAGCAGCCTTTGCTGCGGAAATTGCCCCATAGTTTGGCATAGCTCGGATTGAGCCAATGCTTGTCATCGCAAAAATGCGTGAATTTTCAGCAAGTAATCTCTCCTTTATCAAATCTTGGACCCAATAAATAAGAGAATTTGCCATTACATCCATTGTCATTTCGATTTGCTTTTTATTAAGCATCTTGTCAGAATTTTTGTCGAAAAACGGGCCTATAGCTCCAAAAGCAAGTGAATGCAATACAACCCGTAAAATATGGTGTGGATCTGCTTCTTGATTTGCTTTTATTGTACTTATAATTTCTCGGCGATTTTCGTCACTTGCGGCATTGGTATTGAAAAATATAGCTTGCACCCCTATAGTTTCTAGCACTTTTCTGAATTGCTCCGTCTTTTCCTTGTTTTCGCCTGTATCGAGATGAACACCATATATATTATACCCATTCTTAGCTAACTCAAGTGCGGTTTCCTTACCAAATCCGCTTGATACTCCAAGAATTAATGCCCATAATTTTCGGTCGGCTATTGTTTTTGGTTCCATATTAAAAACTTAAATAACAAAATTTTCAGAATACAATCGAATAAAAGTTACAAATTTACTAAAATTAAATATTTTATTCGACTAAATCTTTTTTTTGATTAAATATTTTTCTCGATTAAATCTTTATGCATAATTTTACGTAGATTATAATTCCTTTCGTCCTGTGATAAATTATTTATTAACTGAATCTTATTTTTATCTTTTTCATTTTTTAATGAATTAGCAACTCTTTCAAGCATTGCACGTTGAAAATCATTTTCACTTAGATATAAATCTATTTCATTGAGTAACGTAGCAGCAGAATCCTCACAGGAATCAGCTATTGATTCATATTGCTCAAATAAAGTCCCATCGTAATGATATTTTTCACATAGCGTTAAAGCTTCAGATTTATTTTTGTATGCCCAATATACTGCTTTTGCAATTCCCGCAAGCAGCAGTGCGACATTTGCGCTTCCGTCGGGAGTACGAATTTCAACTGTTTGATAAATTTCATTTTCGTTGTTATTAGTTAAAGATTTATGAGGATTAATATGATTGGCGAGAGCAGGCAAATTAGCCCAAGCAAGTGGAACCCGTATCATTGCATTACGATTTTGCTCGCTCCAACATACCCTGGTGGGGGCTTCCTGATTCGGTACAAGCCGCATATATGAACCAATTACAGAATTACCAAAAGAAGTCAAGCTTTTCCCATATTTTAGCAAACCACCTATAAGTAATTTTGCGTCCTCAGATAAAACTCCATCCCTATTAGTCATAATATTTTTACCATCTTTCATTAATGCAAGATGAAAATGCAAGCCACTCCCTGCATGGCCAGCTTCTAATTTTGGATAAAATGTAGCAAGTGCATTATGTTTCCTTGCAATAGAACGTACCATCCACATTCCAAGATTTGTTTCATATGCAGTTCTTTCAATCGGAGATAGCCCAAGTTCTATTTCCATCTGTTCAGCTCGCTTCCCATTTAATTCCGGGTATTCGCTCTCAATTTTTTCGATAATTCCTACTTCATAATGAGCATATTTCAAATTGCCAAGTGAATTAGAAATTGCCAATGCCATTTCATCAAGCAAACGTTCATTTTCTATATATGGCGAACTTGCTTGATAGCCCGATTGAGCCATATTCTTATAACATAAGCGACTTGGTTCGCTAATAACATAATATTCTAATTCAGGATGCGCATAAAGCTCAAACCCTGTCAAATCTTTTAATTTGTTTGCTAAGAAATACAATACATTGTCAGGTGCAAAATTTGGCATATTCCCATCTTTGTCGAAAAATTTGCAGACAAAATGTAATGCCCTAATTTCTTCTACATCGAAATCCAAAAATGCTGTACTATAAATTGGCACAACATATAAATCAGATTTTCCACTCAGGACTAACCCCTTAAATAATGATGAGCCATCAACTCGCTCACCATCTCGAAGTGTATGGATTAATTGAGATTTGTTTTTAATTGGAATGTGTAAAGTTCGAATTTTTCCATCTATTCCAAAATAATGAAAATAAATAAGATGAATATCTATATCTATAGTTAATTTGATAAGATCATCAATTGTAAAATCATTGCTGTTCTTCTCCAATAATTTTTCAATTGAATAAGGTTGATAAAAGCTATATTCGATATTTTCCATAATTATTAATATTTATATTTTTCAAAATTAAGAAAATGTTTAATTATATTAAGGTATTGCAAGTAATACTTTGGAATTTTAAAGTAGATAATTAAAAAATCAATCATATACAAATATGTATTTCGTCATAATGCTTCGTTATTTTTTCTTAATTTTGTTATTGTGTATAAAATTAAAATGAAAAGCAAAAATTATTTAAAATTCTATTTTTTAATATCTTTATTAATTTATTCCTCAGTTGCAATCTCATTTGCAAAAGAGGAACTAAATGAGCAAGCACTTAGGATTCAAGAGATTATAAAATATCTTGCAAGCGATGAGCTTGAGGGGCGGTACCCTGGATCACCTGGCATTGAAAAGGCAAAAGAATATATCTTGAATCACTTCAAATCAAATGGATTAAAATCTATAAATAATAATTATTTACAATCTTTTGATGTTTCAGTCGGATGCGACCTAGGGAAAGCAAATGATGCATATTTTAATCTGATAATACCAAAGCCTGGTGTTCCCCTCGAACTTATTAAACCTGTCAAAAAAAGTTGGAAAGTGAAAGAAGATTGGATGCCTTCGTCACTTAGCGAAAACGGAGCAATCGAAGCCCCACTCGTATTTGCAGGATATGGAATAACAGCAAAAGATTTAAAATATGATGATTATGAGAATATCGATGTTAAAGATAAAATTGTCATAGTCCTATCAAATTCTCCCGATGGAGAAAAGGATGCAGGCAGCCCTTTTGCAGGTTATACTTCATTTAGCTATAAAGCGATGAATGCACGAAATCATGGAGCAAAAGGTATTATGTTTGTTAAAATTCAAGGCGATTCTGCTAATGTTTTTGAGCCATTAGTGCGAGCGAGAGCAGAGAGAAATTCAGGTATTATTGCAATCCAAGCCAAACGCACAAGCATTGCGTCTTATTTTCCAAATAATTCTCTTTATCCAACAGAAGTTGAAATAAACAAAACACGCAAGCCAAAAAGCTTTGAAATTCCGAACACTCAACTGCATATTGAAGTTGAATTAGTTGATGTAAATAAAGAAACATTTAATATTTACGGCATTGTTGAAGGCACAGATCCGAATTTAAAAAATGAATATATTGTTGTGGGCGCTCATTATGACCATCTTGGATGGGGAGGTCCAAATTCAATGTACAAAGGCAAAGTACAAATGATTCATAATGGTGCGGATGATAATGCATCAGGTACAGCGGGATTGCTTGAACTTGCTCGATTGTTTGCAAATAATCCACAGAAACGTTCATTATTATTCGTTGCATTTAGCGGCGAAGAAGAAGGATTATTTGGTTCATCACATTTTGTTAATAATCCTCCCATTCCACTTGATAAAATTTCAGCAATGGTAAATATGGATATGATTGGCAGATTGCAAAACGATCATTTACTTGTAATTGGCGTTGGTTCATCAAGTAGATTCGAGCCGATTATTGATTCACTCGATGCAATAGATAGTTTAAGTATCGGCAAAACTGAATCATCAATTGCAGCAAGCGACCAAACATCATTTTATTTAAAAAATATTCCATCAATAATGTTCTTTACAGGTGTGCACGCAGATTATCACAGACCAAGCGATGATTGGGAAAAAATCAATTATAATGGGGAATCAAAAGTAATAGGATTTATTCAGAAATTTATAGAAACTATAGCCAATCAGACACAAGCAATTGATTTCCGAAAAATTGAAGAAACAGGTGGCACAGGTCCCGCCAATCATAATTATAGAACGAATGTGTGGTTCGGTATAGTACCAAATTTTGAAGATGAACCGCTGGGATTTAAAATTGCAGGCGTAAGTCCAGGCAGCCCCGCTGAAAAAGCAGGATTAAATGAGAATGATATTATTATAAAAATCGAGAATTATCAAATCAAAAATATTAATGATTTTATGTATTCATTGCGTGAATTCAAGGCGGGCGATACAGTAAAAGTAATTTTCTTGCGTGACGGTAAGCAAAAAGAAGCGATTGTTAAACTTGTGGCAAAAGAATAACAAACAATTAACATTTTCAGAGTAATTTTGTAATATATTAAGGAATAAATTGTATAATAAAATAGTTAATTATATTTTTAGAGTACTAATAATCGTCTTGGGCATAATTATATTTTTAAATATACCCGGTTGGCGGTGGGAAAATACAAATGTCTTGAGAATATTTGGATTGGTGATGATTCTTTTTGGTGCTTATCGCGTTATAGCATATCATTATGCACTCAAATCATCAGATGACGATGAGGATGAGGACGAAGATGATAATAAAGAAGAGCAAGAAAAAAAAAGATAATTAATTTTAATTATAAATAAAATAATGAAATGAAAATAAAATATCCAATAATATTAATTCTATTAGCATTTAGTTTTATAATTGTATCTTGCAATAAAAATGAACAAAAAGTAGAAGACACAAATCAGTATTCACAATGGAATTCAGGCTCATTAACGCTTTATGTGGATGATGAGCTGTCGCCACTTGTGGATAGCATAATTCCATTATATAAAAAATCATATCCAAAAGTCACATTAGAAGTAAAAAAGGTCACTTCCCGCGAGGGAATGGCATTGCTATTAAATGGGAAAGCTGAGATTGTTCTGCAGGGAAGAGGATTTTTGAAAGATGAAGATAGCTTGATTAAGGAATACAATGTTAAATTACCAGAGCCGTGGGAATTCGCCAAGGATGCACTGATATTTTATACAAACGTAGATAATCCAAACGATACTCTAAATGCAAAGGATATTGAGGACTATTTTGCAAATCCTAAATTGACAGCACAGAAAGCATTAAAGATCAATTGGAATCCCGAATTTGTTATTTCGAACCCAAATTCAAGCGTTTATGCTCAATTTCGCCATTTTGTATTGAAGGATGGCAAAACACAGCGACGATTAAAGGTGATGTCGACATTTGATTCGGTAAAAAGCTATGTAGCAAAGAATAAAAATGCAATTGGAATTGGATACTTAGGGCAAGTTGTTGGGGATTTGCGATTTCGCCCAATAATGCTTGGGTTTTATGATTCTACGGGGAAATATATTACACCGAAGGTGGTGCATCAATCATATATTGTACAAGGATTGTATCCTTATATTGTAACATACAGAGCATATCTCTTTTCAGAAAGAAAAAATGTAGCATTTTGGTGCGCGACATTTTTCGCTCGAGAAGCTGCTGTGCAAACATTTATTAAAAATTATGGGCTTGTACCCGGATATGCAAAATTCATACTTGTTAAAGAAGATTAAAAAGGATTAAAAATGAAAAAGATAGCAGGAATATTTATTGCCTTAATTATTTTAGCACCCGTGCTATATGCACAAAGTTCATTGGATTTATTTCAAAAATATTATAATGAAAAGAATCCCGAAGAAGCTGTAAAATATGCCTCAGCTGCTGCAGACCAAAATCCAAAGAATGTGGATTTAATGGTAAAAATTGGAATTTCTTTTAACGAAATTGAAAAATACGATTCCGCCCTTGTATATTTTAAGAAAGCTTATGAATTGAAAGATAATGATCCTCAGATTGCACAACATTATTCACGAGCCCTTGCAAATGTAAAAAATTTCCCTGAAGCTGTGAAAATTATCAATCAAGCAATTAAACGAGATAAAAATAATTATCGCCTCCATTTAACAGCCGCTGAAATTTATATAAAAGCTGATTCGCTTACGCAAGCAGAATTATCAATAAATCGGGCAAGAGAAATCGACCCTAATAATCCTGAATCATACATTGCATTAGGCAATTTTTATTTTGCACGGCGAGTCTATGAGCTTGCACGCCAAAATTATGAAGAAGCTATTTTGAAAGATTCAAATAATATTGAAGCACACGCAAAACTTGCGGAATCTTATTATTGGCTTGCATCACGCGAACCCGATAAGGATTTATCAAATGAATTATATACTCGTTCATTAAGAGAATGGGGAAAAGTAAGCCAACTTGATTCGATGAATGCACGATCATATTTTGAACAAGGCAAGATTTGGTTCTTCTCAGAAAGATATTCTGAGGCTGCTCAAGTTCTTTCTCGATATATAAAGCTTCGTCCTTCTGGGTCTCTTGGCAGATGGTATTATGCTCAATCACTGCATAAACTTGGAGAATGCGACTCTGCAATTCCAAATCTGGAAATTGTTGTCAGGGAAATTGATTCGGTTCAGATTCAAGCAAAAAAGATGCTTGCAGAATGCTATATGATAAAAAGAAATTTTGCCCGCGCATCTGTTGTTTATGATGATTTATTTAATTCTGGGGCTGAGCTTACAACCATTGATTATCAGCGGTGGGGGCAAGCTGATTTTTCAAAGGGCGACACACTTTCTGCCTTAAATCACTGGAAGAAGGCAATTGATATTGATAAAGAAGGCAATTGCTATCTGATGTTTCTTGTTTCTACTTTGATGACCAATATGAAAGATTATTCCGGCTCTAATCAAATGCTCTATCAGCGACTATCTGTACTGCCTTGTAATGATTCCTTAAATCCAAAAGTTTATTATATAATGGGAACTAATTATATATTTTCCAATCAGCCTGATTCAGCAATTGTATATTTACAAAAAGCAATAGAGACAGACCCAAAGAATTATTTTGCTATAGTGTATCTTGGCGATGCCTATATGCAAATCAAGAATCAAAAAACCGCAATGAGCAAATATCTTGAAGTAATTGAAAAGGGCGAGCAAGATTCAACCGTTAGCCAGTCAGCAGTATTTCAAGCATTTGCTAAATATTGCAATGTGTTACTGATGGATAAGAACTTTACAGAATTGAATAGATATGCTCGTAGATGGGTGGATTTAATGCCTGATAATTCACTGGCAAATTTATTTACTGCCGTTTCATATCAAGGTCTTAATGATAAAGATAACGCTTGCAAATACTATAATCGTGTGTTGAGAATTGACCCAGGCAATAAGGATGCACGTAGTAATAAGGAACTAATCGGTTGTCCATAATCTCCATTGTATTCATTAAAATAATTTGAAGTTGCCAAGTGAAATCACTTATCCATATATTAATACTGATAATAATAATAGATTCATTTGTATTGTGTGCTGTTTTTGGGCAATCGGAAAATAACAAATTCAATATTAAAGGGCTCGACCACGGAAGTTCAATTTATGCTCCATATCAAGATTCAATTTATAGTAAATTATTGAAGATGAATGTGCCCGCTCGCACATTATTTAGATATAATCTTGCACTTGGAGACGCAGCGTGGAATGATTATCTAAATGAACAAAAAACATTACCTTACAATGCAGCAATGCAATCACTTGCAAATTTGCCAAGCACTGTTTTTCAACCATCAGGAGTAGAACAAACATTATATCAAACAAATTTAGAAATGGCACAATATGTGCCAGGCTTGAATTCTCACCTTTTTGGAATTAAAGTCCCCCTCTCTGATATTGCGCAAGTCCTTGGGCTCTCGGAAGATGT
>JAGOIG010000027.1 GCA_017995735.1 Candidatus Kapaibacterium sp. | reverse complement strand
ATTTTGCATTTTGTTTTCCTCCTTTTGTCTTATTGAACTAATAATATTATATAAATTTACTTCTTTTCAAAGACAGGGTTCGGAATTTCATATAACGGTTACGTGTATGAAACGTTGGGGAGTGCGGGCTTCGTTCCTATCCCCCGACACAAACGCCGATGCGGGGCAGACTCTTTGTATAACCACTTACACTCCTATGTTTTATACACGATGTTGTGTATCGTAATTATTCATTTTTCTGTCTTTGCTTTTCAAACTTGTCAATTATTGTCAAATCAATTACAATACCCAATCCAATTCCTATTAAATACATTAGTATATCCCAAGGGTCATAAGTCCTGCCAAGAAATTCAATTTCATAAAGTTGTAATATTTCTACTATTGTTCCAAAAGCAAAGGTGATTATTGCACTTATGATTCGGGCTTTATTAACTGATATGTTCTTTCTTAGTGATATTTGTATCAATAAGTATAGATTCATAGGTAGCAGAATGTCAATTAAATATCCACGAATAAAATGCTTGAAAATTCCTTGATAATCAGGGCCAATAACGAAATGTAATAGTCCAACGAATATGGAAATTGAAACAATTATATAAGTGCTTTTTTTGTTCTTCATTCTGTCATACTGATGCTCGTTAAATTGCTCTTCTATCAATTACTTTGAAAGTTATTATTTCTTCTATTATGACACACAACGTTTTGCGGATAAAAGAAGTTGCCAAAGGCAATTTGGGGAAATCTTTGATTTCCCTTTTATCCGCTGCTAGGTGACGATACTTGCTGATTTTCATTATGACCCTTTATTTATTTGTTAATTATAGTTTTACCAGTTTTGTCTAAATTCCTGTTTTGTTTTTCCAATGAATGCTAACTTATTATATAGGCTACTTCATAGCGCCTTATTTCCAAATTTGAATGTATAGACTCTATAATTTTGCGTTTTATCTTTATTCCTAAGTTACGAAAAAAACATAAATAAACAAGCTTTTATTTATAAAAAAACAAAAAAAACAACTCCTCCTATATTTATACAGTAAAAGCAGGTGAGGGATTTTCGCCGTTGTGGGTCCGGACGGTTCAATTTTAGCAGTAGATATGCAATTGCGACATAATAATCTGGGAAAGACACTGGAGATGTATTTGGGTAAATAGGAATTAGGTGGCACAAGCATCCCCGCTTGTGTAATTCTGCACCAAGATGGTGCAACCACACAAGATAATTAGCGAAAAGGCCCACATATTTTTACTTAGAGCGTTTTACTAATCTCGCAGCAAATGCACCGTCGCAGCTGTGGCGATGCGGGAAAGTCTGCATCATACCATTTTTGCATACTTTTTCGGGTAAATATTTTTCGGCAGAGTCAAGTTCAAATTCTGAATGATGAGAAAGAAATTCTTTTACGATATTTTCATTTTCATCGGGTTCAATTGTGCAAGTCGAATATAGTAGTACGCCGCCTGGCTTAACAAGGCGAGCTGCATTCTCGATAATTTTCTTTTGCACCTGCGATAGATTCTTAATATCTTCAATTTCTCTTTTCCATTTTATATCAGGTTTTTTTGATATTGTACCAAGGCCTGAGCACGGAACATCTGCAAATACAAGATCTTTTTGGTTTTGTAATTGTAATCTAATAGCATCGCCCGCTTGAACAGAAATATTTGTTAAGCCAAGGCGCGCAGCTCCTTCTTGAATAAATCTTAGTTTTGAATCATATTTATCAATGGCAATAATACTGCCTGTATTTTTCATCATTTCCGCCATTAAAAAAGCTTTGCCGCCAGGTGCTGAGCAAATATCTGCTACTTCCCAATCCTGCTGCGGATTTGCAAGTCGCACAGCCAAAGTAGCGCTTGGATCCTGAATTGCAATTTTGCCTTCCTTGAACAAATCTGACTCGAAAATATTAATTTTAGGATTGAAAATCATAAATGTGTTTTCTGAGTAAGAATACTGTTTATAGATCATTTGATTTTCATCGAGAAATGCTTTAATTTCCTCAATTGATGACTTCAATCTATTTACACGTGCAGGAATGTAGGGCCTTTTATTCATTGCAATCATCATTTTTTCTGCTTCATCAAAGCCAAATAATTCAATCCAATGCTTTGCCAACCATTTTGGATACGAATACAGCGTAGCAAGATAATAAGGTGGATCGTCGTCTTTTTCGGGATAGCGTATGTTCTCGATATTGCGCAGGATATTCCTTAGAACAGCATTGACAAGCCCAGCTGTTTTTTCGCCTTGTATTTTTTTTGTCATTTCAACAGTTTCATAAATTGCAATTGCAGGTGGAATTTTGGTAAGAAATAGTAATTGATAAAGCCCGACACGCATTGCATTTTTTACCCAATTTAAGCATTTTAGATAATCGCCATTATAGAATCCTGTCAATATCCAATCTAATTTTGCACGCCATCGAATTACCCCATTTACAATTTCTGTCAATAACGCTTTATCAAATTTATTGAAATCATTATTTACAAAAGCAAAATCGAGCAATTTATCCACATAAGAATCGCTTCGCTCGTATCGATTTAGAATTTTTACAGCATTATATCGAACATTATAATTTCGAATATGTTGTTCATTATTTTGATAATTATTGTTATTATTATTTGAATAATTATTTTCAGAATTTTCATTTGCAAAATTTTTTTGCAAATTTTCATCATTTATTTCATTAAGAATATCATCCATAACAATATTTTTCTTAATTTTAAGAAATATTAAATTTATAATTATGAAAAGAAGTATTTTAGTAATAATTATTATTTTATGTGCATATAACTATATTAATTTAAATGCACAACCAATAGAATCACCTTTGGAACCTGTTTATTATCAATACCATGATTTTGAATTAAGGGGAATTATTGCGCTTGGAACTAATTTTAATTCAGGTACGTATTCAGCGGAATGTCCCGAGTGTAAATTTGAAAGTCTATCAGGTTTTGGATTTTCAATTGGTCCTGAGATTGAATATGCAATACTTCCAAATTATCTCTATGTAGCAATGAAAATTTTATATGATAATCAGAGTTTATCAGGAAAATTCCGGCGGATAGAAGCAGTGCCAATCAAGCTTGCCGATAATAGCCAAATCACAACACCAATTGAATTCCGTCATACATTAGATTTAACTATTCAGGCAATTAGTTTTTCACCAAATATATTTTTTCGTATTTCAGATTTATTTGATATTCGATTAGGGCTTTATGGAGATTATATTTTCTCAACAAATGTAAAGCATACAAAAGAGCTGCTTACTCAAAGCACAGTTTTACCTGATGGTGAGCGAGTAGTTGTTTCATTAGCAGATATGCCGGGAAATATGGCAACACTTGAGGATAGAGCAATACCAGGAGCAAAAAGTATGGTGTTCGGAATAGCCCCTGAGATAAATTTTAATATATTACTTTCAAAAGATTTCGATTTTGTTGCAGGTACATATTTTAAAATTCCTTTTACAGGAATAAGCGATAACCAAACAGATTTTAAAATAAATATGTGGAGACTATATCTAGGGATTTCATATAATTTAAACACAGGGAATAAGCAGCATTAATGATTTGAATATTTATGTATCAAAATATGTAGTAAATAAATTGACATATTTTCTAATCAATTCTACATAATAATAGTAATATTTAATAAAAAAATTTTTTATATAGAATATTTTTGTTAATTTAAAATTTTAAGAAATTACAAAATCAAAAATATTTCTATTGAAATGCAAATGAATTGAAAAAAATAAATAGGTATCAAAATGTTAAAAAAATACTTGGTTGTTTTGTGGTTTGTAGTATATTCACTCTCAAATCTGGTATATGCTCAAGATGTTCAAGTTCAATCAACAAAGATTGATAATAATTTATATTTATTGGCTGCGACAATACTCTCTGATTCAAAAATGGATGAAACTACACCCAAAAACAATACTGAAAGCGGTTCGATACTAACAAAAAAAGTCCGTATAATAAATCTAGGACCAATAGTAAATTGGAAAGGATTAGATTATGCCCCAACCGTCAGTGCCGATGGAAAGACCTTATTCTTTGTATCAAATAGGCCCGGGAGTATACTTAATCGGGAAGGAAAACCAAGTCACGACTTTTGGGCTGCTAAAAAGAACGAAAGATTAGATACAAATTTTTCGACACCTTATAATATCGACACATCACGTCAATGGGGAGAGCTAGGTGTTAATACTGCTTTGAACGAAGGTGCAGCTTCAATTGCAGCAGATGGTCAAAGTTTATATTTCACAGGATGCAACCGTGAGGATGGATTTGGTAGTTGCGATATTTATAAAACAACAATTGAGGGTGATAAATGGGGACGTCCCATAAATTTAGGCCCTAACGTAAATACTGATAAATTTGAATCACAACCCTCAATTGCTCCTGACCAAAGCCGATTATATTTCGTTTCGACCCGTAAGGGACCAAATAGTGATGGGGACAACGTTCCCGAGAATATGGATATTTGGTATAGTGATTGGGATGAAAATGAAGAAGATTGGAAACCTGCTGTTAATTTGAGCGCTATTAATACAAAAGGCGAAGATGTATCGCCCTTTATTGCGGCTGATGGTGTAACATTATTTTTCGCATCAAATGGTGTTAAGCCTTCTTATGGTGGTAAGGATTTCTATGTTACACGTTATGACCCATCTACAAATAATTGGTCAAAACCCGAAAATTTAGGAGAACCTATTAATACATCGGGAGAAGAGCAATTTATTACTTTGCCTGCCTCAGGGGATATTATTTATTTCTCTTCAACTAGGAAGGATCTACTAGGATATCAAGGGGATCTAGATTTGTTTATGGCTTTTGTTCCTACATTCTTTCGAAATGTTGTTGTGAAAATTACTGTTATAGATGAATGCACGCAAGAATTTATACCTTCAAAAATATCAATGAAAAATCCAATTACGGGGAAAACATTTATTGATAGCGTTACAATGAACAAGAAGGAAATGACTTATATAGTTACGAATGCAGAATATGGAAATCCAAAGGATTCTATAAATACAATAGATTACGAAATTACAGCCGAAAATATCAATTATGTTCCAAGGACAATTGTGCAACGCGTTGTAAAACCATCTGTTACAGAAAACCCCGAAGAAGCTGGAAAAGTAGTGGAAGAAATTAATATAACTGTAACCCTTGGTGAGCGACCAGTACTTGCATCAAAAATTGCAGAAGCAAATTATATTTCCCGAATGAAAAAATTTCAACCACAATTAGCTGGATACAATGGACTTGTAATGGAGCAAATTCAAACCTGGGATCTGTATCCCTTATTGAATTATGTGTTTTTTGATTTAGGGAGTTCCAAGATTCCCGATAGATATATTTTATTCAAGAGTCCAGACCAAACTCGATACTTTAGTGATACTACAATTGCGGGCGGAACATTAAATAAATACTACCATATTCTAAATATTTATGGATTTAGATTGAAACAATATCCTGATGCAAAAATAGAAATTGTTGGAACAACTGATGGTACAACACCCGAAGAAAAAAGGCCAGGTCTATCACAAGAGCGTGCGCAAGTCGTTTATGATTATTTTAAGAATATTTGGGGAATTAGCCCTGATAGAATGAAACTTACATTTCTTCCAAAACCTAAAGTAGTTTCAAATCTTAAAGATTCGCTTGGGATTGTTGAAAACCGACGAGCTGAGATTTTATGCGATGATTGGCGAATTATGCAACCTGTGTTCGATAAATATCCTAAAACTTTCCCTGAACCAGATACAATGAGGTGGATTCTTAAAAATGGAATTGATGATAAAATTATAGCAAGTAGAAGAATTGAAATCAAGCGCAATGAAAATATGTGGAAATTGCTTGACAACATACCCGTTGGGAAAGATACTATCAAATGGGATTGGACTGATGAAAATGGTAATTATCCAAAAGACGAAGCTCAATACGTTGCTCAAATGGTAGTTAGAACCATTAATGGTGCTGAATGCAAATCCGATCCTATCGTTATTCCTGTAATGCAAGTATCAACAGAGCAAAAGAAAGTTGTAGTTGGTAGCGATTCAACTTTAGAGAGATATTCATTGATTTTGTTCCCATTCGATAGAAGTGATGCTGGCCCAATCAACGAAAGAATTATGAAAGAATATGTATATGAGCGTGTCAGACCCACATCCTGGGTTGAAGTGGTTGGTCATACTGATGTCGTTGGATTGTATGATCATAATAAAGCATTATCTGATCGCCGTGCTACAACTGTTAAAAATGGTATTAATGCGCAAACAAAGGGAAAATATGGAGTTATGTATGTTCGTGGTGTTGGTGAAGATGAACCACTTTATACAAATGATCTTCCTGAAGGACGTTTCTACAATCGAACTGTGCAGGTAATCATAAGAACTCCTATAGAAGAATACGAACAAAAATAAGAAATAAATATATTGATCATAAATAAAAAAGGCTGTCTCAAAAAGCAGCCTTTTTTATTTTAACTTTTCTATTTTGAAATATTTTAAAATATACCGAAGTGTTCGTGTTTGTTTTTATCCCTTGATTCTTGGGCAATTTTCTTTTTATAATTAATTAATTTAGCATGCACCTCTGGGTCAGCAACGCCAAGAATTTCCATCGCAAGAATACCCGCATTTTTACCACCACCGATTGCAACTGTTGCAACGGGCACTCCTGGAGGCATTTGAACAATTGATAATAATGAATCCATTCCGTTAAGTGCTTTCGATTGTATTGGAATTCCTATGACAGGAAGAGTAGTGTAGGCTGCGATTACACCTGGAAGATGAGCAGCGCCTCCTGCCCCCGCAATAATCACCTTTATACCTCTATCTGCAGCTGTGCGTGCATATTCTGCTGTATCATCAGGTGTGCGATGTGCTGATGCAACGCGAATTTCGTAGGGAATATCAAATTCCATACAAATTGCACCCGCCTCAGCCATTGTTGAGTAATCGCTATCGCTACCCATTATAATTCCAACAACGGGACTTAGTTTTTCCATTGAGATTATCTCCAATCAATTAGAAATGAAATACGCATAGTATTTGCAAGAGGATGATTAGCTTCTACCGTATTGATAAAGCTAAAATCTATATGAAATATGCTATATTTCACACCTGCGCCAAAATTCCAATATTGTCTACCGCCAACTCGTGATGGCTCTGTAAAGTATCCTGCACGAATTGCAATAATTTTATCATACCAATATTCAGTTCCAAAAGACCAACTAGCCCCCGGATTATCCCATCCTGTAATTAAGGATTTTGGCAAAGGGTCGGCTCCGTATTGATCACGTTTGACCAATAACTTTGAAAAATTACCTGCAACTTTCAAATCATTATACTCATCTTTTACAACATTTACTGCAAGTCCCAAATTTAGAGTTGTGGGAAGTGGGTCAGATTCATGGATATATGTTATTTTAGGTCCAATATTTTTCAAATTAAATCCTAATGAGACTCTATCTTGAATTAATGGCAAATTTTGTGGTTTCCATAATAATCCAATGTCGAAGCTGACTGAATTGCCATTACCAGCATCCTGTTGGCCAGCTAATGTTGGCGTTAAATTCGATTGAATATAACGGAATTGTGCGCCAATGCTTAAATCTGAAGCTATGACTGTACCATAAGAAAGGCCTAATGCATATTCATTGGAAATAAATTTGCCTAAGGATTGGCCTGTTTCAGATGTACGATTAAATTCCCCTAAGTTCATATATATAAAATTAAAAGCTACTGTGCCTTGTAAGAAATCGAAATATTGCCCAATTGTTCCATAGCTATAAAATAGATCAGCATTAAATTGTGGTAACCAAGGTGAAAATGAAAGAGCAACTTGCCGAAATGGCTGCAGTTCCTCATTTTCATCAAATGGATTCTTCTTTGGAAAATAATCCAGAAAGCCTAAACCCGCAGGATTCCAATAAATTGCATTTATATCATCGGCAATAGCAGTTCCTGCTTCACCCATTCCACTTGTTCTTGCGTCTGGTGAAATCAGTAAGAAAGGCACAGTGCTTGAGCCCGCTTGGGCAAATAATTTTGGTTGTAATCCGCTTAAATTCATCAGCATCAGCAACGCTGTACCAATTATTAGCATTGATCTATTCATAAACAAACCTCCAATATTCTTATATTATATATTGTACAAATTGTTATGTACAATTTCTCCTACATTTTTTAATTATTAAAATTTGTTTCTTTATAAAATAACTTTCTATTCAGACGAGAATAATAAAGATTTAATTTTCTATACTGTTATTATTTATAATAAATTATTTATTTTATAAAAATTCCTATTCCCGACTTAGAGACAGTAGATATTTCTGACGAACTAGTCGCCTTTATTACAAAATAATATGTACCAATTGAAATTTCATTTCCAAGCATATCTTTGCCATCCCATTGTACTTCAGAATATCCATATGCTGATGAAGTGGTACTTATACTTCTTACGAACATACCCAATTCGTTATAAATATTAATATCTATATTAATGGGTGGTTCGATATTATGATAGAATGCAATTTTTGTGCCACTCAGATTAAAAGGATTTGGTATAATTATAACCTTTGAAATCGTAAATGAATTTTCTTTCGGTATAACAAATTCAGTTGAATCAACTGCATAATTATTTAATACATCCCAGGCTCGAACTTTAATTTTATGTTTTCCTTCGGTCAAATTATATAAAATTTGTTCGACTGTAGCTGAGTTTTTTAGATAATAATTTAATTTCATATTCTTTACGAGGCTAATTGATGCAGGACTATCATCAATCCAAGCTTCAAGATTATGTCCAATTCCCAACCCTGTTGTATTTATTCCACTATCATCATACAAATCAATAATAAGGAGAGGATTTTGCGAAACAATATCTCCACTTTTAAAATTGCGTGTATCCAAATAGAGTTTTATTAAAGGCGGTACAGTATCATTGATATTTCCTGCAATAATTCCATCTATAACAAATTTTCTATTTGAACCCATTGCATAACGATTATCATTTGAAACAGCAAAGGCAAAGATCCTTCCCGCACTATCTGAAAAGCTAATATCTTTTGGCAAAATAAATTCCATAGAAAATTTACCATTTTCTACAATTGCAGAACTGCGATTTAGTGCGCCACCATATTCCTGAATTTTATATTCGGCAGAATTTGGAACAATATCATCATAAGATAATTTAATATAATCCCCATCGTTTAAAGTTGTGTAAGCAGTGCCTGCAAATGAAGGATCAATTTCATTTGTATTAGGATTGCGAATGCTTCCGGATATTTTTACTTTCGATAAACCTTTTAGATGGAGGACATCAATTGAATCAGTAATTTGCACATCATTAATTGAATCAATTTGAGCAATATAATTTGGCAAATTAAGAGTTAAAGTAGGGTCGCCAAGCAAGAAATACTTTTGAGAATTTGTATCCCAGAATGATTGCTTTACGCTATAAATTATATCGCCAAGCATGCGATAAAATCCCGTGATTTGAGAACGCGTAAACAACTCTTTATAAGTTCTTTGAGAAAGTAGAGCATTATCCTGAGCATATACTACACGTGATGCAGAAAACACCCCAATGCTACCACCAGTTGTGCTTAGAAAGAGATCTTCTGCGCCACTGCTAACTCCTGGGTCATCAAATCTACCAAAATCACAAGTTGCAGCAACGAAGAAGAATAATTTATCCCAATTTGACATTTGGACAATATTAATATCTCTGTCAAATAAGTGCTCATGAGCAAGTACTTGCGGATTACCGTGTCCAATCCAATTCATAAGCACACCACCTGATGTGTTAATTTTGGAAAGCATTTGCTGGGTTGCTTCGGGCTTCCGCCGTGCGCCCGATATATTTTCAGTTGGATATTCAGCAAGATAAATTTTATCAGCAATCATAAATGGTGGTAAATTGTCTCTAAAAATATCCTCAGAATCAGGGATGTACCATGGCTGGTACTCAAATGGCAAACCGCCTCCATACGAGTCGCCCGAAGGTCCATCATCGGCAAGCATAATAATATGCGTCCGCCAATCATCCTCAGAGGAAGCATTTTCATAATGATCGATTTTATCAATTATGTCCATTCCTTGAGCATCAGACCTTATGGTCATCCGACCAACTGCTAAATCTATTATTAAATCATTGCCTTCCACTCGACAATAAAAATCATCTGTTGTCCAAGACTGATTGATTTCATCAAAATCTGTAATATATTCATCCGAAACTTGATATGCTGGCACAAAATTAACTTGTTTATATTGAATATTTTTAAAATCAAAATGCCCATCACCCCATAAAATTACATACTTAGGTTTATTTATTGAATTATGGAATGCATAAGAAATAAAGTCTCTAATTGCTGTAATATCCGGCAATCCTGCATCGAACTCATTATAAATATCCTCAGTTGTTGCAATAAAAACTTTCAAATCGCTATGACTTTCACGGTATTCTTTATATTTCTGTGCAGATTTCAGCAAAGTTTTATCAGTTATCATAATAACATCTTCGCCTTGATATTGAGATTTAAGATTAGCAAGAACGACTTTCTCAATTTTTGGTATATCTAATATTCCCGATATAAAGAATCTATTCAGAGAATCCTTAACTAGATTTTTCCTAAATACAAATATACCACCTGTATTAGATAGATTTTTTAATAACTTTGGTTGTCGAATATCAGTTAAATCAAAGCCAAGCAAATCGTTATTAAATCCATTAATTGAAAATTCTGTCATCCCCGAAAGTGATGTATCAGCATAAAAGCTTAGTTCATTATTTATTGCATAAAAGCTACGTGGATAATGAATTTCGTAATAATCCAAAAAACCAATAGCTGATGTAGGTGAATTTGGATTTTTATATTCAAATTTGAGAGCACTTCTATCATCCGAGCTTATTTTTGAAGCGGGGTATATAGCAGTTGCAAAAATTCTTGATGCGGGATGATAATTATCAATTGATGAACCAGAAATAAGAAAATCACTTATCGGATCATTATTTTGGTAGATTGTAAAAAAACCATTTGTCGTTGAACGATGTGCAAGAGAAAATCTGAATAAAATATCTTGTGTTCTATCCAAATTAGGTAATAAGTCAATATATGAAAGAGGACTTGAAGAAGAGAAAAGTGTTCGACCGAACCAAGTTCTGCCCGCAGGAGGTGTATAAGGTGCATTTATTTCTTCTTCGAATGTAATCCGATGGTAATATGTTTGAGGTCTATTGACTACCTCCAAATTTTCAGGTTCTTGTGCTACTGCACGCTTTCCCGGGTCGCCTCCCCAAGTCAGCATATAGTAATTATTATAAGAATAGTGATTTATATATCTGTGTATTTCATCAAAACGGACTTCAAACCCTTTTGTTGATGCCCCATAAAAAATAATCGCATCCAAAGTACCATCTTGTTTTGTCCGAACAATAATATCTTGCTCTTTCATCAAATTCTGTTGAGCATCAGAAACTTGTTCGCTTATGTCTTTGCCACCATTACCGTATATTTTAATAGTGGGAATTTCATCTTTGGAAAGATTGATACCAAGACTGGAAAGCAATCCTGCATCAATTTTGTAAATTCCTTCCTTAGGAATTTCGATTTTTACCCAATTGTTGGCAACTTCCTGCAATTGATTATAACTCTTTTTTTCAGAATATCGTTGCTGGTCGAGAATTCTAAAATTTGGTGTATTATAATAATTTATTCCAATTGGTAAATCATTTTTTGAAAAAATTTGATTTTTTTGAGAAACATCATCAAATGCAATTGTCACACGAATTTTTTTAGGAATTTCTATTGATTGAATTTGAGAATTCCAACGGGCAGCAAGTACTTTCAACTTTGCAATATATCTATCGCGTCCAATACCTGCATATTGCAATTCAACCCATTGATGAGTAGGTTGATTGTAAATATCTGTATTAACGACATATTTTTCAGTGGGTATTCCATTTTCGTTAACTAAAGTCGGAACTGGTGCAAGAAATTTATTAAACGAACTAATTTCAGATATTTCAATATTTGATAATTTGAAACCAGATGGGTTTGGTACAGATATATTTTGCATATAATATGCTTCGTTAGGCTCACCCGATTTTTCAGAAGCACTCTGTGCACCTTTGATATTTGGAATTACAGCATTTGTCCCATCGCTTGTAATAATTTCAGAGAAATTTACAAATTGAGGCTGGAATTCAATGACCAATTCTTTTTCGTTTGAAGTAATAATTTTTACGCCTTCTGCAAGTATCTCTGTTCTTATTATATTAGGAACTAGGCAAAGAAATAAACAAAGGAATATAATTTTTGATTTATTAATATAGGTATTGCCTAACATTGTCGCTATTATTTAATGTTAAATTTAAACGTGTAAACGCTAATTCAATTGCAATACCTAAATATGTTTTTACAAAATTATAAATTATTTTGGAATAAATTGCAAATGAGCATTATGTAATTTCAATCATAGTAATTGAACCTACGACTTAAGTCGCAGATTCAATACACGCATTTTTTGCCGAAATTACTGAGGAATCTATATTTTTAATGCAAAAATGGATTATTCGCCTTACCCATCATAATAAGATAGTGAAATAATATATAAATTTAAAGATTTATTATTAATTACATAAATTTTCATAAATTGCCAATTTGAAAAGTTTCAATCGATGAAAAAATA
This sequence comes from Candidatus Kapaibacterium sp., assembly GCA_017995735.1. Taxonomy (GTDB): domain Bacteria; phylum Bacteroidota; class Ignavibacteria; order Kapaibacteriales; family UBA2268; genus UBA2268. The sequence goes on along the minus strand of JAGOIG010000027.1, from coordinate 5,167 downwards.
TTGTCTATATTTGCTATGCTTTTTTGTGGTATTTATTAAGAGTTTTGCCCAAGATTTCAAAAATGAAACTTTTGCATTGCATCCCCGCATTGGTGGAATATATAATCTCCATTTACCAAATTTCAATTCATTTCAGGGTGCTGCTGATTGTGGAAATTTTACAAAAGGTAGTGGCTGGGGCTATTCATTTTCAGTTACAGGCGAAAAATTTTATTGGGAAAATTATTTTTTGGGTATTGGATTAAGCTATACTTCACGAAATGGAATGCTGACAGAAAGCATTTCATATCCATCACGAAATTTCGAGACAGGCGAAGTTGTGCAGATCCATACAGAAAATCAATTGCAAAGTAAATTATCGTTTTTGGAACTTCAGCCTGAAATACGTGGCATAATATCGCAAAAATTATTTACTCGCTGGGTTGGAGCAATACGATTTTATTTTCCTATTCAACATTCTTTTGAGCAAAAAGAGAAAATTATATCTCCAGCCGGTGCCACATTTATTGGAACTAATGACACACGCACAAAAGAGCGAGCATTAGCAAGTGGTAATATTGAAACTATTAGAAAAATTGGCGTTGGCTTAACAGCTGGCATCGAAGCGTTATTTCCAAATAATAAGAATAATATCACAGCTCAGATTTTGATTGACTATAATCCTATGAATATTACTACCGATGCAAATTGGAAATATATTGGATTTCGCGCAGAGGTAGGCTATCGTATTTCATTCCGCAAGGAAGAGAAGCCAATTGAAGTTCCAAAGCCTATTGAAAAAGAAGTTATTGTCGAGAAAAAAGAACCTGTTGAGATTCCCAAACCCATTGAACCCCCATCGCCAACAATTGCATTAGTTCAGCCAAAAGCCGAGCCATTTATGAAAATCAATGATATCAAAGTGGATGGAAAGGTAGAGACGGGGAATGAATTGCTCGCAAGCATTCCAATTGTAAATTGTGTATTTTTTCCAAGAAATTCTAGTAAATTGCCACCCGAGTATGAAAATGCACAACCTACATATTCCAATTTTGAAGGCGACCCTATTAAAATGCATTATTCGATTTTTTATCGAATTGCAAATATTCTTAAAAATAATCCCGACGCTACAATTACTGTTGAATCCTCTACTTCGGGAAATAAATATGAACCCCGCGGAATTATGCTTTCATTAGAAAGGGCGACAACTGTAAAAAATAAGTTAATTGCAATGGGTGTGCCTAAGGATAAAATCAAAACACGTGTTTTGACAAATCCAAGCGTTCAATCTAATCCACAATTTGAAGCAGGTATAGAAGAAAATCAACGAGTTGAGATTATCTTACATAATGCATTTCTGCAAGAATTTGTTAATGTGCAAAAATATGCTAATTTTACAGGGAATACACAGTTTCGTGCAGATTTATATGATTTTGAACCAGATTTAAAAGCCAAAATAACAAGCAATTTATCCCGAGATTCTTTATTGATAGATAAAACAGATAATTACACATTGCCTATATATTCCAAAATCTCTGAGGGGCAAAAAACATTAGATATGGAATTATATACTAACCTTAAAGACCAATCTGATACAATCAAAACATCCATTGATATTGATAAATATCCAAAAGAAAATGTGGAATTAAATTTATCGAATTTCCTTGCAATTCTGCGATTTGATTATAATTCCAGCCAGTTATCAGATGACAATATGGAATTGCTAAGACAACTAACCCAAAAGCTTCCACCAAATAGTACAATTGAAATTTTGGGTAGTGCTGATGAACTAGGCTCTGCCGAACGTAATTCTGTGCTGTCGAATGAAAGAGCAGAAAATACGCGAAATTTTATACAATCAATTGCACCAGATAAATTTAAGATAGAAGCTGGGGTAAATTCTGATAAATTTCCTGAAGATACTCCTCAGGGGAGATTTTTAAATCGCTCTATTAGAATAAGAGTAAAATAATATTTGCATATTAATTAAATATATATTAATTTTGTAAAAAATCGGAGGCGGGATTATGGAAATATCTGAAATTAATCGCCAGAATCAATTACTTGACGAAAAAAGGATAGAAGAAGCCAATAAGTATGAGCAGAATGTATCGAAATATCCTCAGCAACAATTACAAATTGAAATGCTTAAGCAAGCTTCAGGCGGCAATATTATGAGCAATGATAATTCACTGCAAAAGCAATTGCTTCAAATTATGGCTGCAATCGGGCCTCAACAGCAAATTCAACAAGTAGCTCAAGCACAAATTGCAAAAGGATTTTTGGATATAAAGATTTAATTTTTTAGACATTGTGGATAACAAATTCCACGACGCCTTGTATTTCAAATTGTTCCTCAGGGAATATTTCTATTGGAAAAAATTTGCTATTAGCAGCATAGAGGTATATTTTACCATTTACAATCCGCAATTCTTTGACTAGCAAGTCACTATTTATAGATGCAATAACAATTTTTCCGTCTTCAGGCTCAGCTTTAGAATTTACAACAAGCAAATCGCCATCGTATATACCTTTATCAATCATACTTTCACCATTAACACGCACAAGAAAGTAATTTTCGACTTTGCTAAACAAATTATATACATTAAAATTTTGATAATCAAACAAACTCATCTGATTAGATGCATTGCTTGCGCGAGCAGGCAAAACAGGAGCTTCAAAAGTATATTTTTGTTTAATGCGAGATTTACTTTTCCCTTTCATTTTTTAAAATCAAAATTCTAAATTTTAAAATATAAATCTTTATAATATTTTGTTTATCATTTACAATGTGTGTATGATAAATGTAATTTTTCCATAATAATCAAGAGTTTCGAAAAACGAGCTGTTGATTGGTAAATATTGTCCGGTTGGTGTTTGAATATATTCCTCTCCTTCAAAAATACGATAGCGTCGGATTGTAAGATTTTGGTCTAATTGAACAAGTATAAGCTTGCCATCCTCGGGTTTTTGATATGTGTCAATCACAAGCAAATCCCCATTACGAATTCCATCGAAATTTTCTGCATCGCCAATAACACGTGCAAAAAATGTAGAATTAGGATGCTTGACAAGGAATGAATTCAAATCAATTTCTTCCTCAATATCCTCGTCAGCAGGAAGCGGAGTGCCTGCTGATACACTCATTCGAAAAAGCGGTAAATTTACTTCTTCTTGATTACCTTGAAATTGATTGCCTGATAGCAATTCAATAGTTTGCATATTTCCCCCCAAAAATATTTGCAAATTTATGAAATTTTTAATTATTATTCAACAGCATTTTCTAAAATTTTTACACTTCCATTGTTTGCATCAATTTCTGCATTAATTCCAATAGGTAAAGTTAATTGATTATCTGTATGCCCAATCATTAATCCCGAGAATGATGGATAATTGCACTTAGCAAAATAATAATCCAGGCTTTGCTCAATCGAAAAATCCCAAACAGGCGGTGCTGAGACTGGCTCGCAAGCATTGCATTTTCCCCAAATAAATCCGTTCAATTTATCAAACTTATGCGATAACGCAAGCGTGGAAAGCATCCTATCAATCCGATATGGCTCTTCCCCCGTATCCTCCAAAAAAAGAATACAATCATCAGTTTGAATATCATAATCCGTTCCGTTCATTGCAGCAATTAACGAGAGATTGCCACCAATCAAGCGTCCACGGGCAGTTCCCTTGCGGATTGTTCTAATTGGATAGGCGTTGCGAATACCAATTTGTGCTTGCGGATTAGTCAGTGTTAAACCTTCTGAATTGTTAAATAAAACCTTGCGAAATGCTTCCACCGTATAATTTGTAAATTTTGATAATAGCATAGGACCGTGGAATGTTATTAAACCTACTTTTTGATAAATTGATAATAATAATGCAGTTATATCGCTATAACCGATGATTATTTTTGGATTGTGTTCTATTTTTTTATAATCAATTTTATCCAAAATATGCATACTTCCATAACCACCGCGTATTGAAAAAATTGCACGAACTTTATCATTTGCAAATAACTCATTGAAATCGCTTGCTTTTTCTTCAATTCGTTCACTCATTTTATCATTTTTTGAAAAAAAGTATTTTGGATAATAAGGCTTTAAATTAAAATACGCAAGAGCTTCTTCAACTTTCTGCATTTCTTCGGGTGTGAATGCGGGAGTTGCCGCGGAAAGGATGCCAACGGTATCGCCTTCCTTCAATGCTCGGGGTTTGATTATGTTTTTATTTTGTAAAGCTTGTGTAGCAATTACCTCCTTTGTTTGTGCAAAAATATTCGATTTATTGAACATTATTGCCATAGCACTAATAGAAAAACCTTTTAAAATATCACGCCTTTGCATAAATTTGTTAATTTTAAATTATACAAAAATAAAAATTTAAATTAGACATTTAGATGTTATAATATAATAGTTGTGTCATTCCGTGCATAGCGAGGAATCTATCCAATCGGACGATGGATTCCTCACTTCGTTCGGAATGACAGGAATGATTTTTTCAAGAAAAAAATAAAAATAATGGATAAATTTGATAGATTAGCAACGGCAATCCAAGGCGAGATTCACTATGATAATTTCTGGAAAATATTATATGCAACTGATGCATCTGACTATAGAGAAATACCGCAAGGTGTGGTCTATCCTAAAACAATTGAAGATATTAAAACAATCCTAGATTTCGCAAGGACGGAGAATATCCCAATTATACCGCGAGGTGGTGGTACATCGCTTGCGGGACAAGTTGTTGGAAATGGTCTGGTAGTCGACATTTCGCGGAATTTTACGAAAATCCTTGAAGTAAATGAGCAAGAGCATTGGGCAAGTGTTGAACCAGGTGTTATTCCTGATGTTTTAAATCAGGAGTTGAAAAAATACAATCTATTTTGGGGTCCTGAAACTTCTACATCCAATCGCAATACACTTGCAGGAATGCTTGGGAACAATTCGTGCGGCTCGCATTTCCCTCTTTATAAAAATACACGGGCGCATATTCTTGAAGTTATTGGATTTCTATCAGATGGCAACCAAATCCATACAAAAGCATTGAGCAATGCGGAAATTGATGAGAAAATTTCACAAAACAATCGCGAAGGAAAGATTTATTCATTATTAATTAATCAATTGAAAAATAAAGAATTCCAAAATGAAATATATCAGCAATTTCCAAAACCCGAAATAGAGCGACGCAATTCGGG
>JAGOIG010000155.1 GCA_017995735.1 Candidatus Kapaibacterium sp. | reverse complement strand
CGCTAAATGATTGCGATCCATTGAATTCGCCTGATTCAGGCAATCAAGCATACTTGCCGTTCATTCTGCTTGCAAAGGGTCCAATCACAGGAGGACCAAACACTGTGATAGATTTAAGTGGTGGTTTGTCACGAATTCAAGATGCAGGACCTGGTGGCGGAGGTGGTGGCGGACGTTTTCATGATGTAGGATTATTCGATAATAATATTGGCGATGATGGTGGAAATGGATTTGTGGCAGGCGGACCCGGCGGACGTAATAATTCAGGAATACCAGGCAAAACAAATACTTATAAAAATTGGGGAATTGGTTCAGGCTCATTTGCAAATGGATTAAATAATGTTGCTGCACCCGAACGAGGTCAATATGAATCATCAGGTGGCGCAACAGGTCATCCTTTTGGCAAATCAGGTGCAGGCTGCAATGATGGAGACAATTGTATGCTGTATGGGGCTTATGGCGGAGGTTCAGGAAATAAACAAAATTTAATAGGTGGCTCTGCGGGATATGCTATTAATGGCACAGGTCCAAACAATTCAAAAGGGTTAAGTTATGGTAATACAATGATTGTACCACTTGCGGGAGGTTCGGGTGGAGCATCAGGTAATCCACAGGGATACGATACATATTCTGGTTCCGGAGGTGGAGGCGGCGGAGCGATTTCAATTTACGGTAGAGAACTACACAGAATTAGTCTAAAAGCAAACGGTGCAAATGGAGGAAGTGGAGATGGAAATGGAGGTAATGGTTCAGGCGGTTCAATTATTGCAAACACAAAATTGATTTATGATAATTCCTCACTGGAAATAACGAGTGGAAAGAACGGTTCCGAAACTGGATCTTATGGTAGAATTCGCTTTAATTATGGTTCACAAAGTAATTTGACGTTAGTTACTCCAAATGCTGCCCCTTATTATGGATTTTCGACAGATACATCAAGAACTGTATTTAGAAGCTTCAATTTAACGGGGAGCAAACCCATAAACAAGCCTTTAAAATTATATTTAAAACCCGAAAGTGGCACTTGGACCCAAATAGCGGATATTACAGATCCATCTCAAAATTGGACACAACAAGTAAGCCTTCCCGCACCAGATACTTTATTTTACCTAGTTGGAATTCTCGAGATTGAGAACCCAAATTCAAATGAATACGCTGCAATTCCTTCAGCAATATTTTCGCAATCGGGAGCTAATATTTTACATTATATAAAACAACCCGAATTAGTAGGCGATTCAATAATTAATGCAAGATATTTTGAATGCGAAAATTTTCCAAAAACTCTAAAAGCAACAATATCTAATTTTGGAGAAAGCAATCTCGATTTACAATTTCAGAATGCAAACTTTAAATTTGGAAATAGAGGATTCACAATTATTTCACCTACGGGCATTAAATCCCTTCAACCCGATAGCTCAGTGGAAATAGTTGTATCATTTACACCACCAAATAATACACAAAGATTTTTCACCGATACATTGCAGATATTGCATAATAATGTTCTTGTTCCAAATCCTTGGAAAATTGCTTTCAATGTTTCAATAGATACTGTATTATTAACAATACAAAATACCAACAAAATTCTGCCTATATCTAGTTCATATCACGGTTTGGATACACTTGATTTTGGAGAAATATGCATTGGCGAGTCTTTGCTTGAAAAATTTATATTGCAGAATTTTTCATCAAATTTTGTGAATGTTTCATCAATTACATTTGAAAATAATTTATTTTCAATTTATAACACATTGCCAATACAGATGGATTATAATGACCCGGCAAATCGAATGGACTTAAATATCTTTTTAAACACTCTATTGGTAGGGAAAATACAAGATAAACTCATAATCAAAATCAGCGATTGCCCAGGATACCAAAAGACTTTTATTGTGAAAGCTTTCGTCAAGTCGATTGATTTGCAAATCCTTGGCAACTTCAATTTTGGCACTGTAAGTATCACAACAACAAAGACAGAAGAATTCAAAATTGTTAATCACGGAACGGGACCGGCATATATAGATGCAAATAATGGATTATTTTTAAAAACGAATAATGAATTTAAGATTTTAATGATTGCTCCGCCTTTACCTGCATTAATAAGACCTTTTGTGGATACAATATACTGCACAGTTCAATTTACACCAACAATAGAAGGCACTATAACAGATTCACTTTTTGGTTATTCAATAATAAGTATGGGGGCTTGTCCTGATACTTCTGCACAGGAACTAGTTGCAAATGTTGTCAGCTCGAAAATTTTAATATCAACAAATTCAATAGATTTCGGATTAACGGGAAAATGTGGGGATATAATAAAGACATTTTACATCAAAAATCTTGAGACTGCGACTGAAGATTTAAGAATCACAAAGCGGGCAAGCATAACAGGATCTGACGCTGCAAATTTCAATATTGCACAGGAGCCAAACCCCATTCCTTACACTTTGAAACCAGGTGATAGTGTAATTTATTATGTGCGCTTTATAGCTGCAGCAGGAAATGAAGGCGTGAAAACTGCACAATTGCAAATTGAAACCAATTCACCAACTAATCCTGTGATAACAATTGATTTAACAGGAGAACGTGAAGATTTACATGTGCAAATTTTGCCAAGTAATGATATATATTTAGGAGATATTTATGCAGGATTTAATTATGATACTGTTTTAACATTGACTAATCTTGGAAGGCTTGAACAAAGAATTTCAGATGTATTGATTAGCAATCCCGATATCACAGTCTTTCCAATCGGTGGAACATTAATTCCTAATCAGGGAAATAATCTTGATTTTACATTTACAGTAAATTCAAAAATCGAAGGCAATCAAACAGCAAATATTCGTTTTATTTTCAATTATCCTTGCAGGGACACACTTTATGCAACATTACATTTTAATTCGATTTTTGCAAATTACACATTACCAAATCAAATTGATTTTGGAACATTATCACCTTGTGAGAGCAAAACAGACACAATATATCTTGAAAATAACTCTGCGGCTCCTTTTGTGTTGAAATCTATAAGCAACATATTTGGCGCAGATAATTCATTATTCACATTATTACCACCAACAATAAAATTGCCTGATACATTATTCGCAGGAGATAAAGTTCCATTTATTGTTACTTTTGACCCACAAAGCTCTAATGACGGCAATAAATCTGCTTATTTTGAAATAACACTTTATATCAATGGAGTTGAGACAACAAAGCGAATTGATTTAATTGGCGAAAGGAGGAGCGGATTTGTTGTTACACCACCTGAATTAAATTTCGGAAATGTGGTAATAAATACCCAAAAAACAATGTCCATCGTTCTGGAAAATATAGGTCCGTGGGATGTTGAATTCATAGCACTTGATTATCCACAATTACCGAATTTTATTGTTTTGAACTGGTCAGCACAGACATTAACACAAGGCAATCAAATTACACTCGATATTACTTTTACACCGACTGCGATAATTTCTTATAATGATACAATAACAGTGCATTTTTCATCAGCAAATTGCCCGGAGGAAACACGAAAGATAGCATTAATTGGAAATGGTGTGCCTGCAAAAAATATATTTATTTGGTTGCCTGATTTAAATGTATCAAGTAATGAGGATAATCTGCATATTCCAATATATGCAAAATTGGATAAGGTTGGCGATACTTTATTGAATTTTAAACTTGATACAATGGTAATTGCGTTCAACCGCTCAATTTTTTATCCAACAGGACTAAGCAATCAAAATTCGCGTATTATTAAAAATGAAATTCAAAATAATCTAAGAGTACTTACC
>JAGOIG010000026.1 GCA_017995735.1 Candidatus Kapaibacterium sp. | reverse complement strand
TTTGTTCTGGATATAAAATTAATAATTTTCAGTACTAATTGTATTTTAAATAATTGATAAAACTCTTCGTTAATTTTCTAAATAGATTTAAAATATGGAACAATTAAAAGAAAAATATGTAATTGATGAAAATGGGAATAAAACCGAAGTAATCCTTTCAATTGAGGCTTATAAAAAATTGCTTTAGGAACTCGAAGAGCTTGAAGAATTAAAGCTTTATGATGAAGCAAAATCAAGAGAAAATGAAATACTTCCCTTCGATGAAGCAATGAAAGAAATAGGCTTATGATCTATAAATTACAAATTACATATTACAAGAAATGCACAAAAAGAAATGTCATTGATACTAAAAGAAGATGCATTAAAAATAAAAATAAAATACTCAAAATCGGTGAGGATCCAAGATTAGTAGGTGCAATAAAATTAAAGGGACGGACAGGATGGAGAGTAAGAGTGGGAAATTTTAGAATAATCTATGAGATAAATGATGAGCTAAATGAAGTTTTGATTGTGCACATTGGACATCGTAGAGACATTTATAATGTAGTATAATTTCATGCCCCTAAAAATTTATTTGGATATTTAAACTTTTTTATTTAATTTGAATTTTAGAATTAATCATTTTTAAAAATTTATAAAAGCAAATAAATTGCAAATTATTAATCAAAATATTGTTGAGTTAATTCCCCGATTAAACAATGTAAGCCGTTGTGTAGAAATGACTTATGAAAATGGGGAGGGGGGGGTATTATGCAAAGCTATATTTGTTATTACCTTATTTGCACGAAAGGCCCCCACCTTTGATGGGAAAATTGCGGAGCTTTTAGCTTATTGGTTTCCCCATTAAATAAATAAAATCCGCGATGCAATCGGTAGGCAGGAATGGTGCATAAATTGTTTCTGTAGGGGACTATCGAGTGTAGAGCAAAAAATTTTAAAAAAAAGAAAATTATGAAAATTAAACTCATTAATAATAGCTTACCAATTTTTGTATTGGTAGCATTTGCATTTATTACAATAATTGTAAGTTCATGTTCAGACACTGATGCTGTTAATTCACCTCTAATATCAATGAAAGGGGCAAATAATTCTGAATCACTCAACAATTCTACTACTCTAAGTAAAAATAAATATTCTGGTAACGTTCTCCTAAGAAATGCTAATGGATATGACGTCATAGCAGTAGCTGGCGCTGATGGTACGGGAGCTTATGAAGGGGGTAAAATTGGAGCGAAGATTGGGATATTTTTAGGTGGTGCTAAAGGTGCAATACTTGGTGGTGTAATTGGAGCTTGTATTGGAGGAGCTGGATCTTCTTATGCTATGTCCAAAAGTATAGGTTTATGGGATTATGTTTCTGCAGATCCATTCAACCCAGCAACTTCACCATACGATGAACAACCTGAAAATGCCGATACAATAGGATATCTTCATAATGAATTATGCAATTTTTTAAAAATAAATCACCCCATTGATGAACATGGCAATGTTGATTTTCAACAAGTTTACAATTTGAGCGTCAATTTTTTGGTGGCTCATGGTTTTGATAGTGTTCAGATATATTATCCTTATAACGAGTTCCTTGCTACTATAAGTATTTTAAATTTTGATCCAAATATAACTTATCTTGATATTCGTGATATTTTAGTTCAGCGTTATTCTGAATCAAATTATATTGAAATTAATTATTATAATTCAATGATAGACCAAATCATTTCTGATTCTACAAATAACGAATTTGATATTATAAATAATTATCAAGACAGCATTGCAACTTTACCAATAAGTGAAGAAAGGAAAACCGAACTATTTAATTTAATTTCTGTCACAAAATACAGCGATGCACTTTGGAATGAAAATAACTTGAATAATCAATAAGAATTTTTCGAATTAAAATTATTATATAGGGCTAATTTTTAAATTTAAAGTTAGCTCTATATTTTATAATTATAGAGAATAATAATATGGAAACAAAAATAATAAAACCTACTAAATTTCAATATATTTCACATCTTTTCAGTTTAATATTTTTTTTACTTTTAATTTTTTTAGTTATAAAATCAAATAATTTCAATAGTATTTTAGACTGGATTGTCAATATTATTATTATATTTTTTTCTGTTTTTGGATTAATTGATAATTTTTTTCAAATAATATTTGCTGTTCCTAATTTTCAATATGATAATAATTCTTTGCAAATCCGCGATACATTCACGACTAAGGTATTTGCGATGGATAAATTAGAAATTTCATTTCATAATATGTCATGGATTTGGGGATATATTAAGTTTAAAGATAATAACACTTCAAAAATTATATTGAGAATTAATTTAACTAAAAATCAAATTAATGAAATAAAAGGAATTAAGGGATAATTCTGTAATTTTATTTTCAATATTTTTAGTTGGTATAAAACTTTATCAGATTTATAAAAAAGCCTGGCAGCCACTCGCTCTCAAATGCAGTAGTGCTGAAAATAAGCCGGGTTTATATACTAAGTCGAAATTATTATAAGTATTTTTTAAATTCATCTAACTCCATATTAATTTCTTGTAGAATTTGTTTTAATAATATCGGCGATATATCTCTGCCTTTGTGGTCTAGTATTGTAGTTGCCTTCCGTCCTTATGTCTTAATATAATATGCGAACCATTTTGCCTTTTGATTTCAAAACCTGCTTTTTGTAGCTTACTCAGCACTTCATTAGGTTTATATGGCATATTAATTAATGTCTATGATTGAAAAGTACTCCTCCTTAACATCTGCTACTGGTTCGTTATTTGCATTTTTTTCGGCAATCCATAATTCTAAAAGGTCCTTTGCAGCATTTTTTGCACCGTCAATTCCATACCCGTGAGTTGTAAGTCCTAACGAAGGTATATGCGCATAATATAAGCCTTCATCTAATTCATTATCATCAATTTTTTCAATAATAACGCTGAATTTCATAATATTATTAATTGTATATACTAAATAAACGAATATGTTATATGTTTGTTTTCAAATTAATCAAGTTATCCCAAGAGTTAATCCCTACATCGCCAATACTATTGCTTGGGGGAGCGAGTTACTACCAAGCTTTATTTCGACCGTTATTTCCTTAGCAAACCTTTTATTTAATAATAAAATTTAATTGTCGTCATTTTTTTAAATTACAATGAATATTTTATGAGAACATACTCAGCTGTCATCGAGAAATGTAAAGATACAGGACTCTACGTAGGATATATACCTGGATTTAAAGGTGCGCATTCGCAAGGTGAAACAATTGAGGAACTTAGAGAGAATTTGATCGAGGTGATTGAAATGCTTCTTGAAGATGGTGAGCCTGTTCTAGATAGTGAGTTTATCGGTTGATTAAAGGCAAGAAACAACTGCTCGAAAAGTTTGTGAAAGAATGATAAAAAGGTGAGGGATAAGGGATAAACTTGAACCTAAGACTTAAGTCGTAGGTCCAAGGCAAACATATCAGCCATTCTTAATGAGTGAAATAATAAAAGCGATTATACTTTTGCTATATAACATTTTCATTTTATCTTCACCATCTTCTTTATTTCATTATATTTTACTCCACTGTGCGAATTAGTTATTATCAATTGATAAAAATTTACACCTGAAGTTAATTTTGCTGATGAATAATTGATTTCGTATTCACCTGGCAATTGCATTTGATTGACTAATATCGCTATTTCTTCTCCATATATATTATATATCGTCATCTTAACGTGTTGAAAATCTAAATTATTATTCCTTCCAACATTATATTTAATTTTTGTTGTTTCAACGAAGGGATTAGGATAATTCTGATATAAATAAGATTCAGTTAATAAATTATTATTTTCTAATACTGCTAAAAGTAATGGCTCATTATTAATATATAACCTTCCACCATCAACCCCCACAATTAAACGAGAGGCATCAGCACACATCGATACTGTTGACCAATTTTTATCCATATCGCCTGCAGGTTGAGTCTCAGTCCAAGTTCTCCCACTATTTGTGGAAATATATAATCTGCCAGGTGATGCCCCTGCAATCAATCTCGAACCATCTGCATTCATCGCTGTTGTTTGCCAATATTGGTCTGCATCACCTGTGGGCTGCGTCTCCCGCCAGGATATCCCACTATCTGGTGAGTAATATAATCTCCCCCTATTCACTCCTGCAAGTATTTTCGTACCATCTGCGCTCATAGATGTTGTAACCCAATATTTATCAGCATCGCCCGCGGGCTTTGTTTCAGTCCAGGTGCTTCCGCCATCAGTAGAGAGGAATAATTTGCCACGGTCGAGATAATATCCACCCGCAATTATTCGCATTCCATCATCGCTCATCGATGTGGTTGTCCAATAACGATAAGGGCTCCCAGGTGGAGATGCATCTTTCCAACTATTGCCCAAATCGGTTGAAACATATAATTTCCCTGGCAGTTGACCTACAATAATACGCAAGCCATCCCCACTCATAGAGGAAGTGGACCAATTACGGTCGATTGCTCCTGATGGTGTCAATTCTGACCATCTACTCCCGTTATCTTTTGAAATATACAATCTACCGGGATTCTCTCCAACAATAATAATTTTTCCATCGTTGCTTATTGAACTTGTACTCCAGTGATATGGATTATCATTATTCTGTAATAGCATTGACCAATTGTTCCCATAATCTATTGATTTATACATAATACCCTCAACTGATCCAGCAAGCACAATTTTACCATCATAATTCATTGAAGTTGTTGCCCATTGTAAATCAATAAATTTGTATGGATTAATGAAATCAATGTGATTCCCCGTATCATTAGAAATAATTAATTTTCCTGGGTAAGTTGCAGCAATAATTTTCGTTCCATCAACGCTCATTGCACTAGAAACCCAATTACCTCTTGAAGATGAAAGTATGTCTTTCCAATTATAACCGCCATCCTTTGATAAAAAGATCGTACCATTATAGTCTTCTCCTACAATTATTATACTTCCATCTGAATTTATGTAACTTGTTCGCCACTCATGTATCGGTCCAGCAATGCTACTGATTTTATTCCAATTGACTCCATAATCCCTTGAAATGTATAAGGAACTTTCACCAATTCCTGCAATTAATGTCTTACCATCCAAGCTTATCGATGCTGTTTTAAAAGTACTTTGAGAATGTCCATCAAGTATTTTTTCAGCCCAATTAACTCCTCCATCATTTGAATACCATAATCCCCCATTTTCCGCACCTGCAATAATTCTCATACCATCGCTACTCATTGATGTAGTATACCAATTTCTGTTGTTGTATCCCCCGGGATATACTTCTGCCCAATCTTTGCCTTTATTATTCGAAATGTATAAACCTCCACTATTGATACTAGCGATAATTTTACTCCCATCTTTACTCATCGAAATAGTCCACCATCTAGCATTAACATCACCTGCAGGTTGTATCTCATTCCAAACCTTACCAAAATCATAAGAAATATATAATTTTCCTTGTAAGACTCCTGCAATTAGCATTGTTCCATCTGCGCTTACCGAAACTGCCTGCCATAAATAATTTTGATTTCCTGCGGGACGTGTCTCACCCCAGATTTTACCACCATCTGAGGAGATAAATAATCTACCGTTGTATGCACCCGCGATGATCTTCATCCCGTCTTCACTCATAGAGACTGAAGTCCAATATTTATCTTGAATATCAATAGGATGTACTTCCTTCCACGAAATTTGCTGGCTATATAATAAGGTCGGTATTGCAAAATATAATAATAAGCAATAAATTTGTAATTTCGTTTTCATTTTTTTCCCTTTTTTATAATATACTAAATTATATCTTGTCAAAAATACAAATAATTATCAAATTATTTCAATGATTTTATTTTTATATACGTTCAAACGAATTGTTTTTATTAAATTGTTTAATTTGAGGTAAAATATTATGAAAATTCGATTTTTTGCAGTCATTTTATTTTTTTCAACAATTTCATTATTTGCACAAAATGATAGTGCCAGAAAAAATGTAGCTATAACTATTTATAATCAAGGACTTGGCGTAGTCAATGAAACTCGCTCGCTAAATGTTCCAAAAGGTTTATCAGAAATAAATATCACCGATATTCCAACTTCTATTATTCCGACAAGTGTCCATTTCAACTTTGATGGTGATGTATATGAGCAAAATTATCGCTATGATTTAGTTTCAATGGCAAAGCTTTTGGAGAAATATATCGATAAAAAAATAACTGTTGTCAAAGGAAATGAAACAGAATCGGGGACTTTGCTATCAATTCAAAGCAATAATTTAATTATTAAAACACAAAATGGATTAAAGGTTTTCCCTGATTTTAATCAATATCAAATAACAGTCGATGAATTGCCAAGTGGATTGCTCACAAAGCCTACACTTGTTTGGAAAGTATTTTCTAAAAAAGAAGGTAAGCAAGATATTGCTCTTTCTTATAATGTGAGCAATATTAGCTGGAACGCTAAATACGTTGGTGTGCTGAACGATGCGGAAACACAAATGGATATTAATTCATGGGTGAGCATCGATAATTCATCAGGTGGAAACTATGAAAATGCAACGCTAAAGCTGATTGCAGGAGATGTGAATATTGGTGGCCAAGGTTATCAAACTGCTGAATTCATACAATCCGATGCAGCAGCAACAACAAGAGAGGCTAATCAAAAGCCAAAATTTGAGGAGGAGAAATTCTTTGAATATCATATTTATGAGCTTAACCAACCAGCGACAATTTTGAATAATGAGACAAAGCAGCTTTCGCTTTTCAATGTTTCCAAAGTAAATGTGCAAAAAAAATATAAATGCTATCAAACTTATTCTCGAAATAGCGATGACAAAAATAATGTGGATATAACTATATCATTCAAAAACGAAAAAGAAAACGGAATGGGAATACCGTTGCCTGCGGGATCTGTATCTTTATTTAAAACACGAAATAAAACAGCTGAATTGATTGGTGAGGATTATATTAAGCATACTCCAAAAGATGAGGAAGTCGAGTTAAAGATTGGGAAAGCTTTCGATATATTATACACTGATTACTTGGCAGAATCAACTAAGAAAGGTGCCAATTCATATCTCGACCAATATATAATGGAATTTTTCAATCATTCCGATAAAGATGTTATAATTGAAGCAAATAGATGGGCACCCGGCGATTGGTCTATTTCAGAAGCAAATATACAATATCAGAAAATAGATGCGCACAATATAATATTCAAAGTCAAAGTTCCCGCAAATAAAACAGCAGAATTAAAATATTCAATATTATATAGCTATTAAAAAATAGAATAGATATAAAATTAATGCCATATTGACACTATTATTATCCATTATGACACATTGAAATGCAAATTTGACAAAATTAATGCCATTATTACATATAAAATGTGTAAAAATGGCATTTTTTATGTTTGGCACAAAATTTATAAATAATAAAGTATAAAAATTAATTAAAGGAGTTGAAGATGCAAACTATAAGGGTTGATTTCGATAAAAGCTTCAGTGAAATACCCCGATATTTAGATGATGTCAAAAACTTCGTGAATTCTGCTGTTAGTGGAATCGCAAGTGGGATTGAGAATTTAAGTATCCGAAGCGATATAAATGAAACAAAGAACGCAGTGGAAATCACAGTAGAATTAGCAGGTGTGAAGAAAGAAGATCTTCATTTATATGTCGATGATGAGCATCGGCTTATAGTAGAAGGTGAAAAGAAACGACCGCATACTATCGAAAGTAATTCGATGTTGCGAGTTGAATCCAAAACAGGAAAATTTCGCAGAGTGTTCCCATTAAGCGATAAGCTTGATGAGACAAAGATTAACGCAAAATACGAAGATGGATTATTGACAATCAATATTCCAAAGAAAGAACAAGAAAAGAAAACAATTGATATTGTTATAAATTAATTAATTAATCAACAAATTATATATAAATTATGTTCAACAAAAAAAGGAGGTTAATATGGCAATCGTAAGATGGGATCCGTTTAGAGAAATGAACACAATGATTCGAAGAATGAATGATTTCTTGGGTGATATCGACTTCAGCACACGCCCCGAAAGTGGTGGATTCTTACCAGCAGTCGATATTAGCGAAGATGAAAAGAATATTTATATGAACATCGAGCTCCCTGGCGTCAAAAAAGATGATGTCAAAATCAAAGTAATGGATGATAATGTGCTAGTGGTGTCCGGCGAGAAGAAACGCGAGGTCAAAGAAGAAGACAAGGACCGCTCCTATTTGAGAATCGAACGAAGCTATGGTGAATTCACACGTTCCTTTGTATTGCCTGAAAATGTTAATAAGGATAAGATTGATGCGAAATATGATAATGGTATGCTGCATTTAACAATCGAGAAGAAGGAACCTGAGAAACCAAAAGAAAAGCTAATTGAAATTAAATAAAAAATATGTAGGGGTTCAAAATTTTGAACCCCTACATTTATTCAAATTTAAAATAATATAAGGATTAAAATATAATCATTATATTATTTTAAATTTTTTAGTAAAATAAAAAGGAGAAAATTATGGGTAAGATAATAGGAATTGATCTAGGAACAACAAACTCAGTAGTAGCTGTAATGGAAGGCTCATCGCCTGTAGTCATAGCAAATTCAGAGGGAAGTCGTACAACTCCATCAGTTGTGGCATTTACAAAGACAGGAGAAAGAATAGTGGGGCAGGCAGCAAAACGTCAGGCAATCACAAATCCTACAAAGACAATTTACTCGATTAAGCGTTTTATGGGGCGACGCTATGACGAAGTGCGTGAAGAAATGACAATGGTGCCATACAAGGTTGAGCCAAGCGATGATGGTAACTCTGTGCGTATTGTTATAGATGACAAAAAATATTCTCCACCCGAAATTTCGTCAATGATATTACAAAAGCTTAAACAAACAGCTGAGGATTACCTAGGCCAGAAGATAACAGACGCTGTTATTACTGTACCGGCATATTTCAATGATTCTCAAAGGAAAGCAACAAAAGATGCAGGCGAAATTGCAGGGCTTAATGTTAAAAGAATTATTAATGAGCCAACTGCTGCAGCTCTTGCTTATGGTCTGGATAAAAAAGGCAAAAATATGACCGTTGCTGTATTTGATTTGGGTGGTGGTACATTTGATATATCAATTTTGGAAATTGGTGATGGTGTATTCGAGGTTAAATCTACGAATGGCGATACCCATCTTGGTGGTGATAATTTTGATCAAAGAGTTATAGATTATTTAGCAGATGAATTTAAAAAACAAGAAGGAATTGATTTAAGACGCGATCCAATGGCATTGCAACGCTTGCGAGAAGCCGCAGAAAAAGCTAAAATCGAACTTTCACAGCAGCTACAAACAGATATTAATTTACCATTTATTACTGCAACTGATGAGGGACCAAAGCATTTAAATATGACTATTACTCGAGCAAAATTTGAATCATTATGTATGGATCTATTTGAACGTACACTCGGTCCTTGTGAGCAAGCTTTAAAAGATGCAAAACTTACGCCATCACAAATTGACGAAGTTATCCTTGTCGGTGGTTCTACTCGAATTCCAAAAGTACAAGAACTAGTTCGTAATTTCTTTGGAAAAGAACCTTCAAAGAACGTCAATCCTGATGAAGTAGTTGCAATTGGCGCCGCAATTCAAGGTGGTGTTTTATCGGGAGATGTATCGGATGTACTTTTGCTCGATGTTACACCTTTGACCCTTGGTATTGAAACACTTGGTGGTGTGATGACACCAATGATTCCTGCAAATACTACGATTCCAACTAAGAAGAGCGAAATTTTCTCAACCGCAGCAGATAATCAGACTTCAGTAGAAATCCATGTTTTGCAAGGCGAGCGACCTCTTGCTAAAGATAATCGGTCACTTGGACGTTTCCATTTGGATGGTATTCCACCTGCACCACGAGGTGTGCCACAAATTGAAGTAACATTCGATATTGATGCTAATGGAATTCTATCAGTTTCTGCAAAAGATAAAGCAACAGGCAAAGAGCAGAATATCCGAATAGAATCTTCAAGTGGATTATCTAAAGAAGAAATTGAACGAATGAAAGCCGAAGCTCAACGCAATTCTGAAGAAGATCGAAGATATAGAGAGCAAATTGACTTACGTAATCAAGCAGATTCCCTTGTTTATTCAACAGAAAAACAATTAGCTGATTTGGGCGATAAAATTCCACCTACTTATAAAAAGAAAATTGAAGACGCAAAAGAAAGATTAGCAAAAGCTCTAAAAGAGAATGAAACAGATATACGACCCGCAATGGATGAATTGAACCGAA
Source organism: Candidatus Kapaibacterium sp. (assembly GCA_017995735.1). Lineage (GTDB taxonomy): Bacteria > Bacteroidota > Ignavibacteria > Kapaibacteriales > UBA2268 > UBA2268. Next base: position 7,732 of record JAGOIG010000026.1, on the reverse strand, counting down.
CATGGAGTGAGGCATCTACTCAAATGTATAGCCAACAGCAAGGTCCATCATCTTCAGATACAAGTAATGCGGGAAAGCAAAGCTCGAAAGCTGATAATGTTGAAGAAGCTGATTATACTGTTGTTGATGATGACGAAAAATAATTAGAAAAACGGATAAATAAAAAGGCGCTGTAAGGGCGCCTTTTTTTATGATATTATCATAATATCTTAAATCTTGACAATTTCCTGCTGAATTGGTCCAAAAACATGAACTATTCCACCTTTGTCAATAAAAACATCAATTTCGGTGCGGAAACCAAGTTTTTCTTCAGGTAAATATATACCAGGCTCGATTGAAAAACATGAACCTTTAATTATAAAACGGTCATCACAAGTTTCAAGATTATCAATATGAGTACCATTGCCGTGGACTTCCTCCCCAATATTATGACCCGTACGGTGGATAAATGCATCTCCATATCCTCTATCAGCAATGTATTTTCTGCAGTAATCATCCAAATCGCATCCGCGAAGTGGTTCATTTTTTGCAAATTTCTCTTTAACAAGTGATAACGCAGCATCGCGTGCACCTGTAGCTATGTGGAAAATTTTGTTAATTTTGTCGGGGATATCATTTCCAATATATCCCATCCACGTGATGTCATAATAAATCGAGCGGGGTTGTTTCAATTTTGCCCATAAATCGAGCAAAATTAAATCGCCTTCTTTCATTATCGATGAACCTTCTTTTTGAGGTTCAAAATGCGGGTCTGCAGCATGTTCATTTACTGCCACAATTGGTGGGTCATCATACTCCAATCCATTGCTATGAATTATATCAACCATATATTGTTGAATTTCATATTCTGTCGGATTAATACCCTTATTTAATTTTCTGCGAATTTCTTTAAATGCTTCATCTTTCACCATTTGCATAACATCGCCCGCTTTGATGTGTGTTTGCATCCCCTCTTCATCGATATATGATTCGAATTCGCTGACAAGATTTGCACTTGTGACAACTTCCACTCCAAAGCTGCGAATGAGTTCGAGCGTTCCCCCATCTACAATTGAAACATATGGGATATTATTATTTGGTGAATATTGCATAGCAATGCGTTTTGAATTGCCAAGCATCTGTTTGAGCTTTGAGTGCTGTTCCTGCCAAGGTAAATAAACGAACTTCTCACCCGGTAATTCATCTAATTGTCCTTGTTCAATTTTATGAACAAGTTTAATAGGATTTCCATTTGCAGGAATAAAATAATACCAACGGCGTGTAGCCATTTTGCTTCTATCACGACCGAGAATACGTGCAGCAATAGCATCTCGATTATGATGGTCATAAAAAAGCCATCCATCGAGATTGCTTTGCTTTAGTGCTGATTGAATTCGTTCTAATTCCATTATAAATCTACTTATTTAATTTTTTGATATTCATTACGATTTTATCAAGTGGATTATCACGCTTATCACGAGGAGAGTTAACAATTTTATCAACAACATCCATACCCGAAACCACCTCGCCAAAGATTGAATATTGCCCGTCGAGATGTGGAGCATCAGCTACGCAAATAAAAAACTGTGAAGTTGCGGAATTGGGGTCGTTTGTTCTCGCTGCTGAAATAGTTCCACGTTTATGATGAAGGTTACTAAATTCTGCAGGTACTTTAGTTTGAGACGGATCGCTTAAACCCCATTTATCTTTATCATCAGTTTTTGAATAGGGACTTCCGCCTTGGATCATAAATCCAGGAATCACTCTGTGAAATGCTGTTCCATTATAAAATCCAACAGATACAAGGCTATCGAAATTATGAACGTGCTTAGGAGCAACATCGGGAAATAGTTCGATTACAATTTTGCCAAGTTCTGTTCCCTTCTGAGTAACTGTAATCTCATATTTAGGACGTTCAGTTGATGTTTGATTTTTTGTCTTGGGCTTCTTTTCTTCCATACCCGAACAACTTAAAAATGTTAAACAAAATATTGCTATTGAGATAAAGCTGAGAGACATAAAATGTCGTTTCATATTTATTACATATTTAATTAATCAATTTCCCAGTAATCATCGCCGCGAAGGAGCTTATTAACATCACCCTCGCCTTTTTTGGCAATTACATCATTAATTTGCTGATGCAAACCCTCTTCGAAAGTCGGACGCTCAATATCGAGAAATACACCAAATGGACGAGGTAAATCATCTTCAAAGGACATTGAACTAATTGAATATGCGAGAAGAGGATCTTTTTCATTATATTTCATCAAAGTATCTTCGTTTTGCATTATATCGACTGATTTAGGTGTGAGACCTTCCAATATTACTGCTTTATCTTTATTTTTCCCATAAATCAAAGGCTTATTTGCTTCAAGAAATACGGTTGTGTCGTCTTTTGTTTGTTTACTAGTAAACATTTCAAAAATGCCATCAGTATACACCACACAATTTGTGTAAACTTCAACAAATGCAATGCCTTTATGTTGCGCCGCTCTTTGTAAGGTGTATGCTAAATGTTTTGGATCGCGATCCATTGTGCGAGCTACAAAGGTTGCACCACTTCCTAAAGCTAATTGAATGGGATTGAAAGGTCGCTCAATGACGCCAAACGGAGAAGATTTTGTCTTCAAACCAATAGGAGATGTTGGAGATGCTTGTCCTTTTGTTAAGCTGTATATTTCATTATTGAATAAGAGAACTTTTATATCCATATTTCGCCGAATGGCGTGAATAAAATGATTTCCACCAATTGCCATTCCATCGCCATCACCTGTTGCAACCCAGACGGATAATTCAGGATTTGCAATTTTCATTCCTGATGCAACAGGTAATGCTCGTCCGTGTAATGAATGGAACCCATACACATCAATATAATATGGAAAACGGCTTGAGCAGCCAATACCTGATACAAATACATAATTTTCTTTAGGAATTCCAAGAGTTGGAAAAAGGCGTTGTATATGTGATAGAATTGAATAACTTCCACATCCTGAACACCAACGTACATCAATTGGAGCCTTGAAATCTTTGGGTGTTAATTGATCTATAGGGATACTTTTTGGTAAATTTCCAAAATTTTTCTGGAGAGTGGTCATTTCTTATTACTCCTTATTATCATTTAATAATTTTATAATTTCATTTTCTACTTCTATAGCTGTCATTGGTTTTCCTTGAACTTTATGGTAGCCGAGGACTGGTTTCATAAAATGTGCTTGCAGCAAGAATTGTAGTTGTCCTAAATTCATTTCAGGAACAAAGATTCTATCAAATTTTGAAATAATCTCGCCAAGATTTGCAGGGAATGGATTGAGATATCGTAAATGGACGAACGATAATTTATGTCCAAGATTACGCAATCTGTTAAATGCTACTTTAATTGCTCCATAAGTACTACCCCACCCTATAATTAGTAAATCACCTTCTTGCTCACCCTCAACTTCTAAGAGAGGCAAATCTTGTGCAATATTTTGAACTTTTTTTGCTCGAATTTCTACCATTTTTTGGTGATTCATTGGGTCTTGGCTTACAACTCCCGTAATATCTTCTTTTTCCAAGCCACCAATTTGATTTTCAAAGCCTGGCATACCAGGAATTGCCCAGTAGCGAGCAAGTGTTTTCGGGTCTCGAAAATATGGCTTATAGCTTTCAGGATTTTCGACAAATTCGGGGACTTTTGTTGCGAAATTTGGCTCGAATTTTGTTAAATTTTCAATATTTGGAACTCTCCAAGGCTCAGTGCCTTGTGCCAAATATCCATCTGTTAGTACAATAATCGGTGTCATATATTTTAGTGCAATTTGAGCTGCTTCATAAGTTATGTAGAAGCAATCTACGGGACTTTTTGCTGCAAATACAGGGATTGGGGATTCACCATGGCGGCCAAATATCGCCATAAGCAGATCGCCTTGTTCAGGTTTTGTTGGTTCACCTGTACTTGGGCCCGCACGCTGAACATCTACAATAATTAATGGTAATTCCATCATCACAGCTAGCCCCATTCCTTCGACTTTCAAAGAAAAGCCAGGTCCGCTTGTTGTAGTTGCTGCTAAATTGCCTGCATAAGATGCTCCAATTGCGCTTGTAATTCCACCAATTTCATCTTCTGCTTGTAATACGCGTACATTATATTGTCGATAACCCGAGAGATGATGTAAAATTTCTGTTGCGGGAGTAATAGGATATGAGCCAAGATAAAGAGGTAAGCCACAATTTTTTGAAGCTGCGACTAATCCTAAAGCCACTGCTTCGTTTCCTGTGATATTTCTATAAATTCCTGGTGCCATATCAGCACGCGGAACTTTGAAGTACCGCTTAAATTGTTCGCTTTCCAACGCATAACGATAACCACGATGTAATGCCCGAAGATTGGATTCAAGTGAGACTGGATTTTTGCTAAATTTCTTCTTAATCCATTTAATAGTAAATTCCATTGGTCTGTCAAATAGCCAAAATGCAATTCCCAAAGCAAAGAAATTTTTTGTGCGGTCAATATGATTGATTGTCATATTTAAATCCGCAAGCTCTTCCTTCATAATTGAAGGAATATCAATAACATATAATTCGTATCCATTAAGAGAGCCATCCTCCAATGGATTTTGTTCATAACCAGCTAGTTTTAAATTCTTCTCGATGAAACCTACCGCATTTGCAATAATAATCCCTCCCTGGCGAAGATTCGCTAAATTTACTTTTAGTGATGCTGCATTCATAGCAAATAGTACATCGATTTTATCGCCAATTGTATTTACTTTTTTGGAACCAATGTGAGCTTGGTATGCACTTACCCCATATAATGTTCCTTCAGGGGCACGAATTTCGGATGGATAATCAGGAAATGTATTTATATCATTTCCTGTGGCGCCTGCATTACTCGCAAAAATATTACCAATTAGTTGCATTCCATCGCCAGAATCGCCAGCAAAGCGGACTGTCACATCATCAACAATTTCAAAACGTTTTTCCATTTTAATATATATTGTATGTAAGAATAATGATTAAAAACTACAAAATTAACATTATTTTATTAATAATTAAAAAACATGCTAGAAACCGCTCCTATCAAGTAATGACAGGATAGCTATATTTTTAAATAATTGAATATTAAGTGAAATATTATTAATAATAATTAATTTTTCAAATAATTATAGCATTTATATACGTAAAATTTCCTAGCGGCTCGTCCCCAGTCGTCATTAATAATTATGGGTTGCATTTCGATTATTTTCTCAAAATATTGATTTAATATTGAGGGAACTTCCCCTTTTGGATTTAAATTTTTGAAATTTGGGTCTGAATCTAAAAATATTGCGTCTTTTCCTTTTAAACTATCAAGATTTGTATCCACATAAGCAAAATTAAATCCCTTTTGACCGATTATATTTCCTGCGTATATTTTATCATTCATTAAAAAACGAAGAACTGCTGTTGTTTTGTAATTATCATTTGAAAAAATGAAATCCTCAGGATTTTCAACTTTTATTTTTTGAACTTCTTGAGCCAAATTTTGCCATCCAAAAAACGTGTCGTCGCTTTTTATTTGAATAGGATAGAATATCAATTCAACAAATATAATTATGTGCAATACAAGAGCTAAATCGACATTATATTTCACTAATTTATAACTAAATTTATCTAAATATAGGACTATTATTAACAGATATACTGGCAGTAACCAATTAATTTTTATCCAATAGAAAAATGAGATGATTGTAAATGTAAAAAACATTGGGAAAATAAATGCAAAAAGGAACATTTGTTCATCAGGGATTTTGAAGATGTTCTTGGCTGATTTAATCATTTGCCAAACTGAAACAAAATATAATGGAGGCAAAATCATAATAGATTGACTTAAAAAGAATCCCAGAAACAATATCGGGTTGAAATTGCTTAAAGCATTTGCTCTATCCGCTGATTGATAGAGGAATGACACCCAATGATTATTTGCATTCCAAATATAAACAGGCAAGATGAAAATATGCGCGATAATTAAAGCAACCCACGGATATGGTTTTGAAAGTAAATACCTATATTTTTTAGAAAATAACAGAAACAATACAAGCCCCGCTTGCAGAAATATTGCTGTATATTTGCTATCAAATGCAAGCCCCATTGCAATACCACCGTATATCCAATATTGAGCCTTTTCTTCAAATATTGCTTTGTATAAAAATAAAACTGATAAGCTCCAGAAAAGCACAAGCGGAATATCAGGTGTTGTTATTAATGTTATTACTGTAAGCAAAATGCTTGATATGGCGATGAGAAGTGATTTGTTTATATCTTTTTTATATGTTTTTGCTAATTGATAAAATACAAATATGGTTGCAGTCGAGACACAAAAATCAGCAATTTTTATTGCAAACAAATTTCTCCCAAATATAAGGCGGAATAAATATAATATCCAGGAAATCATTGGGGGATGGTCGAAGTACGAAAGTGAAAGCGAATCTGTATATAAAAAATAATATGCATCTTGAGGAAGCAAAAATGGATCGACTACAAAATAGAAACGAATTAATATAAATATAATAAATATATTGATTGGGTTAGCAAAAATATCGGAGAATCCATAATTAGTTCTTTTCATTTCTTTCTTGAAAATTATATTCCCAAATCTGTTTGCCATCGGTATTGATTATAAACACATTTTTCCCGAGCCATACAAGTGCGAAGCCATCACGGAAGTCGATAGCGTAGTCATATTGTGGTTTAATCAGAAAATCACCTTTGGTATTGATATATCCCCATTTTTCACCAATCTGTACACGTGCTAATCCTGAATTAAAGCTGCCGATCCCATTGCAATTATCAAATTTGAAGGCAATATTTCCCAAAGTATCGATAAACCCATAATCGAATTCTCCAAATTTCACAGCAGCAAAGCCTTGTCTAAAATCTTCTGCGACTATGTAGGAATTTTTAAATATATTTACTTCGTTATCATTAATGTATGAATAATTTTTGCCATCGAATACACGAAAAAAGCCATCAGATTTACTCCATATTCTTAAATATTTTGGTGGTATGATTAAATTGCCTGATTTATCAATCACTCCCCATAATGAATCAATTTTTACAGCAGCTGTACCATTATGAAATGGGCTAACATCATCGAACCAAGTATTGAAAACAACATTTCCAGTGGTATCAATAAAAGTATATTTACTATCTTTCATAACAATTGCAAGACATTCAGAGAAATCGCTCACAAAAGAATAATTGCCACTCTCAATATCAATTTTGTTGCCACTAATATCGATAAAAGCCTGAATCTCAACCTTAAAGTTTTTAGATTTAAGATTATTCTGAAAAAAAGTAATTTTTGAACGATTGCAATGGAAAGTACCAAATTCTATATCCTTTTTTGGAATAACGATATTGCCGAGAGTATCAATAACGCCGAAATCATACCCAAATTTGATAAATAATATTTTCCAGTTTTGACGAAATGTTGCTTTACCCTCAGAAAAATAAGCATTTTCAGGTAATTGATAAAAGGGATAATATTTACCTTGATATAAAATATAAGCTTTCTGAAAACTTGTTTCAAATTTTGGTTTTATTATGATTGCACCATTACGATTTATATAACCGACACGATTTTTTTTCACTACTGGATAGAGATCTTCTGAAAGTAAATTATTAATTATAAATAAAGAAGAAATGATTATTATAATTATGAAATTAGAATATCTATGAAATACGTTATAATGCATAAAAATAGAAAATAATTAAAAAATTTTACAAAAATAAA
>JAGOIG010000025.1 GCA_017995735.1 Candidatus Kapaibacterium sp. | reverse complement strand
TAAATAAAGACCACCATATCTAGTATTCTTATTGATTTTCCCACGAAAATAAAAATAAATATCAATACTTTCTGTGTAATTTCGAAATATTGTTTGATAAACGCCTGCTCTTTAACCAGCTACTGTGTTCTTTGCACTAATATACTGAGAACATAATCCCTGTGGATTATATCCCTCGAATCTTAATTCAAATTTAAATTCTCCACCTCCTTCTTGATGCGTGTTCCAATATTTAGAAGTCGCTAAATTATCCCATACGCACACATCAAATCCTCTGTCCATTAAATCTTCTGCCCATATTCCCGTTGGAGAATCGACAACGTTAGTGACAAATTCTACAAATCCGCCAAAGAGTAAATTTGAGATTTTATAAGGCATTATCTCTTCGGTTTTTACACTGATTTCAGCATTAAATGTGTCACTGAGCGCAGGTAAAAATTCAAAAGCAATAAAAAATAAAAAAATCAATAATCTTTTCATAGTTTTTAGTTCTTTATTTTTTTTATAATACTTGTAGTTGATTTTCCAACCAAAAATGGGATTATTACGACCCTCCCATTCTTTTGTTTCATAAAGTCAGAGCCGACTATTTCATCGGGATTATAATCCCCACCCTTAACCAAAATATCAGGCGATATTTCTTGAATTAGCGATAGGGGAGTATCTTCATCAAATAATACAACAAAATCAACAGGTTTCAGGCAATCCAATACAATTGCTCTATCTAACTCTGAATTGATTGGCCTGCTGTTACCTTTTAGTCTTTTAACAGATGAGTCAGTATTGAGTCCTACAATTAAGTAATCACCCAATTTCTTGGCTTCTGACAAATAATAAATATGCCCACTATGAATTATATCGAAGCATCCATTTGTGAAGACTATGGTTTTGTTCTGTTTTTTAAAATCAGATACGACTTTTGCAATATTTTCACGAGATAAAATCATTCCGGAATTATATCTCCAATAATAATAGGATTCTCGTTTTTAAGCAATTCAATCGCTGTATTGATGTTTTCATTTGATACAATAATAATCAAGCCTATTCCAAGATTAAAAACTCGCCTCATTTCCTCATCATCAATATTCCCTGTTTTTTGGATCATTCTAAAAATTGGAGGAACTTCCCAACTTCCCCAATTAATATTTAATTTATATCCTTTGGGTATGATTCGATTTGTATTGCCAACAATTCCGCCTCCCGTAATATGTGATATACCCGAAATCAATTCCTTTTGTAGCAAAGGGGTGATTATTTTAAGATAAGATTTATGAATTTTAAGCAATTCTTCTCCCAGCACTTGCCCTAATTCAGAAATATATTCATCAATTTTAAATTTATCTAATAATACTTTCCTTGCCAATGAATATCCATTTGTATGTAAGCCGTTTGATGGAAGTCCAATAAGAAAATTGCCAGACTTGATATTTGCACCTGTTATGATTTTATCTTTTTCGACGATTCCTATTATTGTTCCCGAAACATCATATTCGCCATTATTATATAATGAAGGCATCTCAGCAGTTTCGCCACCAATTAGCGCACAATCATTTTCAAGACATCCATCAACAAAACCGGAAATAACCTGCTCAGCAGTGCTTACTTCTAATTTTCCCGTTCCTAAATAGTCGAGAAAAAATAACGGCTTAGCACCTGTTGTAAGAATATCATTTGTGCAATGATTGACAAGACAGTGGCCGACTGTGTTATGGATACCCATCTGGAAAGCAATTTTTAATTTTGTTCCAACCCCATCTGTGCTTGCAACAAGCACAGGATGCTTGTATTCAGGAAATCTTGCATCATAAAATCCTGCAAATAAACCTATATCAGAAAGTACATTTTGCGAATAGGTCCTTTTTATTAATGGTTTAATACGGCGAACGACTTCCTCCCCTGCTTCAATATCAACTCCTGCTTGCTTATAATTAGTATTCATATTCTTGTAATTATCTAAATCTCTGATTTCCATCATTAAAAATTGAATTTGGTGGTTCATATAGGTTTGTGCTTTCAAAAATATCAGTCCTAATCATATATAGGATATCCTCGATAAATTTGACTTTTATTAATGCAGTTTCATTTGCGGGGTCAATTTTTAGGATATTTTGCAAATCGTCAATTGCTGCTTGAAAATCCTGAAGTTTAAAATTCAAATCAGAACGTTCCAATAGTATCTCTATATTTTTGGGTTCTATTAATAAGGCTTTATTTAATGCTTCTTGTGCTTCGGGTATTTTTAACTCATTAAGAAACTGTTTATACACTCCAAACCAATAACTTGCAGTTTCCATCAAACTTTTATTATCATATTTGTAAAATCAATAATAACAAAAATATATATTTTTACTTAAATAACAAAGTGATTATAGTAATTTGCTATTTGATATAGATTTTTAATTAATTACATGCTCATTTTTTACACTAGATAATTCGATAAGCTTGTCCCTAAAAGGAATGATTTACCTCCCTCCTGAAATTCCAATGCGAATATCCAAACCAAATTGGAATGTGTGGAAACCTGGCTGAGCCGCTCCTTTATTGAAAGTACCTTCATAACGGAAAAATAATGAAGCTGTGACTATATTGCTTAATGAATATCTTGCCCGAGGCTCTACAATAATCTGCTTTGTACCATTTACGGTCCATCCGCTATTTGAATTCCCTTGGTAACTTGTTGAGTCTAAAATATTATAGGCGTTATTGTCATTTGTTTTGAAAGTAGCAAGAAAACTAAACTCTAAATCATTCTTCAATTTGATTCCTAATAATGGAAAATCAAATCCACGCATTACATACGATGCTTGTGCTGTAATATCGTTAGTAGATTGTGATGCAATCATACTGCGGGTTGCTGTGTTGACCATATAAGATTTTTGAGTGCTCCATCGCAGCGATGCAGTTAAATTGCCACCTACCTTTTTCTCATCAAAAGCTGTCGTTAAACCAATCAATGGTGAAAATGCATATTGAACAGTCTGCCCCAAAATAAATTTGCCTATATCTGTCATTTGGATTTGCTCTTGGTATGTCGATTGATATGCATGCTCCAAAGATACTCTTTTCAAATAATCGTTCCATAATCCCCATTTTTCCAAGCCTTCCCAACGAAATGCCCAGTTAATATCAGGTAAAAATTTACCTACATCGCCGCTGAAAAACTTAAAGGTCCTTAATTGATCATAAAATGCTGCTGATAGTGCATCCTGAAGCATAGCATTTTTGCTGTTTGTGTCCAGATTCATCTGCCCGATTCGTGCTTTTTCTGTATTGTATTTTTTTACAACACTCTCAATTGTGTTCCCAAATGGATTTAATCCAAAAACAGAAGGAAATGTAAAAAATGTTCTATTTATTGTTTTTAACGCAATAATATTTGTATAATGTGGTATGCCTAAACTATCCGAAATAATTGTCTGATTGCGATTGTATCCTAGATCTGTCTTAAAATTAATATCAAGAGTAGCGCCAGGCCATAAGACTCTTGATGTTTTTATTTCGAAAGTTGATTGTTGCCTAAAATTATCTTGCAATACTGCATTTGGTGGTCGGCGGCCATCAAATACTTGAAATGAAAAGTAAGGAAAATTGCTTGATGATGCAATTTTAAAATCGCTATGAGGATTTGATACAAGGCCTAATTGGTAGGGAACAGAGGGACCAAAAATATTAAGGCTACTTCTAAAAGTGGCACCACGTGACCAGAAGTTATCAAATCCCGTTCCCCCAAATACACCCGGGTCAATACTTGAATTTGTTTGATTAAAATTAAAATCAATTTTGTCCCAATCGAAGAAAATAGTTTTAAGAACTTTTCCAATAGATTTAAAAATCGAACTAGAACTATCTATCTTTTGTCCTGCTGATAATTTCTTTTGGCCAGTTTTAAACCAGAAATTTCCAAGTGATTTGAGCTTCAAAGAGTTATTAATTCTTATATTATTATTAAAATTCGCTGTTTTTGCAACATCGCGTATAGTTGAATCAGGCTGTAAGGGGTTATTCATTGAATATGTTGTTGAATACGTTCCTGCAATATCCACAAATTTGGTGATATTTAAAATATTTGGTAATTGAGGTCGGATATTCAATGTAAATACCTGAGAATGTAATGTGTTGTTTCCAAATCTCAGTAATTCGCCTTCTTTAAAGAACATTTGATTGGCAATCTGACTGCCCGATCGTTGCTTGCCTGTTTTATCTAATTCAAACGGGACGAGAGTACTTGTAGTATTAAAAGAATAATCAAGGAGTGGGTTTAGAAAACTTCCTTCAAAGAATTTCCAGGAAAATTGCGCTTGTCTTTGCCCATTAAATTCACGCAATACAGGACTTGGAAAATCTAAATAGCGTGATTGCTCAGTCTGGCGGCGTCTCATAAAATCAAGTGTAGCACTAAGACTGGCAGGCAGGAAATTAATTTTGAAATTATTATAAATATTGAGTACAGGAGCATTCTTAAGCCACGGAAAAGGTTTAAGAGATAGAACATCGGGAATATTAATGCCATATTGGACATTTAATTTCCACATCCAGTTAAATCTTTGTACATAAATTGGCGACCGTTCATATTCCTGAGAATATGAATATCCGATTGATAATGCGTTAAGAGAGTATTTCATTAACCAATGATTAATTGGTATACCCAATTTCGCTTGTGTTATTGCCCAACTGTCTTGAACTTTTAAAGATTGAGAACGAGCTTTTACTGAATTTTCTTCATTTTGAGCATAAGTATTTGCCTCAGCAACTGACATTCCCGAGCTAATTGCTGACTGATACGCCGAGTTGCGTGCTTGCAATGCCGCTTCATTCAAATTAATATCGCTATTAGCTACATACTCGGGATTATCGAATTGCTCTGAATGTGTATATGTTATTGGCACTCTCATCTGCGAAAAGCTTTTAGGAACGAATTTTTCCAAACTTCCATTTGCTGTTAGAGACCAACTCGATGATGTAATTCTATCGCCAAACCTATCTTCTAATTTATGAAAATTAGGCTGGTAGTGTGAGAAATTCAAAGCAACCTCTCCCAAATCTGCCAATTTAAGAGTAGCATTGCCAACCCCTGCCCAGTCCTGACGCCGTTCGGGGTCAATCAATCTTAATTCATCTACCCACATTGTTGTAGATAATTGATTTGGAAATTGTTCCTTTGGATTTTCTATGCCAAATCCAAAAAATTGTACTCGAGTTAATATAGGATTCCCTCTTATAACAAATGTGGCAAGCGAATCATTTTTTACAGGAAATGATTGAATATTATAAAGACTGGATGTGTCTCGCATTTGCTTGATTGATGTAATCTCATTCAAATCAATTGTTATATCTTGCCAACCACGCAATAATGGCTTTCTATATTCATAATAATTCAAAGAATCAATACCAAAACGAATATATGCATATGCTTTTGGAATCGATTTTCCCCATATTTGTGATGGCATTGTTCCATCGCCGTGAATAAAGAATTTTAAAGTTTTATAATAAAATATATCAAGACTATGGAATATGCGTGTTGCCATTCTTGATTCGCCAAAATTCAGATTTTGAACTGAAAGATTTAATGATTGCTCATTTAATTTTATGTCATTATATGGGTCGGGATTATTTAGCACACGCGGGGGAGTCACACCCGGTGGCATTTCATAAAAATCTGGCGCCTGCGCATTTTCCCATAAATTTAAAAATGATACCTGCAAAACACTGTCATTTGCAGGGATACTTTGAAAATCATTTACCCTTTGCCAATTTGAACCAACCAATCGCCAATCAGCAATTGTTAGCCTTGCTTTCCCGCCTTTAAATCTTACTCTTACATATTGAATATTTGAATATGATGGATTCCCAACTGTAGAGCTTGGCTTTCTTATAGGTATCCGATAGAGAAACCAGCCTTTATTGGGATTTCCTCCAACAATTTGTGGATTTAAATTTGGTATAGGTGTTATATCAATATCGTACGAAAAATAGCTGTCAGTTAATGAAATTGTTTGTCCATTATTTTTATTTAATATTTCCTGGTCTGGAAATTGTCCTAATTCTGAATATTTTGAATTAGCTTCAAAATTATTATACTTAACAAAATCGTTTGGAACTCTGGTTTCGTCTGATTTGCCGAAATCAAAATAATAATCATCCCTTGCAGGGTCGCTTTCCTGATTTAATGGGTATGGATATTCTTCTTTTTCTTGTTTATTCTCCCATGCATCAATTCCGATATCCTCACCTGCATCAATAATCCCATTAGGGAAAGGACTTGCCGCTGTTATCCCATCTTCTGTATCTAACCTACCATTTGCAATAATATCCTCACTTATTTGACCTAAATCGACACTCATTTTTGTTCCAGGTTCGTAATCATCGACATGCATCATTATTTCGATATATTCTATATTATCAGCATCGAAGTTTGTATAGAAAGATGATAATAATCGTTCCATTCCTCCCCAGATTTTCTTCCTATTAATAGGATTAGCACTAAAAGCATTAGCAGGGTCATAATATTGACCATCCAGAGTATCAATGAAGTCAGGGTTCATATTGTAAATTCCACGAAAATCAGGATTGAAATCTATGTATAAAGTAGGTTGAAATTGTTGGCCTTGAATGTAATTCTGATTATTAGGATAAATATCTATAATGGGCACCCTTGGGAGAAAATATTGGTACCAAAACATACGTCCGCGGTAAAAATTACGTCCCGCACCTGTCGTATCAATATCATTATCTACAGGTGCGGAGCTATGTTGCCATTGTGTAGGAGTAAGCCCCAATGATATATACCTTTGCGCTGCTTCGAAATCATCAATATATACAACAGGTGAATTATTGTCGGATGCAATTTCGGATGTCCTTTTATTTGGATTCGGCATCATAAGTGCCCATTCACCTTGTACATTTAAATTAGATGGCACTTTTGTATCATAAAATGGCAAAATATCTAAAGCTTTTGTGAGCCATGGCATATCAAGGTTAAATTTTGCATCGAATCCTGCCATCATATTCTTTACAGGTTCATCGCCAAGCCTCACTCGATCCATTACAGCAGATTGATTATAAAACATAAATGTTCCACCAATTGACGCATTGCTAAATCGAGTTTTAAATATTTGATAATCTGCACGCAATCCTGCAAGAGTTTTTGTGGAGGTCAACATTAAATCCTGCTGTTCGTACTCGACTTTAAGATTTGCATTTGGAAGCGAGGCTCGTGGATTCCTGATTGTTAATATTCCTGAATAATAATCAACAATATAATCTTCATATTCTCGAAGGGGTGCACCGTCCAGCGTTACTCGCACACTACCAGGCGAAAGATTAAAAGCTCCTAAGGCAATTCGATTTGTCGCTCGCCCCGAAACTTGCCCTGATATTACAAATCTATCTCTTGCTGTATTCCTTGCTGCAATATCGTATGTTGTATCATAAACTTGGTCAAATGTATATTGTTCGGCAAGCTCGGGATTCCCAATCTTTTGGAAATACGTTCGAAGCCCATTTGAAAATGGTTTGGAGCTTGGAAATGTTAACTCGCCTGTTGTTGCATCGAAAAATGGTTGTCGTAGGTCAAAAATTCCATCCGGTGGTGCTGTCCCTGTTGAATTATTAACTTGATCAACACCAAATATTGTGACAAGTTTATCGGGTGCTCCTTGCAGTACATCAGCCGAATCATTATTAGAATTTATATACCATAAATTAATAATTGTGTTTGATATATCAACATTTGTAATAGCATTAATTTGGTATATGTTTTTCATCTGGCGATCCCAGATTAATTTATAACTTGGAAGCATATTTGGCCGATAAACAAGCCTCAATATCAACGTGTCTCTATCAGCAGTATTTCGGCTGAAAGTGCCATAATATATATCATCATCTTTCGAAAGCGTCGGGCCCTCAATTGCATAAGAAACTGCATAATATCTGTCTTGACGTAAATTTTTTATATTAAGAGTTCCCAAATTTGCGTCAAATGAATATTGAGTTGAATCAAGTAGCATAAAATTCCCACGCTCGACAATTCCCGTCTGTATTGGCCTGGATTTCTCTGCTGCTGTATATGTTTCATTAGGACGTAAACCCCGCAAATCTGCTATTGCTACACTTGTGCCTGCTCGCAATACACTCTCACCTATATCATTTGTAGATTCCCAAACTTGAACATATTTCACTCGATTATATTGCGCTGCTGGTGTATTTGGTATTACAGGTGTGGAATTTTTAAAATAGGCATCATAAATTTGCTGATATATTGTATCGAGAAAGAAATGGTTCTTTGCAAAATCGTATGCACGAAGAGTAAATGGTTGAGTGCTTGTTCCACCACGTACATCAATAAATTTCCGCTGGGCTCTTCTCTGAGAAAATACAGATTTTAAAAATAATGGACCAAATTGGAAATCTGCCCTTACACCAAAAAGTGATTGACCACCCCCAATTAATGTTGATGGTATAGGAAAATTGATATTACCAACTTCTACCAACCTTATTATATCATCATCATGGCCATCATAGCTGAGTTTGAATTGATTATTGTAATCAAATGTAGAACGAGTGTTCCAATTTGTTCCGAATTGGAGCTTATCCCCAATTTTAGCACTTACATTTACTCGGATATCCTGATTGAAAATAGGACTCGATTGATTTTGACCAAATGCAGAAACAGTCCCAAGATTTTGAGTGTCAAACCGCCATCCAACCCTTAAATTTATTTCTCCATTCACTGATAAACTTAATTCAGGTTTGCCAAAAATACTCATCAATGCTGTTTGAGGTATAGGTATTGAAATACCTGTCGCTGAAGCAATCATTTTTGATATATCACCCTGAGATAATGCCTGAGCTAAATCGTGGCGAGTTAGTATTGAATCCCATATCTCATTATTAATTTGCTTCTTTCTTAATAATAAATAATCATCGAGAGGTAAAGTTAATGAATAACTGATTTGATTAGAATCGATTTGATCATATGTTGTAATATTGCTGCCAATAGAATCAATTAAATTACTCTGCTCATATCCTTCAGGATTTCGATTCTTGTTCAATATAGTGACTGGATTTTGGAAATTGCTCCGTTGGAAACTATTTAAATTGAAAAATTTAAGCTGTGTGTAGTTCGTATCAATATTCTTTTGATATATCGTATCTAAATTTATTTCGAGAGGATTTTGAAAAAGTAGTAAAGAATTTAAATAATTAAATAAAATATAATTCAAATGCGAATTATATAATACATTATTATGCAAAATAATGGAATTATTATTGTTTAGCTCTTGTGGAAATGCATTGTATTGCAAAAGAATAATTATGCATACACAAAATAAAGTGTAATATTTGGTTCTACTCTTCAATCAGAAATATATTTGGTGAACAATAAAGTTTTGTCTTAGAAACTTTTGTAAAGTTGAACCAATTTTGCCTCTTTATATTTTCTGCAAATTAATTTTTTCCAAATTAATAAAAAGTTTAAAATAAAAGATTATTATATATAGCTTTCAGATGTATTATTCTCGGTATCTTCAGGAATCTCAAAATGCAATTTGTCTTCAAATAGCTCTTTCATTGCAATAAATGTAGGCTTAGGCAAATCATCAAAATCCCTACTGATTTCCTCTAATTCCCGCCTTGCATCTTCGGATTCTTCTACATTTCCAATATAGTCACGTGCTCGCAAATTATATTCACTTCTGATTTGGTCATTGATTTGCCTTGCTCTCATTCCAAGTGCAACTATAGATTGATAAATTGAGCCTTTTTCAGTTTCCTTCATTCTCAATAAAATTGGATTTACAGGATATTTTGCCATAATATTATATTAATTAAAGATTACAAAATTACAAAATTCTTTCTAATTATTTTTGCTTAATATTTGAAATAATTATTCCAATCTTTAATAATTGTTTATTTTATCTCAAATTTTTTTATTAATTTTAAAAATATTATAACGAATTAAAATGAAAAAACTTTATTATTCGATTGGCGAGGTTTCTGAATTGCTCAATGAAGAGCAATATACATTACGATATTGGGAAAAAGAATTCCCAATTATTAAACCCCATAAGAATCGTGGAGGTAATCGCGTTTACTCACCTATCGATTTTGATTTACTCTCATTAATTCATAAGTTATTGAGAGAAAAGAATTATAATATTAAAAAAATTAATGAAATTTTTTCTTCTTTTAATTCTAAAAATGAAATAATTAAAGAACAAGATAAAATTCTTCAATCAATTATGCCAATAAAACCCCCATCTGCTCATCAACTTACATCACCCGTAAAGATGCAAACATTGCAAAATGCCCGTTCCTTAGAAATTATTAATGAAATTCTTGAAATTCTAGAAGAATAAATTCCAATTCGTAATTTTGTATTTTTTAAAAATTGAGAAAAAAATGAAAGAAAAAAAAGATTATTTAAATCCCGATAAGATTGTCAAGCATATAGATATAACAAGCTTTAATTCAATTCCAATAATCGAAGCGATGGCTGACACAGCATTTCAAGCACGCAATTTGTCTCGAGCTTGCCAAATTGCAAATCGAATGGTTGCTGATTCAGAATGTTCAATATTTCTAACTCTTGCGGGATCTCTAATTAGTGCAGGGATGAAATCCGCAATTGTCGAATTAATGAAGAATAATATGATAGATGCCATTATTTCGACAGGAGCGAATATTGTCGACCAAGATTTTCTCGAAGCTCTTGGATTTAAACATTATCAAGGCACTCCATTTGTAAATGATAATGAACTGCGTGAATTAATGATTGATAGAATATATGATACCTATATTGATGAAGATGATTTACGCGTTTGCGATATGACTGTCGCAGAAATTGCAAATTCCCTAGATCCTCGCCCATACAGCTCTCGTGAATTTATTAATGAGATGGGACGGTGGCTAATGTTGAATGATAAAGGGGAGGGTTCTATCATTCGTACTGCTTATCAAAAAGCTATACCTATTTTTGTGCCTGCATTTTCAGACTGCTCAGCAGGATTTGGATTTATCCATCATCAATATAGCGCAAAAGGACCAACTGCATCAATTGATTCAGCTAAAGATTTCCTTGAACTTACTAAAATTAAAATTGATGCCACACAAACAGGAATTCTGATGCTTGGAGGGGGAGTTCCTAAAAACTTTACTCAAGATGTCGTTGTTGCAGCCGAAGTCCTCGGCTTTGAAGTACCAATGCATAAATATGCTGTGCAAATAACTGTGGCTGATGAACGTGATGGTGGATTATCTGGCTCAACTCTCAAAGAAGCAAGTTCTTGGGGTAAAGTTGAAACAACTTATGAACAAATGGTCTTTAGCGAAGTCACAATTGCATTTCCTTTGCTTGCTTCGTATTTATTCCATAAAGGTGAATTTAAAAATCGAAAAGAAAGAAGATATTCAGATTTCCTTGGATAGATCCTAATTACTTATTAGCAATTTTATAGCCATTCTCTTTTCATAATTTTCAATTGTAAGGAAATAAACGCCCTTTGCTAATTGAGATGTATTAATTTCAATAGTGCTTTCTGTTATTAAATAATTGAAATTTTTTATTTTCTGTCCAAATATATTATATAATTCAATATTTATAGCAGAATTTAGAAAATCGAAATCTCCAAATTCAATCCTTTGTATATCTCCCGTTGTATATATCTTATATTCATCAACAGGTGTAATATCTACTGAATATGGATTAGGATACGGTTTGCCGATTGCGCCAAAATATTTTCCGCCTGCTGTTGAATCAAAACATTTAAGCACAATTTCACCATTACTTGTTATTCCCGCTTCTATTCCCGTGACATTCTTCATATTTATGAATTGTGGAAATTGAACCATATAAAAATGGTCCCCATAATCTGATGAATAAAAAAGCGAATCATTATTGGTTATCAAAGATATGTATTGTCCTTTGTTGTTTAATTTAGCTGTTGAGCTATTTAAGAACATATTATTTGGTTGTGTATATGTATGAAAAACTGTATCAATAACTCCTTCTTCACTTTTGAGTCTTATAATATATATGTTAAATAAATCAATAATTTTTGGTTTTCCATTAAATGATACTTGTACCTGAAAAGTAGATCCCTGCCTGCAATAGTAAAACATTCCATTATTTGATGGGAATGCTCTTAAGAATGTATTATAATCGTGATAAAATAAAGTTATTGAATCGCCCAAATTATCTGAATAATAAAAATTTCCCTCATAATTAATGAAGCATATACGATTTGGGACACTACTTTTATATACATATTGTGTGTGTTGGAATTCTTCACAAATTTCCCCTGTCGAATCCCTTGGGCCTAATGGACGGGCAGTAGAATCATTTAAATTGATTAGATAGGCTATATTTGTTTTAGCGTTTATGTCAAATCGAGGCATTGCAACAAGAAGCGAGTCGTTCAATTCAAAAAAGGCATCTCCAATGTATATTGGTATGTTTATCATTTTGCCACGTTTGAACATAGTCCAAGCGTTAATTATATTTAATCGAGGAATGGGTCTATCATAGACATAAATTTGATTTTTACTATTAAGGAGATAATTACCTGTATATAAAAACGAATCCCTTTCCCAAGTGTTGCCGCGGTCAGATGTATATGATAATATTAAATTCTTATCTTTTGTCCTCTTGCTGAAAAACAACATTTCATTTTTAGATTTTTCGATGATTGTTTCGGCATCATAGAAATTTTTATTGTCAAATTTTATTTCTTTCCAATTACATTTCCAAGTTGGGTAGCCTGCTCCAAAGCAATATTGATTCCCAAAAATAATGGTTAAGACGAATGCTAATAATATAAATACTTTTTTCATAATGCGCATACTTCATTTTTACAAAAATTATCAAAAATTCTCTATAATATGTAACAGAAAATTTGCAAAAAAATTACAAATTACTACAATATTTTTTTAAACAACCATAATTCTTAAAATATTCTCGAAATTTTAAAAATAGAAGATTTAATATTAATTATTCTGATTGATATTTTCTTCTTGCATCATATTGTTATTATCTTCAAGTTCTTTCTGCAATTCAAGTTCTTTCTGCTTTTTAATTCTACGAATTTTATTGAAATTTACTGATGGTGTGATTGTAACGCCTTCTCGAATAACACCTAACTTCCTAAGTGAATCCTCTGCTATTCTATATCGCGTGATATTTCGCAAGCTGCCTCTGACATCTTCAGGAATTTGAGAGATTGGAATTAGCGGTTCGTCGTATGAAAGCGGATCTTTTGGCAAATTGATTCGCGGTTCTTTGTTGCTTGCCAGATTCATCCACGGCCTATAAGCTTTGCCAAATTCATAATAATCAAGAATAATTACGGGTGTTCCTGTATAAGGTATAGGCCGACGCGAACTATCATATTTTGCTGCTTTCCCCCATGAAAATAACCACTTCGCATCTTCCTCGAACATTCGCATACAAGAATGTGATGCAGGATAGCCAGGCATAAAAAATTGATGAAATGCCATTCCAGCTTCTGCATTGAAATTGAAATAATAATTCATTTCCCAATTGCTATCAATAGATGATAGCCGAGTCCTCTGTTTAAAATTTAATTGATAACGTCCAGGATATGTCTGTGTCCTTTCTTTTCCCGAATTGACTGCTGTGAATCGCTTTAATATGCCATTTTCATAAAATGCTGCTGCCTGGTATTTCGCTGATACCAATATAATCTTTGGTATCTTTTCTGCATCCGGATAATATATAGGAAAAAACGAATAGGCTCTCAAATCGCTTATAAAAGTGTCGGGGTAGATCACAATATTTGATTTTTGCACTAATGACCATTCCTTGCGATTGAGTAATTTCATAACGTTGCTACTAAAATTTGCTTTTTGCATCAATTGTCGAAAGAATTCCTTTCGTTCAGAATTGCTTTTGAACTCAATTGTGTGATATTTTATTGTTAGGAACGTATCAATTTTAGGTTTTTTAATTGTGTCTTGTTCAGTATAAGGTTGATTACTTGTTTTGTTATCATCACAAGAAAACAACAAAAGTCCCGCTAATACAATAGAAAAAATAAATATATATATTTGCTTAATTTGAAAAATACTCATAAATAATTAGAGATTAGGAAAATTTCAGACTACTTTTTCCATTTCATCCAAATAGAGTTATTAAAATCGTTCGATTCATTACCTAAATTAATAATTCCCACTTCAAATGTTTCTAACCAATTTAAAAATTTCTCAACATCATCACCAATAAAAATTGACCCGTGCTGAGGAGCAATAATCGACGGATTTAATGCTCGCACTCTTCTAATCCAGGATTTTAAATATGTAGACGATGGCATCCAACGTTTATGAAAACCTTCCATATATTGAATATGTTCATTAAAATTTTCAACGATTAATGGATATTCAGGAGGTACTAATCCCGCTCCAATATCGCCTGAAAATAAAATTTTCGATTTTGGGTCGAATAGTGAGAAATTGCCCGCAGAATGACAAAAATGCGCGGGGACGCAATAAACCGAAGTATTTCCTATTTTCAATTCCATTCCTTCATCAGGTATTGGATTTAATATAAAATCTGTGCCCATCCCGAAATGTGATATGAATCCAATCCATATCCACGGAGCATAGATATTTACATTTGGTACTAAATCCAACCACATTGCAAGCGATGAACTAATATCAGGGTCTTGGTGAGATGCAAATATTGAGCGTATTTTATTAATATCTACAAATTTTGTTAATTCAGTAAGTACTGCAGGGAATATTTCAATTCCGCCCGGATCAAGCAGCATTGCTTCGCTATTGTCAATGATTACGTACTCATTTGTATCAATTACTTTCTCCTTTTTGGTATTGTCGCGACCCATTACAATCCATTTATGAGCGCCATCATCGTAAATTACTTCACTTTTCATATCTTTTATAAATTTAAATTCTTTATTATATTCTTTGCCTTTATTATGCTATCATTCATAGCATCTAAATATTCATTGAGATTATTAATTATTTTCAAAATATTATCGACTAATGATTCAAAATTACCCCTTGATTCATCTAAATATGATGATTCTATTAGTATGTTTGTTCCCATATAATTTGCTATTACACCATTGCGTTTTATACTCTCAATTTTTTCCTGAACTTTATCGAGCAGCATACTCGATGATTGTAATTTTGAATGGATTTGATTGATTTTGTTGATGTTGTTGTGCGTTAGATAAGCTAAATTTGATAATATTATTCCTGAATTATTTGCAAATAATTCATTAGTAGGGATCTTTTTTAGATCCTTAACATTTAACAAATTGAAATCATCCACTTGGAAGCTTGAATGCAAATTTGATAGTAACTGGTTAATGAAATTTATCAGTGTATCTGTGTAAAACAGAATGCGAATCAATGCAAGTAATGACTCAGTGAGATCTCGAGTTAATTGTATAGTGATTGATTCAAGCGCATCTAGTTCGGGTGTGATATTCCGAGGCAGGTCGGATAGAAATCCTGAAAGAGTAATCAATGACTGTCCCTGAGCAGTACCAATCTTGCTTGCTTGCAGTAATCCATTGATTGCCAATAGTCTCAGTTCTGAACTGACATTTGTAATTTCCCTAGCATTATTCAATATCCTTACTTCTTCCGTAAAAAGTGTAGATATCTCTTGCCTATATGTTATAATTTGTTTAGACATTATTTATTATATGTAATTTTTTCGATAAAATAAAATTTGGCATTACCCGATACTTTTTGTTTAATGATTTGGAAATCGGGATGAATAATTTCATTCCTTTTAGATTCTGTCTCATAAATTATTATTCCATTATCATTTAGAATTTCTTTCGTCATTGCTAACTCGCAAATTTTCCATAAATATTCAAAATTATATGGTGGATCGGCAAATATAATATCAAATTTCTCTAAATTACAAAGAATCGAAAGAAATTCAATCGCTTCTGATTGAAATATTTTAAATTTATCCTTTGGAATTTCCAAATATTCAATATTTTTTTTTATTCGAATTAACGATTCTTTCGATTTATCAATGAAATAAACCATATCTGCACCCCGGCTCAACGCTTCCAAACCAATTGCCCCACTACCTGCAAATAAATCGAGAAAAATCTTACCTTGTATATTAATTATCGAACAAAGTGTGTCAAATAATGATTCCCTTGCAAAATCTGTAGTGGGCCTGATTGATCGAGGCATCTTACCTATCAAATTTCTACCACCATATATACCTGAAATTATTCTCATAAATTAGAAAGTCAATTCTTCAAAAAATGATGGAAAAGACGCCCCTATGACTGGTGGGAATATGTGCATATTCCTCTTGCAATAATCTATTTCTCTTTCATTGAAATTTGCCTTCATCATTCTAAAAGCATTTAATTTATGTGTCTCAATATCTATTATGTTCAAAGATTCCTTCATTTCATTAAATAAATCATCATTTAAATCCTCCCCATAACAAAATAATCCTGTATCGATTTTATTTGTTATTAATTTATTTACTTTTAATATTTCGTTTGTTAAAATTTGAGTTATAGCTACATCTTGTTGATATGAAAGCAAATTATAATATGAAATTTTAGAATTTGATAATATTGTAAAATCCAAAAAATTCCCTTGGATTCCTACAATTGCAGATACTGAATTTCTATATTCCGGATAATTGTATAAAAAGCAATTTACTGCAGAAATCTGTGAAACATTGATAGATATTATTTCTTTATTATATCTGTTAAATAACTCTTCGTAACGTTTTATATCAATCTTTGGATATATTACACACATTAGAGTCTCTTGATTATCGGCTCGCTTTTCTAATCGAAGTGCGTATATCACAAAGTTATTAATATCAAGTGTCGGAAATGCTTTTGTAATTTCTACATTTAATAAAGATCTTATATCTTCTGCTTGTAAATCAGCTGCGATTGGAAATTGAGATACCATAATTAGTTCTGCTGGAAATACAATTGATATTCCATCTACTTTATTTTTTATTGATTCAAATTGATTCTTAAATTCCTGAATACTTTTTTCCAAAAAAACGGCTCCATTTTCTTCATACTCAAATGGGGTGCTGATTATGCTGAACCAATCAAGTTCTAATCCATTTGGATCATTGCTGACTAATGTTGAATATGTATTTTGCAAGCTATTATAAATTGATAAAATTCGTCTATTTTTCATTTGTTTCTCTTGTTGGTGAAATAAAAGTAAATTTTGTGCATTTATTTATTTTGCTATCAAGGAATATTTACTATTATTCTTATCAGAAAATCTTCTACTAATTTTATGCCAAATACTGTACCTTTTTTTCTCATTTCAAATAAAAGGAAATAGCACTTAAAATACTAAATTAAGGATTTTTTGGGGATTTATTTTAAACTAATTAAGTTATTAAAATATTCGTCTTAAATATCCTTAATAATTAATATTATTTAATTTCTTAATTTTATAGATTTTATTTTATTGAATATTATAAATGTCTAAATATAAATATAAAAACATCCCTAATTCTGAATTCGATAAAATTATTATTCGTGGTGCGCGAGAACATAATCTCAAAAATATTAATATAGATATACCGCGAGATAAATTTGTTGTTATTACAGGTGTGTCGGGTTCAGGGAAAACCAGTTTAGCGTTTGATACAATTTATGCTGAAGGGCAACGACGTTATATTGAGTGCCTGTCTCCTTATGCCCGCCAATTTATGGATGTATTGAAAAAGCCTGATGTTGACCGCATCGAAGGACTATCGCCTGCAATTTCCATTGAACAAAAAACAAGCGGTAACACGCCACGTTCAACTGTTGGAACAATTACCGAAATTTATGATTATCTGCGTTTACTTTTTGCTAAAATTGGAATTCAATACTGTGTTGATTGCCATCTACCCGTTGTTGAGCATTCACTTGATGAAATTATCAGTGAAATTTTAGAAAAATACAAAGGAAAACTTGTTCAAATTCTATCTCCATTAGTTCGTTCCCGCCGTGGCCACTATAAAGAACTATTTAATCAATTGATTAAAGAAGGATATACAAAAGTTCGTGTGGATGGTAAAATTCAAGATTTGCGAAATGGTATGCAGGTTGAAC
>JAGOIG010000024.1 GCA_017995735.1 Candidatus Kapaibacterium sp. | reverse complement strand
TATTAATTTTCGTGTAATTGCAAAAATCAATTTTCTAAAATTACACAATTATTTTGAATTATTAATAGTCAATGATTTATTTGTAGTATTAAGCGTAGAATACCCTAAAATTGGAAATGTTGCTTGTTCAGAAATATGGCCGAAAGGAAAATTTGCAATTATTGGAATGTTGTAAGGTTTAAGGACTTGTTCAAAAACTTCAAGAATTGTATAACTAAAATTTGGATAAAAATGTTTCCTTCTTTTAATATTTGAAAAATAACCAAGCACAATCCCCTGTAGATTATTAAATTTCCCTGCAAGTTTTAGCTGATTTAACATTCTATCAATTTCATAAGCCTCCACATTAATATCCTCCAACATTAATATGCAATTATCTGTCATAATTTCATAAGGTGTACCTAATGTTGCGCAACACATCGTCAAATTCCCCCCTATCAATCTTCCTTCGGATTTACCTTCGTTGATTACAATTGCTTCTGGTTTGGAGACTATATATATTTCTTTTTGATTTTCAAATAAAGCATTAATAAAATACTTTTTTGTATAATCGGTGAAAGAAGAAATGCCGACTGGCCCATAGTAAGTTGCTAAATTATTAATTTTCGAAATTGCATTCAAGATAAATGTAAAGTCGCTAAAGCCAATAAATATTTTAGGATTTTTTGAAATAGAGTCAAAATTAATATCTTCAATAATTCGCATACTACCATAGCCACCACGAGAAGCAATGATAGCACTTATATCTTCGCGATTTATATAATAATTAAATTCTTCGATTCTATCTTTATCAGAAGCCGCTAGATATCGGTAATTATTTGTTTGCTTTGTTATACTTTTACCAATTTCAACTTTTAAATTCAATGATTTAAGAAAATTTACCGTTTTAGTAACTTCCCATCTATTTGTGGGGCTTGAAGGTGATACAATTGCTATAATATCATTTGCTTTGAGTTTCTTTGGAAAAATGACATTATTAACTGAAGAGATAGTTTGTTCAGTTGGATGAACAATACTTTCGCCGGGAATTTGATTTGAATGTAAATCTTGCGAGAAGAGATGATTACGAAAAATCTGGGTACCGCCTGCAATTGCCAAACCCATTCCAATAAATTTTCTTCGATTTATAGAATTTTGCATTTTTCCAATTAATAAAAGTTCTAATTTAAGAAATTTTCATAATTTTGTAAGCAAATATTAAGCCAAAAGGAGAGGTGCAGGAGTGGTTTAACTGGCACGCCTGGAAAGCGTGTGTATCGCAAGGTACCGCGAGTTCGAATCTCGCCCTCTCCGCGAATGGAAATAAAAATTTCACATAGCACAAAGGCTGACGATTATGAAATATTAATCCGCAAACAGGGTGATGGAAATTATGCTTCATATTGCCCCCAACTTAATCTGATTTTATACGGTAAAGCTCATACTGAAGTTCTTGAAATGATGAGAAAAAAAATCTCTGAGCACACTCGGAATCTTCAAAGCGGTACCGAAACAAATGAATAATAAAATTCACATATTCCTTTCCAAATGGTTTAATCGCATATTTGCATATTTTTTGGGTGTCGTATTTCTTATTTTTTTATATAATATAATCTTTAATATATTTAGAGACTTTCTGTTATCGTGGAAATATAATTTTTTAATTATTTCATTCATAAATTTTATAATAGTTTCTCTACCTGCATTTACTATTGAGCAAATTCGTTCGGGCAATTTTTTGAAAAGTCTCGGTTTGCAATTTGATAAATTTACTATTCGATACTTAATTCATTCATTCTTCTATGTTTTCATTCCATTTTTAATTATTTTTATCATTGGATTTTCCTTAGAAATAATCAAATTGACAAATGAAAATGTATCAATATTTGCAATTTCCCAATTTATATTTATTTCAATTTTTGCGGTATTACAAGAAGAAATTTTTTTTCGGGGTGTATTGCTTAAATATTTAAATGAAAGATTTTCTACTATTAGCTCAATACTAATAATAAGTATTATTTTTGCGGTTATGCATATATTTAACCCATATATAAGCGGAATATCGTTTATATCCACAATTATTGCAGGAATATTATTTTCATTAATGTATATCCAAACAAAAGCACTATGGCTTCCAATATTTTATCATTTATTTTGGAATATATTTTCAGCATTGCTTTTAGGCTCGCCAATTAGTGGATTGAGTCAGTATTTATTCTTTTTTGAAATGAAAACACGAACCCCAATTGAGCGTATTTTCCTTGGCAATCAATATGGAATCGAAAGCGGAATTGCAACAATAATAGTTTTGATTATCACTTCCTATTTGATAATAAAATATGAAAGTATAAACCCTTATTTTTCGTCTCATAATTTTAGAACAATTTATAATGAAGATAAAATTCAATTGAGTAAATGAAATCAAGATTTAAATTAGTTATCTCAATCGCAATTATTTTTTTAAGTTTCGCAGGAAACCAAGCATATTCTCAATGGGCAATAATGTATAGTGATGCAGATAGTCTCGTATTACTCGGTTCAGATTTAATTTATAATCTCGAATTTGCCAAGGCGGAACAAATCTTCAAAGATGTCCAAAAAAAATATCCAATCCATCCCGCAGGGTATTTTTTAGATGCAATGATAGATTGGTGGATAATAAATCTTAACCTCGACGATGAAAGAAGAGACGGACAATTTCTCAAAAAAATTGACAAAGTAATCAACAAATGTGATTATATCTTGGATTCAATTCCCACAGATATTAATGCACTTTTTTTCAAAGGTGGCGCAATCGGATATCGAGCACGACTATACGCATTACGAAACAAATGGATTGCAGCTGCACGTGATGCACAGGTTGCTTTGGATATTTTAACTCGATGTCAAATACTTGCACCTACAAATCACGATATTTTGCTTGGTACAGGTATTTATAACTATTTTTCTCAAAAATTTGCTGAGGACTATCCTATTATAAAGCCATTAATGGCATTCGCGCCACGCGGCGACAAGCGTTTAGGACTATTTCAGCTTCGTTCAGCTGCTAATTATGCAAGATACGCAAAAGTAGAAGCAGAAGTAGTACTGCTACAAGTTTATTATTCTTACGAAAATGATATTTATGAAGCTCAAAAGATTGCCGAAGAATTACACACAAAATATCCTAATAATCCATATTTTCATAGATATTTAGGCAGAATTTATGTCAGAATGGGATACACAACAGAATTTGAAAAAACTTGGCGTGATATATTTTCACGATGCTCGGAAAAATGGTATGGCTATAATAATTCGACAGCAAGAGAAGCAATTTATTATATTGGACTTGCTTTGTTAACACGGAACAATTTCAGCGAAGCTGAAAAATATTTCAAAAAGGCAATCGAAGGTTCAAAAATTGTTGATAAAGAGGAAACAGGGTTTCTTGCCTTTTCGTATTTAAAATTAGGGAATATATATGATGCAATGGGAAACCGCAACAAAGCAGTACAATCATATAATCAGGTTCTAAAAATCAAAGATTATAATGACTCCCATAATCAAGCAAAAAAATTTATACAATCACCGTATAAACCAAATAAAAATTAAAAAATTTTAAAAAATATTCATTTTTAATATTTATTTTCTTAATTTTAAAAAAAATTATTTTCAAAATGTCAATTATTGATAAAATTTTAGAAACTCAAGAATTGGCAACATTACCTCCTGTTGCAGCGAAAGTTCTAATGCTTATCGAAAATGAAAATGTAGATATTCGCGAAATTTCAAGAGTAGTGGAAACCGATCCTGCATTGACAATAAAGCTACTAAGGATTGCAAATTCTCCATTATATGTAACATATTCGGAAATTACGTCAGTTCAGCAGGCAATAATCAATTTAGGGCTCAATAGACTTGTTAATATAGTAATAGGGGTGTCCATTTTCTCCAAGCTTTTATTAATGAGAGATAAAAAATCCAGTGGCCTTATTGAGAAATTTTGGTGGCATTCATCTTGTACAGCAGTAGTCGCAAAAGCATTAGCAGAAAAAGTCAATTTCAAATCAAAAGATTACGAATTTATAGGGGGATTACTTCACGAAATTGGTAAATTAGCAATTTTGCAATACGACACTAATTTATATTCAAAAGTAATAAGTGCAGTTGAATTTAACAATTACACAGACTTAGAAGCTGAAAGAGAAATTTACGGTATTACTCATCCCGAGGTGGGTTTATCAATTGCAAATTTATGGAAGTTGCCAATGGAATTAACAAATATCATTGGTTATCATCATAATTTTGAAAGAACAAATGACACAATAGGAAGAGAAGAATTAGCTATTGTTCGTATTGCCGATATGCTTACAGAAATTTGGGATGCAGGATTCTATGAAGGTATCAGGTCGCTTTCTCTAAAAGATACAAAAGAATGGAAATTCTTAGTTGGGCAAAGACCCGAGCTTCAAGATTTAGATATAGAAGTATTTACATTCGAACTCGAGCAAGACTTCGAAGATTCAAGGATGTTTCTACAATTGATTTCGGAATAACATTTTATTGAGGAAATTCGACAAACTCCGACCACAATCCTCGTTGGTCCTGAACCCGAATTTTAAAAGTAAATTTCTCATTAGGATTCGCAGGAGTAATTTCATATACTTGTGTGAAAACAAGATTTGCAGGATTGATTGATGTTTGCCCAATAAGTTCGTTATACTTTGCATTACCTAATATTTCAATATTTTTAATTGAATTTTCCTGATTATTAACAATTCCGTAGGTATTTACAAGAAGCTTCAATTTATTTGTAGACATAAGTTGCAATTGAGCAATTTGAGGTGGAGGATAATCTTTAACTTGAATCTGATAAACTTTCCCATAAATCCGATTATCAATAAATCTTTCCAAAATTAAGTTCTTACCGATGAAAAAATTATCAACAGCGAATGAAAATGCATCTGTCCCTGAAGAATTTTGAATTACTTGTCCATCATTTGTTCTTATTCGACAGCTAAATGTGTGATCCAATAGGGCAGGGAAATTAGGCTTAATTGTATAAGTTCTAAAGGGATAAATTAAAGTAGGAAAATCGGGATCTCGAATTTCTATAGGAGACAAGGAGAATTCGTCTTCGACTGTACTATTATCATATTTTCTATATAACTTTATTTTTACTTTGCTTGAACCGAAATTAGGCATTTTCCCTTGGAGGACAATGCTATTCCCTTGAATTTTTTGAATTGCAACTGTTCCATTATTGTTAGAGGGTGAATTAAAAATTTTGATTTCAGGTTTTTTTCTCATATCTTTTGATAAATCCATACCAAAAATGAAAGCTGTATTTTGCCAGACATCGCCTGCAATCGAAGAGACTTGGTCTTTTTCAAAATTAATAAATAAATCTTGGGTATTTCGACCAAGTGTATAGAAAAAGTTAGAATCAAGCGCGGCAATTCGCACTGTATCTTGATTCGATGCTATCATTGGCAATCCCGTACGAGGGTCAAAATAATTAACCACTAAATCAAAATTAGTCGTTGCGGTTAAATTTTTTAATTCAAATTCTTTGGATTTTGATGCAGGGATTTTTAGCAAAGCTTTAGCAATTACCTTAACATTATAAACATAATTTCTTTTATCCAAAACAGGAGGTCTCCAATAAAAATATGCAAGATTTAAGTCGCGATTTTCATAAAATTTAAAAAAATTGCTGTAATTAGAGCTGTTATTTATAACAAGGGATTGATTGAGTTCCCTATTCAAAATCTGGAAATCAAAATCTATTTGTTGCACATTGCCTGAATAAAAAATAATATTTGTTGAATCAAGAGATATATAATGAACGCCATTAGAATCAATATAAAGCCTTGCAATCAATATATTTTTTTCGGGATAGATGCGAAATAAGTTTTCATTAACATCGGCTACTGTATCTTTTGGCTTTTTCTCTTGCTCCTTTAAATCGGGAATAAGCAGCATAAGAGCAGCAAGGTACAAAATGAAATAAATCTCAACATTTTTTTTATAATTTGGAACTTGTTTCTTCATTTTTAATATTATTCAAAAGAATTTTTTCCAGCTCTTGCCGGATTGATGCTTGAATATTCATTGCTTTAATATTTTGCAAATCATTATCTAATGCTGTTAATTGCTTTTCAAGATTACTAAAGGATTGTGATACATTATGCATTGCATTTAAAAGCTCGGTATTTGGAGCAATTGTCTCGGCAAGGTTTTGAGAAAATGTTTGAATATTATTAATAAGATTATTTTGAGAAGAGACCAAGTCTGATAAATTTGCATTGATTTTTTGTAATTGGAAAGTAGAATCAGCCATATCACGTGCAATTTCCCCTATTTCGTTAATTAATTCTTTTTCGGATTCATTTTCTTCTTCAACTGAATCTAATGTATCAATCTCATCTTTTGGGGAAAATAGCAAGAAGATAAACATAAGAATTAATAAAGAAGCTTCGAAAACAAATCCAAGAATTACAATAGTATCATTAATATATGATGAGAACTTACGTATACCAACAAGCAATAACAAAATTGCTGCACCAAAATAAACAAAGGCATTTAAGATTGAAAAATAATGTTTATTAAATATCTCCTCCATCCAAAGTGCTGTGCCACGGAAAAAACCTTGGGAATATGCCACATTTAAATCAATTGAAGAGTATTTTTTAATATTTTTCGGATTGATACAAATTTTCCATAAGACATAAAGAAGGTTGATACTTCCATAATTTTTTTGGAATTTTAACTCACTATAAATATCTTGAAGATATTTTCGTCCAATAATACTGTCAAGAGATGTAATTTCCATAAACTCAAAAATAAGAAAATAGAAAATATTTCACAAAATTAATATAAAATAATCAAAATAATAGATAAAAAATCGAAAAAAATTCGTAATTTTGTAATTTTAAAATTCGTTCTTTTAATAAAAGTGAGGAAAGATGGTTGGAAAGAAAAGAAAACCACGAAGAGCAAAATATATAATGCTTTATTCTCCTTTTTTGATGAAGGAGACAAAGCATGAATTGATTGGGGAACCAATAGAAACACCCCAAGGGCGACAACAGTGGGCGAAATGCACCAAGAGTCGTCATGCTCAACTAATCAACCTTGACGCAATCGAATCACAAATCGACAAATCAAAAGCTATTGTACATATATCGAGGGAAGATGCAAAAAAATATACACCTATGGATGAATATGAGATTGGAGATATCATATTTCATGCCGTATGGGACGATGTGGGTATCGTCAGGTCTAAAGAAACTCTCAGCGATGGTAATAAAGCAATAGTTGTTCATTTTGAAAAAAGTAATGAAAAAAGATTAATTGAAAAACTAAAACACTGAAAGGAGGTGAAAAATAGTGATTGGTGTAACGCTACAAACAAACGAAAATATAGATAGAGCATTAAGAAGGTTCAAGAAAAAATATGAACGCAGCGGTGTTTTGCGCGAGTTCAAAAAAAGAACGTCATATACAAAACCATCAGTTGAGAAAAGATTAGAGAGAGCAAAGTCATCACGTCGTTATCATTTCGCAAATATGGAAAAAGAATAACCCAACTTATATCTAATATGATGTGGGGCATAATTCAAACGGAACTATGCCCTTTTTTTGTTTTTATGGAGAGAACAAATGCTTATTGTAAGTGCCCGGAACAGGACTTGAACCTGCACCTCCTTAGTGGAGACTACACCCTGAATGTAGCGCGTCTGCCAGTTTCGCCATCCGGGCAAATTGCGGTGAGGGTGGGATTCGAACCCACGGTACCCGTAAGAGTACAACGGTTTTCGAGACCGTCCGATTCAACCACTCTCGCACCTCACCTTTCAAAAATTGCAAAATTACGAAATTATTGACTTTGTTTATTGAATTTTCAATCTTCTGATTTCCAATTTAAATATATCAATCAAAATTAGAATCTCACCTATTATAAATAATAGCCATTGAAATCTATTCGGAAATATTGAAAATTTGAGTTGAAGAGACCCAAAATCATTTCGTGTCAATAATTCCCAAAAACCTATATTTCCAAAAAGAGCTAATTTCCCATACTCCCATATAAACGAAATAAATATTAAAAATGCACCTACTAAAATAAATACCCAGTCAATTTTTTTTATTTTAAAATCGCTAATATTTTCGCTCAACGAAATTAAAACGACAGAAAGTGCAATCATTGTTAGCGAACAGATAAGGGGAGCAAGCACAGGTCCTATCCATACAATTGGAATTAAGAATAAGATGTCCCAATCCAATAATGTAGCAGGCCAGTTAAGGAATATTTTCAAAGCTATGTAATATACTATATCCCATATACCAAAAGAATAAAGAAAATACGCGAATTTTTGTGAAAATGTTTTGCCCGCAATTGCACCAATTGAAACTAGCATTATGATTGTCGCTAATTCTCTGATTAATTCAATTACATATAAATGCTTCGGAAAAGGAGTAAGTGGGAAATTAAATCCACTCGGATAAAACATCTCCCGCAAATAAACTACAACTATAGCTTCAAGAAACCCCATTGCCAGACCAAAAATTGCTATCCAGACATAATATTTCTTTGTTTCGCTTTTCATATTTTAACTTAATTTAAAAAAGTTACAAGTTTGTTAATTATTTAAAAAAGTTTAATTTTGAAAGTAAATTTTTTAGCAAAAATATGAAAAAAATAATTTTTATTCTACTTTGTTCTATGTGCTTTATAATTTATGGCACAAATGCAATGATGGTTGAAGTTAAAAATGATAATGGTATTGCAGGAGGTATTGTTTATACTTCACTTATGAATTTATGGGAAGAATCCACCGTGCTTATCCCTGATGGGCCTTGTTCAGTGAAAACAATTCGGATTTATTTTTCAGGAAGCACTCCTGCAAGAGATACCCTATGGGTGTGCGGTTTCCCAACTGCGGGAAATCTCTGGCCAACTGAATATATTTGGAGTTATAATTCATTAATTAATCCAGTAGTAATAAATTATTCAGGTACACCTGGATGGATGGATATTGATGTATCGACAACAGGATTGCGTTCAGATGGAATTGACAAAATTGTTATACAACACAGAATGAAGCCCGTCGGACCATATTTTACATTTGATTCAGATGGGAAAAGTACAGCAATGTCTTGGTATACAGACCCATTCACACCAAATCCTAATTTCTATAATATTGCTGGTACCATACATTATAATCCACCTGGTGATTATATGGTGAGACTATTGGTAGAATATGATTTTCCCGATGGAGATAGATCTGACCCACCTCCACAGCCAAAATTTACAAATATGAACACGGAAATGGGAATAAGTGCGGGGAGTGAAATATCAGTAGTTGATTATAATCAAGATGGATGGGATGATATTGCAATTGGGGGAAATATTTACAAAAATGAATATGCTAATTCAAATAAATTCAACAATGTATCAGTGGAATTAGGGATAGGAGGTGCATCAGGAACAAATTGGGCAGATTTCGATAATGATGGCAGAATTGATGTTTATGTAATGAGAAATGGACAATTTGATTTTGATAAAAGAATGGTATATAATCAAGATAGAATTTATAAAAACTGCGGCGATAGTGGATTTATAGCTGTAGCAAATGACCAGATTTTTATGAAGCCATATCCTAATCCATCAGTTGATTTCTCGCTTTCTACGCAATTCGAAAATAATGATTATTTCAACCCATATAATACCTGCACACCGTTTTGGCTTGATTATAATTCTGATGGACTCCCCGATTTATTTATTGCAAATAAAAGAATTGAAATTTCAGGCAAACCTGAAATATACACACCTGATGAAATTTGGCTAAATATTGGCGGTGGCAAATTTGTAAATAAACGAAGTGAAGCAAATCTGCAAAGTGGTGAGCCATATATTCCAGGAAGCAGTGGGAATATAGGTGGATATTATGATTGTTATGGAGCGGCAGCTTGCGATTATAATAATGATAATTTGACAGATATATTTGTTGCAACTTATAGACTTGCGCCTGATAATTTATATAAAAATCTTGATAATGGTTTATTTACTGATGTAGGACCACAAACAGGAGTAGAAGGAGTTCCAACAGCAGCATCCTACTATTTTGGTCATGGAATGGGTTGTTCTTGGGGTGATTTCAATAATGACGGATGGTTTGATTTGTGCGTCGGTAATTTAGCACATACTGACTCGCGTGGTATTTATTCAAATCCGTCCTTAATTTTTCAAAATCTTGGAGGAGAAGGAAAAGATAAATTCAACGAAGTGCATTATCAAATGGGATTGAAATTCCACGAGGGAAATGCAGGCGCTTGCTGGGTAGATTTAGATAATGATGGATGGATTGATTTATGGCACGGGAAATATTCAGGAGGTTATGGAACATTTTACCTCAATCAAGGAGCTCCTGATTATAAATTGAAGGATATAACTTGGTTAATAAATACTTTTATTAATGAGCCATGGGAGGGAGTTCGATTGGATTTCGATAACGACGGCGATGAGGATATGCTAATAAAAGGACAACTTATGCGGAATGATTTACCCCATAAGGGCAACTGGATAGAATTGAGATTGAAAGGTAAACCTGAAGAAGGCGTTTCAATGGATGCACTTGGCGTAAAAGTAGCGGTATTTGCAAATAATCGAAAATTTTATCGGGAACTTTATGGCACGGCAGCGGGAACTCACTCCACTCAGAATTCTTCTTGCCTCCATTTTGGATTAGGCGATGCAGATATAATTGATTCAATTGTTATTCAATATCCAAATAAGAAAATTAACAAAATAACCAATGTAAGACCCAATGCTATATATTATGTTGATTATATGCAAAATCCAGTGATGAAATTCATTGCAACTCCAGCGCTTCAATATCCCGAAAATTATAGCATAAATTTACCTACAAGTATAACTTTAAAATGGTCAAAAGTCGAAGGAGCCGAGAGTTATACCGTAGAGATATATACAAATAAAAATATGACGGCTGGTGACACAATAATTGTCCTAAATGCAAAGAATAGTCAAGAAATTCAAAAAGAGCAAGGCGAAATTATTTATTGGCGTGTTAAAGCAAATGGAAATCAATTAATATCAGCATATTCGAGTTTATGGAGCTTTGTGGTTGGTTCACCTACATCGGGCAAATTGCAATTAATTGAACCCGCAAACAATGCAACGAAAATTGGGACATCCGTTACATTCAGATGGAGCAAACCTACATTTCCGCTCCTGAATTTTTATCCTAACATTGATTATCGATTGCAATTATCAAAGAATTCTGATTTTTCTACAATATTATACGATAATTCATATATAAGAGATACATCAATCTATATTTCGGGCATTTTTGAACCTGCAACACAAATATTTTGGCGAGTTAAGCCAATTATTGAAAAAGATACGAATCAAGAATGGTCCGATATTTTCAATTTTACTACTCTTTCCTTACCAAATAAAATTGAATTAATTGCACCATTAAATAATGCGACAGATGTTGATGTTAAAGGGGGATTTAATTGGAAGGAGGATGAATTAGCTGAATATTATTGGGTGCAAATTGCATTAGATGAAGAGTTCGAACAGCTATCAATTAATAGACAAGGTGCAAATCCCCCGTTCAACGCAATGCCAAGATTAAAAGAAGGAACAAAATATTTTTGGCATGTTGCAGGAACTAATCCCGCAGGTGTAGGTCCTTGGAGCGATACTTGGCAATTTACAACGAAGAAAGGATCCGACATTCAACAAAACGAAATGTTTGAAAATGCCTATATTTTTAATGATGATGGATCTAATAATGCTCATATAATCATTCAAGGAGGTAAGGGCAAAATATGCAATATTATACTTATTAATCTATTAGGTGTTGAATTAATGAAAATATATGATGGTATTTTAGATTTTAATGATATGAATATTACTTTTAATGTTGGAACATTATCATCAGGGACATATTTTTGCATTATTAAAATTGGTGAGAGTCAAAAAGTATTAAAATTCAATTTAACTAAATGAAATTAAAATAAGGATATTATTAATTTTATTCATAGATTTATGTAATTTGTGAATTTTATTTAATTTGTATTTTTGAAAATATAATATAATGCAAATTGGTTATGGCGGGTAATTACGAAATACAAAAAATGATCGAAGAAAACATAAGTAAGCTTGAGGATATGATTGATACAATTCCAACAGGTATTTATATAACGACATTTGATGGAAAAATTATTATATTAAATAACTTTTTGGTAAAATTATTACAAGTACCTTCAAAGGAATATTTAAAGAAAATTAATTTAAATGAGCAAGGCAATTTTCCAAATATCATTGATAGGAAAAAGTTTATAGAACAATTACAATCGAGCGGTCATCTTGAGAATTTGATAAATCAGTATACAACTATCTCTGGCGACATAATTTATGTAAAAGAAAATTCCACTGCAATAAAAGATGATAAGGGGAATATTCAATATATTATTGGAACTATTGAAGATATTACCGAAAAAATAAAACTTGAGCAGGAAGAAAGGTATATTAATCAATTTATGAATATTGTTAATGATGCTTTAATTCATTTGGTTGAAAATCCCTATTCACTATCAACGATTGAATACACTTTTGAACTTTTAGGAAATTTTCTAAATATTTCAACTATTAAAGCGGCGTTTTTGAAACAGTTTGACAAATTTCCTGATTACAGTGATTTCGATATCATAGTGAATTGGGAAAATATTAATTATAAAAATTCAGATAATTCACTTCTTGAGGTCATATTGGAAAATTTTCCAAGTGCTCTTGAAAATTTGATGAATGGGAACAATTTTTTTATCAAATCTAATGGCACTGATGAATTTCAAAAATATATACTTTCGAAAAATAATATATCTTCTTTTCTAATGTCACCCATCATTTACGGAAATAAATTTACAGGACTAATGTTTTTTGCAGACCAGGATGCAAATAGAGATTGGGATGAAGGAACATTAAAGTTTCTTGCAATAATTGGAAATGCAATTGGAAATCATTGGAATAATTTTCAAAATATAAAGAGAATTGCAGAGCTTAAAAATTCCCTTGAACGAATAATTGAAGCCTCACACCTTGGGATATGGGAATACAACGTTGAAAGGGATAATTTAGAAATAAATACATTTTTTAAAGAATTATTTAATATTCCCAAGAATCAAACTGATTTAACTTGCAAAGACTTTTTTGAATTAATTGCTGATGAAGATAAGAACCGTGTAAATGAGAATTTTGAAAAACTTCTGAACGGTAATAATACCACACTGAATATCGACTTTAAAATAAATTCATCACAACCTAAATACGTTCAATTAAAAGGGAAGGTGATACAATGGGGTTTTGTTGGTAAGCCTGAAATTATAAGTGGTATTTTATTAGACATTTCAGAATTAAAGATTTTGTCTAAGCAATTAGAAGAAACAATTCGTATAAAAGACAAATTTTTTGATATCATTGCTCACGATTTAAAGAACCCAATGAATGCAGTAAAATCATTGCTTGATGATTTGCTTGTAAGTTTTGATTCGCTTTCGCCTGATGAACTTTTTGAAGCTCAAAATCAGATCCAGAAATCAATCACAGTACTTTCACAGCTTGTAAATAATCTATTAGAATGGTCACGAACACAAACAGGTCGTATAGTACATAACCCTGATAATATTGATGTTTTTTATATCATTTCGAGTTCAATAGATGTAAACTTTTATCAAGCAAAAATCAAGAATATTGAAATTATCAATAATGTCCCCCACAATACAGTTGTATATGCAGATTCTAATATGCTTTATACGGTTTTTCGAAATATTATATCAAATGCAATTAAATATACTCTTGACGGTGGAACAGTCCAAATATCGGCTAATGATTTAGGTGATAATTATGAAATCATTGTTTCTGACACAGGAATTGGAATGAGTGAGGAGCAATTGGTTAATATATTTTCGTTAGAACATATTCAATCCCTTCCAGGGACAAATCAAGAGAAAGGGACTGGTTTGGGCTTAATAATTTCTAAGGAATTTATTGAAAGAAATGGTGGGAAAATATCTGTATCATCAAGACTAAATGAAGGGACAACTTTTAGTATTATACTTCCAAAATCCCAAGGATAGGAGTGGATTCTTCACTTTGTTCAGAATGACCGAGATAATTTATTAATTGACAAGTCCCCAAATTAATATAGCAAGTAATTCCAAAAAAGTTCGTAATTTTGTGTGCTTCCTTAGCTCAGCTGGTAGAGCAATTGACTCTTAATCAATGGGTCGGGGGTTCGAGTCCCCCAGGGAGTACATAGCATTATTTTCCTATTCGATAACTTTCCTTAAAATTCCTTAATTTTGAATTCTATTTGTTTAAACTTTTTTAAAATGAATAAATCAATTATCCCTGCTCGTAGAACAGAAAATGTAACTTATGCAATTAGAGATATTACTGTGCTCGCAAATCAAGTAAAAAAGACAGGCAAGCAAATGTATTATCTCAACATTGGCGATCCAAATGCTTATGATTTTGTGACGCCAACTGAAATTATAGAATCAGTTCATAAAGCAATGCTTGAAAATAAAAATGGGTATGCCGATTCGATGGGTGAACCTTTCGCATTGGACGCAATTAGATACGATGCCGGAAAAAAAGGCATAAAGAACATACTTGATGCATTTATTACAACAGGTGCAAGCGAGGCAATAGAACTTTGTATATCAGCATTGGTCAATCAAGGTGAAAATTTCCTAATGCCGACACCTGGCTATCCACTTTACACAGCTGTACAAGCAAAATATGAACTTGAACCAAATCCATATTACCTTGATGAAAGCAATGGCTGGCAACCCGATATTAATGATATCAAATCAAAAATCAATTCCAAAACCCGTGCAATAATTCTAATAAATCCAAATAATCCCACAGGTTCAGTATGCAAAGAAGAAACATTGAGACAAATTATTGACCTTGCAATCGAGCATAATCTAGTTATTTTTGCTGATGAAATTTATGACAAATTACTTTTTGATGGGAAGAAGCTTATCTCCATTGCATCATTAAATGACCAAGTTCCAATTATCACTTTTTCGGGTTTATCGAAAAACTTTTTAGCACCGGGCTTCAGGATTGGATGGGGCGTTATTTCGGGCAATTATGAAATTTTAAAAGATTATATCAATGCAATTCACAAATTGTTACGTGCAAGAGTATCCGCTAATCATCCTTTGCAATATGCCATTCCAACAGCATTACTTGGCAAGCAAGAGCATTTGAAGGATGTTATTGCACGATTAGAGCATCGCCGCAATTTGACAATGGAGCATCTTGCTACTCAACCTGGAATTTCACTTGTAAGCCCTGAGGGGGCATTTTATGCATTTCCATCAATTGAAGTTGAAGACGATAATCATTTTTGCTCAGAATTATTGAAGGAAACAGGTGTAGTTGTCGTTCCAGGCAATGGATTTGGGGAGCGACCAGCAAGCCACCATTTTAGAATTGTTATATTGCCACCTGAGGAAACATTGCTCAGTGCTTTCAAAATTATAGGTGAATTTTATAGTATCTACAAACAAAAATATTAAGAATGTTTTTCCAGCGATTGTATCAACTATTTGTTCAGTTCCGTGATTTTATTATATTTATCCTTTTTGTAATAATCTCATTAAGCTTAATTTCAATTGGAGATACAAGCGCAATATCGGGATTTAGGGCATTTGTGGTTGGTGCAATCGGCTGGATAAATGATAAAGTAATGTTTGTACCAAATGTATCAGCATTAAAGAACGAAAATCAGACCTTAAGGGAATTAAATCTTGAACTATCAAATGAGGTAACTCAAAATTATATAGCGCAGAAAGAAAATGATAATTTAAGAAAATTAATGGAGTTACCAAAGAAGCTATCAAAGCCTATAGAATTTGCTGATGTTGTTGGATATGAAAAAATAGGGAATAAAAATTATCTTATAATCAATAAAGGCTCATCTGATAGTCTTGATTTTGGTATGGTTGTACGCACTGATGCAGGATTATTAGGCACAATTGCTATGGTAAGCAAAAAATATTCTATTGTTGAGACAATTTTCAATCCTGATGTCAAAATTTCTGCTAAAATACCCTCTCAATCATTATTTGGTATTGTAGTATGGGATGGCGAAAGCTCACTATTACTAAAAAATATACCTCGAACTGTCAAAGTTAATAAATGGGATGAGGTTGTGACATCAAATTTCAGCAGTCGATATCCTGCGGATGTTCCAATAGGTAAAATTCGTTCAATATCAGTAGAGCCAGGCACATTATTTCATAGAATTGAAATAGAACCTTATGCGAAATTCAATCAAGTTGGGCAAGTTGCAATTATTAAGGAATTACCTGATTCTGCAAAAATTAATTTAATCAAAAAATTCTTTAAAGTAAGCGAGTAATAAATTGCAAATTCCTGAATTAAATATTCGGCAAAATCCATACTGGATTTATATAAAATACATTTTAATTGGATTATTGCTATCATTTTTGCAAATTACATTTGTGCCACTAATTGAAATAGCAGAATCACTTCCAAATCTTGTATTTCTTTATGCAGTTTGGCTAACACTCCGTTATGGAAGATTTATTGGATTTATATCAGCATTTTTGCTTGGTTTGATATATGATGCCTTTTCTTTACAATTGATTGGAGTAAGCTCGCTTTCGTTTTTGTTTGGAGTTTTTTTTGCATCATTTTGGTATAAAAAAGATAAAGAATTCCTTGTGTTAAATTCATATAAATTTATTCTTATTATGTTTGCATCGTGTTTAATTGCTAATTTAATCCAAAACTTATTCTATTTAAGAATGAGCGAATTGGAATTTTTGCGATTATTTATTTTGAAATGGCTTGGCAGCACCGTATATAC
Source organism: Candidatus Kapaibacterium sp. (assembly GCA_017995735.1). GTDB lineage: Bacteria > Bacteroidota > Ignavibacteria > Kapaibacteriales > UBA2268 > UBA2268. The sequence continues at coordinate 1,270 of JAGOIG010000024.1, read as the reverse complement.
ATCAGTTTTATCAAGTATTATTGTATTTGTAAATTTATCAAAGAAACGTTAAATGTATCTTTCCCGCTTAGAAATAATTGGTTTTAAATCATTTGCTGATAAAACTGTTTTCACTTTTAATAATGGACTTTCTGCAATCGTAGGTCCAAATGGTTCAGGCAAAACCAATTTTGTCGATGCAATCAGGTGGGTATTAGGCGAACAAAAGACATCTGTTCTCAGGTCAGATGTAATGGAGAATGTAATTTTCAATGGATCGAAAAACCGCAAACCACTTGGTATGGCTGAAGTTTCAATTACAATACAAAACAATAAGAAGATACTCCCAAGTGAGTTCGAAGAAGTGAGCATAACGCGTCGCCTGTATCGTGATGGAGAGAGTCAATATTTGATTAACAAAGTGCCTGCACGATTGAAGGATATTGTCAATTTATTTATGGATACGGGATTGGGTGCGGATTCATATTCTGTGATTGAATTGAAGATGATTGAATCAATTTTGAATGGTAATCCCGCTGAACGCCGCGATATAATTGAAGAAGCCGCGGGAATTAAAAAATTCAAACAAAACAAAAAAGACGCTTCACGCAAATTGCAAAATGTGGAATCGGATCTTGAGCGGTTGAAAGATATTTTGCAAGAAATTGAAAAAAATGTAAATTCACTTTCACGGCAAGCATCAAAAACACGACGTTATAATAATTTTATTTCCGAATTGAAAGAGCTTGAGTTAAAGGCATTTTCTTATGAATTATCGCATTTTGCGCAAACTCTTATTGAAAAAAATGACCAAAAGAGCTTAATTAATGTAAAAATTTCTGAAATTCATAAAAATATTAATGAATATGAAGAATTCCTTGCAACATTGAAAAGTGATTTTAAAAAGGTAGATGATGAATATCAGACATTATCAAAAGAACAATTAGCATTGAATTCAACTTTTTCGGATTTAAATAACTCAATAAATATTACAGAAGAGAAATTAAAAAATTTAGAGAAATCCATAAATCAAAGCCAAAAAGAAATAGAAAGTTCTACTCAAAATATTGAAAAAAATCGCAACAATCAACAGAACATAAATCAATCAATTGAAAAGCTTAGGCAAGACCAAACCAAAATCCAAGAGGAAATCAGTACTTTACAAGGTAATTCGAGGGAATTGCAAATAGAATTGAATGCACAGCAAACAATTTTAAATAATATCAATTCTCAACTGAATGAATACAAAAGTAAGCTAAATTTTGAAAAATCCACAATTGCACGAAATACA
>JAGOIG010000154.1 GCA_017995735.1 Candidatus Kapaibacterium sp. | reverse complement strand
ATACATCCCTCATTGCATATTATCCATTGAATGAAAATTCAGGAACAATAGCAAAGGATAATGGCCCATTTGGATATGATGCTAAATTTATAGGTGTTCCCGAATGGAAACAAACAACACCATCTGAGATATATTTTGGTGCTGTGCCATCTGAATTTTATCCACAAATTAAATTATTACAAGGAGATATAACAATCCATCAGAATGTGCAAATTGATTCAACAATAGTTCCTGCGCCAAATATCTCAATTGTAAAATGGAAAGTTGCTGATCATATTCCCATTATTGATTCTATTATTTATGCTTATCAACCTGGCTATTATTTTACTTACGATACAGCAGGTGTAAAAATAGATTCAACACTCTATAAATATACTGATTATATTTTGAATCCTACAATTGATAATTTCTATTTTTCTGAACCATATCCCGTGACACACCCGTATGAAATTGGTAGATTTATAACTCCGTATGGAATTGGACTTGATTTGGGCACAAATGGATTTACGTGGGTTTATGATGTCACAGATTATGAACCTTTGCTGCACGATACTGTTCAATTATCTGCGGGCAATTTGCAAGAGCTCATTGATATGAAATTTTTATTTATCAAAGGTACTCCACCCAGAGATGTGAAGAATATTTATCAAATCTGGGGTCCAATGGATTCTTACTTATATAAAGATTTATCCAACGATACTAAAATCAGCAGAACATTAGTAGAAACAATAGCAAATAATCAAAGCCAATTCAAAGTTAAAACTCGCATAACAGGCCACGGACATAACAGCAATGACGGTAATTATCCGCATTGTTGCGAGTGGAAAGATAATACACATTATCTCTATGTTGAGGATTCATTGATTGCGAATTGGCATATTTTCCAATATAATGACTGTGCTCTAAATCCTGTATTTCCGCAAGGAGGCACCTGGCCTGGTGCAAGAGAAGGTTGGTGTCCTGGAGATGTTGTAAAGGATAATGATTTTGAAGCCACTGATGCTATTAAAAAATATCTTCCAAATTCAAATGAATTTAGCAAAATTAATATTCCAATTGATTATGATATAACGAAAGTTCCTGAAAATAATCAAGGTATGGGCAATGGAAATTATGTGATGAATTTTGATTTAATTCAATATGGACCTAATAATTTCAATAATGATGTTGAAATTTATGATGTTGTATCGCCCAACTCATTCGATTATTATTCCCGCGTGAATCCAATTTGTGCCGATCCAAAGATTGTTATAAGAAATAATACTGATAAACCTTTAACATCACTTGATTTTACATATTATGTAAAAGGTGGTATCCAGCAAAATTATCATTGGACAGGCTCAATTGCGTCTCAGCAAAAAGCAGAAGTTGTTTTACCTGTACCAAATAGTGATTTCTGGCTTGGTGATGGTACAAGTATTTTCCATATCGAGGCAAATAATCCAAATGGCTCGCCTGATGATTATCCCGATAATAATGTATCTGAAAATCATTTCAATATGCCTGATTTATATACAAATAAGGTAGTATTGCATTTCAAAACAAATTTGAGACCTGGAGATTTCAGCCTCATTTTGAAAGACTTAGAGGGGAACAGTATTTTATCTTTAACAAATCTTCAACCAAACACATTATATCGCAAGGAATTGAATTTATCCCAAGGTTGCTATACTCTTGAAGTAATTGATGTCAATAATTATGGATTATCATATTGGGCTTTACCCAATCAAGGGGATGGTTATTTGAAGCTAACTGATGAAAATGATGGGGCTTTGAAAGTATTTAATCCCGATTTTGGTCACGGTGTGAATTATTCGTTTTATTATGGAAGCTATAGTTTAGTACAGGAACCCAATTTGGATGGCTCAATCTATATTTATCCAAATCCCGCAAATACATTGCTAAATATCAGCGTTAATAATCAATCGAATAAAATTCAATTACGAGTAATTGATTTGAATGGAAAAGTTGTTATTGCTAAATCAGATAATGTGCAACAAGGCTCACTTTATCAATTAAATATTGCCGGATTACAGTCTGGCGTTTATATATTAGAAGTTATTAATGGCAAAGAAATATATCATAAGAAATTTGTTATACAATGAAAAAAATAAATATTTCAAAAATTATTTGAAATATTTATTTGAAAAGAAAAGCAATAACTGAATTTTTATTCTCTTATGGAGTTTAGTTTGTAGCGATATTAGTATGGATTGATAACGCTTTCCCAAGTAATATCGCAGCCAGCACGTTTGAACATTACTGAGACACTACAATACTTCTCCGCAGATAATGTAATAGCAGAATTCAAGTCTTCTATTTCAGTATCAGGGCTTGTAAGTATGTATTTTAAATGAGCTTTTGTAAAGACCTTTGGATGAGTTTCTGCACGTTCAGCTTCAATTTCAATTTTCATAGAAGTAATCTTTTTACGTTTTTTGCGGAGAATTGAAATTACATCCATAAAAGAGCAAGCACCGAGAGCTTGAAGCATCGTCGACATTGGTGAAGGGGCAGTTCCACCACCATCTTCAGAAACTGTGTCAAAATATGTTAAATGACCACCTTCATCGCGACCAGCGAGCCGCATATCATGAATTAGTTCTACTTCGACTTTCATAGCAATTCCTTATTAAATAAATCAAAGAAAAATACAAAAATATAAAATAATACCATAATAAAAAAATAATTTTTAAAATTGATATACACCTCTCTATGTCTAATTATTCTACAAATATCTATATTCATTGGTTAATTTATTCTTGAAATTTAACAATAGCATTTTGTAGATTTATCCTTTCACTACCTTAATCACTTTGCGCTCGGTGCCGTAATTAATTGTGATTAGATATACGCCGGGCGTTACACCTTTGCAATTCCAGACAAGCGTGCCACTCCATCCGGTTTCGGGAATTATTATTATATCCTTGCCGTCGCTTATCTCTTTGCCATATACATCATATACTTTGATTTCTGCTGTGTTTATATCCAGAGCTAAATCCCAGAATATCTTCGCTTGCACAACCTCGCCCGCAGGCAATGGATACGGCGGATATGAATAAAAGTAGTTCTTTCGCTCAATTGCATAATCATTTACATCTAATATACCTACATCGCTTAATTTAAGGCGATACATTCCGCCTTCTGTCCCTGCAAAAAGATATTTTTCTGTTGCTAATAATTTATAAATATTCGAATTTGTTAATCCCTTATTATAGGGCTGCCAAATATTGAAATATCCTGCTATACCACTTGCATAATATACTCCACCTAACGTATTCATTGATATAAATGTAACTCCCGCTTCTTCTATTGAACTAACTCCTAAATTATAAAGCAATCCATTATTTGCTTCTATCCAAGAAATACCCGAATTATTCGATAAGAATACACCTCTACCTCGATAAGAGACCTCACCCGTAGAGCCTGAATTTGATGTACCAACATATATTCGAGGGAGCTTCGACCCTGGTGCAGCAGGCATATCACCAATGATTTTGATATCCATAATATCTAAATCATACCAGTCAAATGGTAATATTGAATTACTCCAAGTTAATCCTCTATCTGTTGATATCATTATAGTGCTGTTCCTAGTTCCTGCTATAATATAATCACCATAACAATCAATGCTATAAATACTTTTTTCTCTTAAAATCGTGTTCAGTTCTGACCATGTTTTGCCCCAATCTGATGAAATATATATACCTGCTCTTGTCCCAATATAAACTGTATCCCCATATATTTTTAATGACATTGTTTGTAATTCTTGCAGACCCTGGTCTTGTGTTATTTTATTAAATGTTTTCCCACCGTC
>JAGOIG010000153.1 GCA_017995735.1 Candidatus Kapaibacterium sp. | reverse complement strand
TCTTTTGTATATTGATATTTTAAAAAACAAAATTAAACAATTTCTTTAATTTATTTATACAAATTTTAAAATTAAATTAAATTATAATATTATTCGTAATATAAGTTAATCTAGAACAAATTGCATTTCTTAAATTAGGGCTTCTTTATTAAAATGGAGATATTATCAAATTATAGCTTGAGAAAGTATAACACTCTTGATTTAAATATTTATTCAAAGTATTTTGTAATTCTCAAAAATATAAACGATATTGAAAATATATTATTTTTTATTAAAGAAAATTCAATTAATAATATTTTGTTTCTCGGGGCGGGTTCAAATATACTTTTTTCAAGAGATTATGATGGATTAGTAATTAAAAATGAAATTAAAGGGATACAAATTATTGAAGATGCTATTGATTATGCAATTGTGGAAGCGGGTGGTGGCGAGAATTGGGATGAATTTGTGAGATTTGCAATAAATCATAATTTATATGGATTAGAAAATCTTGCTTTAATACCCTCAACAGTTGGTGCAGCCCCAATACAAAATATCGGAGCTTATGGAGCAGAGCAATGTGATTGTTTCTTTGAAGCTTATGGCTATAATTTTACAAAAAATAAATTTGAGACATATTCTCTTTCAGAATGTAATTTTGATTATCGGAGCTCCATTTTTAAAAATGAACTTAAAAATCAATTCCTAATAACAAATGTAAGATACAAATTACATAAATCATTTTCTCCAAATATTGAGTACAAAGATTTGCGCAATTATTTTGAGAAAAACAACCTTGAATTATCAGCTCAAAATATATATAATTCTGTCGTTGAAATACGTAAAATTAAGCTTCCCGACCCACAATTGACACCCAATGCAGGGAGTTTTTTTAAGAATCCTATAATTGATAAAGAACATTTTGAAAATCTCAGAGATAAATATCAAGATTTAAAATATTATGCTATAAATAGAAATTATTATAAAATTCCCGCAGCTTATTAAATAGAAAAAGCAGGATGGAAAGGAAAATCAATAGGTCGCGCAGGAGTTTATTCAAATCATAGTCTAATTTTAGTAAATTTAGGTGATGCTGATAGCAAAGAAATTCTTAATTTAGCAAATAATATAATTAAATCTGTTGAAAGTTTATTTAATATACAATTAGAATTTGAAGTAAATATCATTTAAGGTTTTTAATATGAAAAAGCATTTATTATTTTTTTTATTTTTTAGTGGATTAGCAATTTTTTTAGTTGCTTGTGGTAAAGATAATAGCACAAATCCTGTCGAACCAGTTCATAATCCTCCCGTTATTACAAGTATTGATCCGACAATTGTTTTCCCCAATGATATAATGAGCATTCGAGGGAAAAATTTTAAAGATGAGCGAGGAGCATCAAAAGTATATTTCAATGATCTACTTGTTGATTACTATATTTCTTGGTCAGACAAGGAAATAAAGGTTGTGGTCCCAGCAATTACAGGTTCAGGAAAAGTTAAAGTAGTAGTCAATGATACTGCGAGCAATGAATTTGATTATATTTACGATACAAATCCGCGAATATTTTCTGCGGTAGGTGCGGGAGTTGGCGTAGCAAACGTTGGAGATGTAGTCTCAATAACAGGCGTTAATTTTGGCAATACTCAAGGAACCGTAACATTCAATCAAACAGCAGCCACTAAAATCAATTCTTGGAACGATTCTTTAATTAAAGTAGTTGTCCCTACGGGAGCAACATCAGGTGATCTTCTAGTGACTACTTCAGATGGAAAATCTAGCAAACCGTTCTATTTTACAATAATGACCCCAAATGATCCTTATATTCAAACAGTTGTACCAGGTCAATTCTATGTTGGAGATACTTTGACTATCAAGGGTGAAAATTTTGGAAGCACAAGGGGCACAAGCGCTGTCCTTTTTAATTCATTACAAGCATCAAGTAGTGATTATATTTTATGGAGCGATAAATTAATTAACGTAAAATGTCCTGTGGGTGCTGTTTCAGGTAAATTGCAAGTTCGTGTCGGCACTCAAGGAAGTAATTATGTGGATTATGTGGTGCTTGTCCCACTGCCAGATCCGATTATCACTTCTTTAAGCAAAACATCATTTGAAATAGGCGAAAAAATTACAATTTATGGGAGCAATTTTACAAGTGATTTTACAGAATTAACGTATGTAGATTTTAATGGAGTTAAAGCAACAAATTATATAAATTGGAGCGACACACAAATCCAAGTCGAGGTTCCAAGCGGAGCTCAAAACGGAAAATTACACGTTGTCGTTGATGGTAGAATTAGTAATGGTATTGATTATACAATAGTATTAAATACAACTCCTCAAATCACAAATATAATTCCTGCGACAGCAGCCCCAGGGCAAGAAGTTAGCATTAAGGGTAAGAATTTCGGAAGCTCAAAGGGAAATAGTCGAGTTCTATTTGGAACTACAGAAGTTGTGACCTATTTAGAATGGACTGATACACAAATTGGCGTTAAAGTGCCAGCCACAGGTAGTTCGGGCGAAGTAAAAGTTGTAGTGGAAGTAAATTCAGTAAAGTCAAATGAAATTCCATTTACAATATTAGCTCAAGCTCAACCGATTGTAGATATGGTAGAAATTCCAGCAGGAACATTTATGATGGGCTGTGGCGACGAAACAATGGATTGTTTTCCAAAGCATCAGGTCACGCTTACTAAGAATTTCTATGTAAGCAAGTATGAAATTAGCCAAAAGCAATATAAAAAAGTGATGAACTTAAGCAATCCAAGTAGAATCGTTGATGATAATAATCCGGTCGAGCGTGTAACATGGTTGCAAGCCATAGATTTCTGCAATCGTTTATCAAAATTAGAAGGTTATGAAGAGGTTTATACAGTGAATGGAACAACTGTCACTATGAATAAAAATGCAAATGGTTATAGATTACTAACAGAAGCAGAATGGGAATATGCTGCTCGTGCAAGATGCAATGGCAAAAATGGAAATATTGGTGGAGCTGAAGCATTAATTAGCCAAATTGCTTGGACAAGTACAGATGGAGTGGATAAGCCTCAACATATTGGGCAAAAGCAACCAAATGATTTTGGACTTTATGATATGCAAGGCAATGTCGGAGAATGGGTTTGGGATTATTTTGATTTCTATGATGAAAATGCAACTCCTTTAACTGATCCAATTGGACCTGATGATGGTATTGACAGGGTTTCTCGAGGTGGAAGCTACCAAGATGGGCCTGATAATTGCGCAGTTTATAGCCGTAGCTCTGGAAGCCCACAAGTCTCTTTCTTCTATGTCGGATTTAGAATTGCAAGAAATAAATAATTTAAAGTAGATTATTTCATAATAAAAAAGCCTTCCAAAAAGTACAAAATCCTGGAAGGCTTTTATTTTAATAAATTATATTATGTTTGAGCGTATTTTCTTTATATTTTCAATTATATTCCCTTCGAAAATCCCTGACCCACTCACTAAAATGTCTGCCCCTGCATCAACAATTCGTTTTGCATTCTCTATTTTTACGCCACCATCCACTTCAATCATTACATCAAGATTTTCTCTTAAAAGGAACTCTTTTAACTGAACAGCCCGCCTATAAAAATTATCAATGAATTCCTGTCCGCCAAAACCTGGATTTACAGACATTAGCAATATATAATCAACAAATTCCGCAGATGAATATGCATATTCTAGAGGTGTTGCGGGATTGAGTGCTATGCCTGCCTTTTTCCCAAAGCTTTTTATTAATGAAATTGAACGATGAATATGGCGAACAGCTTCTATATGAAATGATATATATTCAGAACCCAATTGAGCAAATTCAGGAATTAAGCTATCGGGATTCTCTACCATTAAA
>JAGOIG010000023.1:4857-18292 GCA_017995735.1 Candidatus Kapaibacterium sp. | reverse complement strand
TTATTAGCGAGTTCCTCTGCAATTTTATGCAAAATCTCTTCGAAGTTCAATGCATTTGAAAGTTTATCGGTTGCAATTGCTGATGATGAATCATAATATAATTCTAAATCCATTTGATATCTGCCCCCAAGTTTCTTTTCCTCGTCTTTTACTCCGTGGAATGCATAAAATTCAAGATTTTTAATTGTCAATTTTGTTAGATTATTTTTCATTTTCGTTTAATAATTTTTTCAAATTTATTGAAAATTTAAATAATATAATACCGTTATTATATATAAAAAAATATTATTCCCTAATGCTGACTTTTTAGGTATAATTATTGCTTTTAAAAATAATATGAAATTATCAATTTCAATAAAGAATTTTTTACAATATTGCTCTGACGAAAGGAATTTTTCCGATAAAACGAGCTTGACCTATTCTATTGCTTTAGAAGATTTTAAGAATTTCTTTCAGGATATTTATGATGCTGACCCCGAAATTGAAGAAATTGAAATTGATGATATACGCCCATTTCTCGGCTGGTTACAAGATAGGGGATTATCACGTAATTCAATTCGGCTCAAGACTTCTGCGCTGAAATCATTTTTCAAATATTTATACAAAAAAAATTTAATTAAAATCAACCCCGCACGCTTGCTTTCTACTCCAAAAAAAGAAAAATTATTACCAAATTTCCTGACTCCCAACGAAGTAGACAATTTACTAAATAAAATTGATAAAAATAATCCCGAAGGGGCAAGGGACTTCCTTTTAATTCAATTAATTTATGGTTCAGGATTGAGAATTAGCGAAGCACTTAATTTGTTAATTAATGATATTGATAAAAATTCAATGACAGTAAAAGTATTAGGAAAAGGAAATAAGGAACGCATTGTTCCAATCGGTGCACATACTATTTCCGCATTAGATAATTATCTAAAATATAGACCAATCTTATGCAAAGATTCAGACAATCTTTTTCTTTTTATTGGGCATAATGGCAAACAATTAACTTATTCTATTTCATATAAGCATATCCATAATTTAATGCTGGGTATAACTGATACTGAACAAAAAAGCCCACACACTTTGCGACACACTTTTGCAACGCAATTAATAAATAATGGTGCTGATATTCGCTCGGTTGGCGAGATGCTGGGACATTCATCATTGTCATCGACGCAAATCTATACACATCTATCAATTGAAAAACTAAAGCAAACCTACGACCAGGCTCATCCTAAAGCATAATTGTCAAGCCTTTCTTAATTTGCTTTTTTTAATTTTTGCAATATGAAAAAACTTCGTATTTCCGTTATTGGCACAGGCCATCTTGGCAAAATTCATACAAAACTTTGGAAAGCAAATGAAAATATCACCCTTGTTGGTGTTTATGACTTAAATTCAAAAACCGCAAAACAAGTTGCAGATGAATTCTCTTGCCCGCAATTCAAATCGCTTGATGAAGTAATTGCAAATTCAGATGCTGTTACCATATCAACTCCCACAACAAATCATTATCGCACCGCTCGCAAAATGATAGAAAATAATATCCATTGCTTTATTGAAAAGCCAATTACAAGGGGTTATAATGAAGCACAGCAGCTACTTAAACTTGCCTCCGAACATAATGTACTAATTCAAGTTGGTCACGTCGAACGCTTTAATCCTGCATTAATAGCCCTACGAAATGAAAAAATTAATCCTATTTTTATTGAAGTGCATCGCCTTAGCCAATTTAAACCACGTGCTACTGATGTCTCGGTTATTACTGATTTAATGATTCATGATATTGATATTATGCTATGGCTTGTAAAGTCACAAATAAAACGCATTTCCGCAAATGGAGTTTCAGTAATCACTAATACTCCTGATATTGCAAATGCACGCATTGAATTTGCTAATGGTACAATTGCAAATCTTACAGCATCACGTATTTCAAATTCGCCAATGAGAAAAATTAGGATTTTCCAAAAAAATGCTTATTTCTCAATTGATTTTGCCAATCAATCTGTGGATGTCTTCAAAATTCCCGATAATAATATGGATTTATCACAGTTTCCATTAGCAATCAATTTAGGCTCAATTGCAGAAGCTGATAATCCAAAAAATATCATTTATTATAAACCTGAAGTCCCAAAATTGAATGCAATTGAGCAAGAACAAAAAAGCTTTGTCCAATCAATTTTAGAAAAATCGCCAATCTCAGTACCCGCTAAAGATGCAGCCGAAGCTGTGAGAATTGCTAATATTATTGAACATAAAGTGAAAAAATATCAAACTCAAATATTAAAGTGATATCTTAATTCTTTTACATTATTATCAATTTCAAAAATTTTGCTTGTAAATTATCTTTTGAACTAATTTTTATAAAATAAATACCCGTTTGCAATTCGTTTGTGTTAATTTCAATATTCGAATTCTTATTTACTATATAATTTTTGTTAATTTCCTTAATTTTTCTTCCTAATTCATCAAAAATTGATATATCAAGATTTGAATAATCTGTAATTCCTAATTTGATAGTTGTATTGTTTCCTTTTGAAACAGGATTGGGAAATAAAGTGATATTATTATTGTCAATGCTATTATCATTAATTCCAAGAGTAGTTTCAGTTACTTGGCAAAGTAAATAAGTCTGGTCAATTGCCACGGAATCCGGTCGGAAGGAAATAAAGGTTTCCAATGTATCATCGTGTTTTGATAAATATAAATCCCGATATGTCTGCTCTGTGGAATCTTTGAAGAATAGAATTCTAATGGGCGTTTTAAAAGTGAAAGGAACTTTCATTCCCGTTTGTGTTTGAGATATATTCAAAGTGATTTTATAATTATTACTGCCCCAGATGTAGCTATAAGCATCCATTTTGAGAATTGGGTGCCCCGCAGAATAAATCCATTGTTCAAAAAACGTATCGAAATCAAAATTAGGTACTTGCTCTTTCCAAGCCTCAATAAGATCGCTTGTTTCAACACTTTCTAGTGAAAATTTCTTGAGTATGTTCCGAAATGCAGGGAAAAATGTGCTATCCCCAATTTGTTTACGTAACATATTGTAAACAAAGCCTGCTTTATTATATGTTAATGTTGAAAGTGGATATGTAAAAATACCATCAATAGGAATAGCATAAATTGGTATTTGATAAAGTGAAGAGTCTTTAAAATACAAAGAAATATAATACTGCAAATATGCATCATAGGCAGAAATTCCTGCATAAGATTCTACCCATAAGGCTTCGCACCAGGTAGCCCCTCCTTCATTTTGCCATATATCGTACCAAGTTGCACAAGTCATCAAGTCGCCAATCCACTGATGAGAAAGCTCGTGCGCAATTCCCGTTTCATACCAGCCTCGTAGCCAAGTGCGATTTATTGAGGTCATAGTTTGATGTTCCATCCCACCAAACCCAAACGGTTGAATTGCTACCATTCCATAGCTTTCAAAGGGATATTCGCCAAAAAGATTAGCATAAACTTCTATCATTTTTGGTACATTCCTGAATGAGTATTGAGCATTATATGCTCCTCCATTTGTTGTATCACTTGCCCAATCATCTTCCCATACATAATAAAATAATGGAATGGAAGTATCTGGATTTGTAACTTCATTATAAAAATCTTGATGCATTTGAAATTCGGATGCCGTAACCGCCATTAGATATGTTGCCATTGGATATTGCGGTTTAAAATGCCAAATCTTGCTATCAGATAAAGTCTCAACTGAAGGAATTCCATTTGATACTGCCATAATATTTAAAGGTGTTTGCACATTAACTTCAAAATATGCTTTATCATCGGGTTGATCATTGCAAGGCATCCAATAATGTGCATCATTCGGCTCACTCATAGTATACGCAATTCTTGAGATTAAAAATATTGAATCCCGTTTAGGTGCAGGACCCAGCCCTATAAATTGGTTTTTTGGATATAAATAAAAACCTATATTATCCTTTCCTATATAGGTATAGTAAATTTCAAAAGAAACTGTGTCGTTAAGCAATTTAGTCGATGGAAAATTTATAATCAATTTATTGCCTAATTGTGTATAGGTTGGTTGATATTCAAAGGAATTGGATTTAATGGAATCAATTAATTGATTAGCTGCGTCAAGCTCTATTTTATCGAGTTTTACTGTATCGATTCTTATATCAATTTTATTAATTCCTTTGTAATATCGATTCTCTCCTTCGATAGTTTTTGCAGTAAAAATACTTCGCCAATCAAGTGTTAATGTGTATTTTTGAACATTATATGGGCGTTTATTTATTGCTGAGGTTTTTTCCAGTATTTTATAATTATTGTTTTTGAGAGAATGTGTCGCTTTACTTTCAATTGATTGGTCAAGGAAAATCCGTGAATTTGAAAATAAAAGTCCTGGTATTAATAACACAATTGCAAAAAAGACTTTCTTCATAATAATAAGTTGTATCAAAAAAATAAAGATAAATTTTAATTAATTTTCAATAAAAATCAAAATCACCAAATTGACGTTTAATTTATTTCTTTATGGAGACGGCGAATTTTCAAAATCTCTTTTAACATACCAAATGAATCTCGAATTGGATTAATTTTTGTTTTTGTATCATTGCGCCACTCTACGGGTATCTCAACGATTTTATAATTCATCTTTTTTCCAAGATAAAGTATTTCAACATCGAACCCAAATCCCGTAATTTGTGCTTTTGAGAAAATTTGCTTGGCAGCTGAATTTTTGAACAATTTAAAACCGCATTGAGTATCCTTGATTCCCCTTAAAACAAATAGCTGAACAATTTTGTTGAATGTTTTCCCCATCCATTCTCTGTAAAAAGGTTGATGTACTTTAATCAATGATGAATCTATTGCACGGCTTCCGATTGCTATATCAGCACTATTTTCCAATCGTGAAATTAACTTTTCAAATTCATAAATTGGCGTTGAAAGGTCAGCGTCAGAAAACAGTATATAATCCCCATTTGATTGTTCAATTCCTGCTTTAACAGCAGCACCCTTCCCCGAATTCTTTGGCAATTGTATAACGCGTACGCGTGGGTTATATTTTTGAGCAATTTCCACAGTTCTATCCACTGAGCCGTCATCGACTACTATGATTTCATAAGTTTTATTTAACCTTTCAAAATAGTCGATGATGCTCTCAAGTGTTTTTGGCAATCGCTCCTCCTCATTATATGCAGGGATTACTACCGATATCTCCATTTGCTATATTCTATTTCTTTGTAGTATCTTCTTGAGATTGACTTCCTAACATAAATTCCATTTGCCTTGCAAGTAATATTGAATCCTGATTATTAGAATTTTGCAATTGTTGAATTCGCTCCTTCAGAAACTTATCCCGTGCTTCTTTCCCTGATTTTTTCTCAATTTCTGTTAACTGATATTGAAGCAACTGATATTGAAGATTGAACAAATTCTGTTTTATCATATTCACATATTGTGCATATGATGGATTTTCTTGTAATGAATTCATCAATGAAGTTGCCTGCATCTGCAATTCTGTTAGCTTTTCTCTTGCTTTTGTATAATCTCCTAATTTTGCCGCCATTTCTGCCATACTTGAATAAGGTCCCTTATATCTTCCCATAATTTCATAGAATTGCATTTCCTGCATAATTTGATTATATTTAACGGCTTTTTCAGCAACATCTAGCGAAATTTTTGCATATTCTTTTGCCTTTTCTTCATTTCCAACTTGCGTATAAAGTGCGGATATCTGTCCCGCAACATCCCAATCAGGTGGAAATTGCTTGACTGAGATTAATTTATCCATTGTTTTAAGCACTAAATCTGCCTTCTTCAAATCGTTTTTATCAGAAATTAATGCCTGTGCGTATGTTATGAATAATAATCTATATCCAAGAATTGAACGACGATGCACATCGTCATAAAAGACATTGGGATTATTTAAATTCCTAAATTTAAATCCATAATGAGGTTCTTTGTGGAAATTGCTTGTATTATCATAATTCATCAAACATTTATCCATTATATCCAGATCTACATCATTTGTTCTTCCTTTTGGTTGCTTAACAGGTGTAATACGTAAAGCTAAACCACCACGAACAAGATAATCATCAAGACCAATATATACATCAGGCCCAACTGTTGCAGAAAAATAAAGCGGACGTTCAAATTTATTTGTTTTTAGAATATCAAAAATTAATTTATCTTGCACTCTATAAATATAAATCGTTCTATTTTCCATTTGGCGATATTGCTGGCCAAGATATGTAAATGCCATTTTACCCGAATTAATAATATTTGTATCATTTGTAAACTTTGCTAAAATTTCTTTTGATACAGGGATTTCTACGTTCCTTGCTTCTCCAAATTCGTATGAAAATGCTCCCGCTGCCATTTCGTCATCAACTTGCAAACTATCATCAGGAATGCTTATTGGAACTTTCTTTGCACCCCAAGGTTCTCGATTTTTCAGCTGATATATGTACCACAAAGTATTTCCTAAACTTAAATTTACTATCCGGACATCACGCCGCACACCTTCAACATCTTGCAAAAACCACACGGGGAATGTATCATTATCCCCATTTGTAAATACAATTGCATCTTTTTCGACGCTTTGCAAAATATTATATGAATAATCAAATGGGAAATAATTCCCACTTCTATCGTGCATCTTCCATCCGCCATAAGCCATATTTGCAGGAACAAGTATTAAACTTGCAATTACTACTCCAATCGGTACAATCATTTTTGGTGTATATTTCTTTAATAAATCAATAAAATAATATACACCAAATCCTATCCACATTGCAAATACTAGAAATGAGCCAACGTAGAAGTAGTCTCGTTCACGTGGTTGTGGATCTTGCTGATTTTGTTGCAACGCAGTCAGTACCCCCATTACAATAAACATAATCAAAAATGCAAATGCCATTTTCTTATCCCGCGTAAAGTGGTATATCAATCCAAGTAATCCAAATAAAAGCGGTAGCATATAAAATTTAATTGGGAAAATATCTTTATAACCATTATTGTAATTTAGCATATCTGATTCCTTATTATCGAAATATGCCACTCCTGCATCTTGAATATCGCTTGAACGTCCCACAAAATTCCATAGAAAATACCGCAGATACATATGGTTAATCTGATATTTCCACATATACGATAATTCTCCCGCTGTATTTATCTCCTTGAAGTCATTGACTAGTATAGTCTCCCCATTTTTACGTTGTACTTCTTTTTTGGATGGTGGTACCCATCGCCCATAAACATAATTTCCCTTTTCATCTTGCTTATTATAATTTCTTATAAAATAATCCTCAGTTTGATATCTACGAGGCCAAGTGGGTGCAGTCCCGTATTGTTCACGGCTTAGATATGTAGTGAGTCGCTTTAAATTTTTTGGTTCATTTTCATTCATTGGTGGATTTGCATTTGAACGAATTAGAATTTGTGCATATGTGGAATATCCCAAAAGTATAAGTAAAAAGGATGCACAAGCTATTCCAAACATATCTTTCGAGTTTTTCTTTGCCCAATATATTCCATAAGCTGCTCCTATAACGAGTAGAATTGGAATAAGAGTAAGCAACATACTGTTCTCTACGCTATATTCCATTGCTTCGTTTTTGCTTGGTGAATGCCCCGCAAGAAACGCAGGAAACCAATTGATTATACCTGGATATATTACAAAAAATAATACAATTCCTATTATTCCTGCTAATATAAATGATTTCCAACTAAATGGATATTTCCTAAAATATACGACTAATACTATTGAGAAAAATGTTAAAATTGCAAGCAAATGCACAGAAGCAGATAATCCCATTAGCAATGCTATTAATAACAAATATCGCTCGCTGCCTGGTTCATCAGCTTTTTCATTCCAAACCATCATTACATAAGTAATTAATGCTACAAAGAATACAGAAGTAGCATAAACTTCTGATTCTACTCCATTGAACCAAAATGTATCGCTAAAATTGAAAGCAAGTGCTGCAACTAACGCTGAACCATACACAGATATAGCTTCGTATGTAGTTTTTGCTTTATGTCCAATCATATTTTCAAGTGCCTTAGCCGTTATGAAATACAGCAATAAAATTGTAAAAGCACTTGCAATTACTGAAATCATATTTGCTTGCCATCCCAGATCACCCGATGGAATTAATATCTCTAAAAATTTTACAAGTAATAAAAATAATGGCGCACCAGGTGGGTGTGGTACTTGTTGCCATACAGATGCTCCTGAAAATTCTCCACAGTCCCAAAATGGTACAGTTGGTTGCACGCATATCAGATATGTAATAAAGGATACTACGAATGCTATTCCAGCACCCACGCGATACATTGTTTTTGTGTTCATCTATTTTCCATAATTTTACATTCTAAGCAATTTACGAAATTAAGAAAAGTCTTATTAATTTAATTCATCTTACAAATGCTAATTCATTATTTTACATTATTGAAACTTGCTGAAAACTTCCAAAATTTGATTGGTAGTAAGATTATTGAAGCATATTCACAGGAAAAAGATACCGCTATATTACAGTTTTATAATGGCTCGCAAATTATAAATCTGAAATTCTCTGCGCTTCCAAATTTTGAATGTATTTTCTTACATAATGACGAAAAGAAAAAATCTAATTCTATTAATTTATTTCAGAATATTTATGGCGAAACATTAAAAGATATCCTTGCTTTTGAGAATAATCGAATGCTTGAATTTGAATTTACTAATTCCCACATTTATTTTCTTTTATTTAGTAAATCAAAAAATAACTTAGTCTGCACAGATAAATATGATGATATAGTTTACGCATTAAATAATAATAAAACGCTTGCGGGTACTCATTTTCATTTGCCTCAGACTAGTACCATTAATTTAACTGACTTACCTAAAGATGAAACAATTCTAAAAGCTCTAAGCAATTCTGACCTGAATCTTGGAAAATATTATGCTCAAGAATTTCTTTATAAATATAATATTAATGCAGATATTCAGCTTTCTGATTTTTCTAGTGCTGAGTTAAATGAAATATATAATAAAGCAAATATCTTTCGTGATGAAATTCTAAAAAATAATACTTATTATATTTTAGAAAATGATAAACGCGATACTCTGTTTTCACTTATTCCACTTCAAGATTATCCGAAAATTAGATTCCAAACCGATGATATAAATCAAGCGATTCATCGAACTTATGCACTACGACTTTCTCAATATAAATTCAAAAAATTATATTCGCAATTATATAAAATTGCAAAAAGTAATACTGATAGGTATGCAAAAAAATTAGATGATACAAAAAATATTGAGAAAATTATTGATTTATCAAATAAATATAAAAAATATGGCGAGCTGCTGATTTCGTCTAATATTCAAAATATAAAGGGGAAAGATGAAATTGAAATAGTTGATTACGAAGGCAATATAATTAGAATTCCATTAGATAAAAAATTGAATATTAAAGAAAATGCAAGTAAATACTTCGATAAATATAAATCTTTGCAAAAACAAATTAAATTATCCGATAGCCAACAAAAAGATTATGAATCGAAATACTTGGAATGGCAAGAAATTTTCGATGAATTGCAAAAAATTTATAATTTGAAAGATTTGAAAATACACTTCAAAAATTGGGAACAATTTTATAAAAGATTTATGGAAACAAAAGATAAAGATATATCAGAAAAATTTAGACGCTTCGAACTCGATTCAGATTGGACTGTTTATGTGGGGAAAAATTCCGAAAATAATGATGAACTGACATTCCGTTTTGCAAAGCCGCAGGATTATTGGTTTCATATTCGTGGTGCAAGCGGTTCGCATACTGTTTTGAAAGGGAACAAAAATGCCGCCCCAACAAAAGAAATAATAAAGATTGCTGCTTCAATCGCTGCATATTATTCATCTCAAAGAAATGCCAAATATGTCCCCGTCGCATACACACAACGCAAATATGTCCGCAAACCCAAAGGAGCAAACCCCGGCGCCGTAGTAATATCGAAAGAAGAAGTTGTAATGGTTGAGCCTGGTTTGCCCAATAATATGTAGAGACGCCATTCAATGGCGTCTCTTTAAATCAAAGTCCACTTTTATACCAGCCATAGAGACGCCATTCAATGGTGTCTCTACAATATTTTATCTGATAACAATAAATTTTAAATATTTCGTATTAGTTTGTGTTATCATCTTGCAGAAATAGATACCATTACTCAAATTGCTTGCATCTATCTCTTTCTTATTCAACCCATCAAGAAATAATTCATTTTCTGAATTAAATATTTTTTCACCTAATGAATTATACAATTGAAATTCCACATTTGATGGTGCATCGAGAGCAAATTCCACTGTAAAATTTCCATCTGTTGGATTGGGGAAAAGAATTGTGGATTTGGCTATATCTTCTTTAACACTCACATTTATTAATTGTTCGGGGATAGTTCCATAAACAACACCATCCTTTTTGAATGCGACAACGCTACCATATAAAAAATCATCAAATAGCCAAAAATATTTATTATCATTCCCTATCACGGGATAATAGCTTCTCCAGGTACTAAAATCAGTATGACCACTAATGATGCATTTGTCCTTATCCACGAGCTCCACTGATTCATTATACATCCAATAAGAATATTCAATTCCTTCAATCAAATGCTTATGGTTTTTGTGAATCGAATCTGTTGGGACTAGCACATTCCCTTTAAATAAAAATAATCTTTTTTTACTTCTATCTCTATAAGCGGCATGTTCTTGATTGAAATCTCCCCACACGATTGTGTTTAAGTTATTTGAGAGAATTTGTTCGAAATCAGCATAATACACTTTCTCCGAATCTAAATATGTACTATAAGAATTATCACCGACATAATATTCATAACAAGAATAAATATATTGAAGATATTCATCTGTTCTTTCAACTGCAATGATAGAATCTGCTATTAGTTTGGGGTATATTTCCCAATATTTGATATCACCCACATCCAATTGGAAAAATTCATCAAATGTGTATTTTATGGGTATCATACCATATTGTTTTCCGTCCTTTTCCAATCCTGTTAATTCTAATTGTTTAAGTTGAGATGTTTTTAATTCATCTCCGGATATCTTGAAAATAGAATATAGGGGTGGAAATTCCAAAAATCCATAATTTTTACTCATCACAAATTTTCCTACTATCTTGTCATTATAGAACATATTAATTGTTCTTACTGAATCTTTGATGTTTGGAAAGATGAATTCTTCACTCGCTAATGTAGTAGAGAAGACAAAATGCTTATTGTGACTGCTCGCAGTATCACCAATCTCTGGAATATCCATTTCCCAAGATTGTTCATTTTCTACATTTAATGGAAGATAAAAAGTTAAAGGTTGATGAATTGTCGAATATACCCAACCAGTATCTGTATGTTTGAAACTAGTATAATAATAATCATAAAAATAATACATTGTATCGTTTTTAATTGCAAATACATCGTGCTTATCCCAAAAAATATTACCGTGATAGTAATACATATCTGATATATTCTTTGATAATGAATCGGCGCAAAGCAAATCCTGAAATTGTCTATATCGCCAGTCATAATATATTGCAGTTCCATCTTCTTTATTATAAACTGAATCAAATTTAAATTTCATTATATAATAAGAATTTATAGCCCCAGTAAAGTAATCAATTGAAATATCGGTTTTAAAATAAGTTTCTTGGTTGAATGGAAAAGGATTCCAATTTTGAGAATAAACAGGCAATACAAATAAACTAATGAATAATAAAATAATTAATTTTTTCATTCTTTCACCTTAATAAATAACATAATTTTCAATTTATTCGCTTAATCACGTGTGGAGTTGCAATTTCTCTAATGTTTATATTTTGCAAAAAAAGAAAAATGAAAAGAGCTATTTTCGAAAATGCAATATAATAAAATAAATAAAATGCAAGTTTTTTTTATTATAAATATTTGTTTCTTACTTTGTTCGGAAAGACAGTGGGAAGGATAGAATACCAGAGTTAATATATTCTCTCAGCTACTCTCAACTTTGCACTGCGGGAGCGGGGATTGCGTTCGATTTCTTGTTCTGTGGAGGTGATTGGCAATTTTGTGAGAATTTTCATTTTTGGCACGTTAGTTGATAGATTATGCTCAACCTTATATTTATTTTGATGTGTTTTTGCTTCTGAATGTTCTTTGAAAAAATTCTTCACAATGCGGTCCTCGAGCGAGTGATATGAAATCACAACAATTCTGCCGTGGATTTCAATATATGGCAAAATGCATTCAAGCGTATTTTGTATTACTGTAAGTTCGTTATTTACAGCAATGCGAATTGCTTGAAAAACTCGTGAAAGGGAATCTGTAAGATGTTTTTGCGGAACGCATTGAGCGACAATATCACGTAAGTCAAACGTAGTAGAAAGAGCATTGCTACGGCGAACCTCAACGATTCGCCGTGCAATTTTGCGAGAGTATGGTTCTTCTCCATACTGCCATAATATTCGCTCAAGCTCTTCTTGTGTAGCTGACGTAAGCAGGTCTTTTGCTGTTAAGCCTTTGGGAGAAAATCTCATATCCAAATCTGACTGCGTCCGATAGCTAAAACCCCCCAGTTCGCTATCGATTTGTTTGGATGAGACTCCCAAATCAAGCAGAAGTCCTGCAATTTTACCAATACGCTCAGCTATGCTGCATGCCTCCAAATAACTCTCATTATAGAGTTGTAATCGCGGTGGATATTTCGACAATTCATCTGCAAAGCGCTTTTGGCAATATTCGATTGCATCGGGATCCTTATCCATTGCTATAACTAGTCCCTTATTGCCAAGTCGTTCGAGGATTGCACTTGTGTGGCCACCTCCACCAAGTGTTCCATCAATATAAATCCCATCGGGATTATTTATCAAATAACTAATCGCTTCCTCTTTTAATACAGGAGTGTGATAATTATATTTTTCCAATTTATGTCAATTTTCTTGTCATTACTTCTTCGGAAATTTCATCGAATTCCTTTTCATCTCGCGATGAAATATATTCCTGCAATCTTTCAGGGTTCCAAAATTCCAAATGGTCAAGCACACCAAGTATTTCCACTTCGTTTTCAATACCCACCGGTTTCAAATATTTCTGCGGAATTGTCAAACGTTGTTGTCCATCCAGTTGCAATTCAGTAGCATCCATCAAATAACGACGCAAAAAGAATATGTCCTTTTCAGCAAATTGATTTACTGCTGCAAGTTTCTTCTCAATTTGTTCCCACTCATCCTTCGGGTATGCGTAAATACATCCATCTCGCCCTATATTCAGTACAAAGGTACCATCCGCTTCAGAAGAAAGCGATCGCAACATTCGGGCAGGTATTTTCACCCGTCCTTTGCTATCAATTGCATACTTTTCGCTTCCCTTGAAACTGGACATTTTGCCTTTTGCACTTTTTAAAAATACAAATATAATAAATATTTGGGAAATTGTTCCACTTTAATAAAAT
>JAGOIG010000023.1:0-4757 GCA_017995735.1 Candidatus Kapaibacterium sp. | reverse complement strand
TGGTTGCTTGATTCCGAAACAAACGAACCTATTGAGGCGGATATTCGTATAGAAAATGAAGAGGGAAAGAGTTTCAAAATATCTTCAAATTCAATTACAGGCAAATTCGAGCAAATCTTAGAAAGTGGAAATAAATATAAAATGAAATGCACGGGCAAGACTATTCTTACTAAGGAATTTGAAATAGAAATGCCTATTGTTGATAATTATTCAGAAATTGCTGATACGTTTTATATTCAAATGTTAAAAATTGGAAGAACTATGTCGCAGTATGATTTATTTAAACCAAATTCGGCAGAATTTAATAGCGAAGCTGATAAAATTCTCGAGGATCTTAATACTCAATTGCGATTTAATCGCGACCCTGATTTTTTCCTGACAATTACAGGTTGTGATAGCAAAGAAGGATTTACTCAAATTGTTACGTCACCATCAAAGAGCAAATCAAAAAAGCAAACCGCACAAACCAAATTTGACCAAGTAGGATTTGAAAAATTGCTTGAAACTCGCATTGAATTATTAAACTCAAAAATTGCAAATTATGATCAATTGAAAAATCGAATCGAAATTAAATCAAATCCAGCTTTTAATTGCGATGATAATCAAACTGATGCATTCTTAATCGTCAAAGATATAAAGAGCAAAATGAAATGAAAAAAATTATTTGGATATTTTTTATAATATTTTTAATTAATAACCTCTATGCACAAGACACTTCAAAAATTTCAGCAGATACATTACATAATCAAATCACAAAACAAGATACATTTTGTTTCAAGTATAGGTTCTATCCCAAAGATACATTAATTTATCAAGTTCAGACAATAGATAGTCTTAATCAAGGATTGGATGAACCAATTATGAAAGATCGCAAGGAGACTTTGCAAGTAGTATGCGATTCAGTGGATAAAATAATGAATTATTATTTAACTTTGCAATTGCTCTCATCAGAAACAAAGGAATGGAATCAAAAAGGGGATAGCTCCACTCGAAATTTTTCTGTCTGGATAGGCAAGGAAATTCATCTTGTGATAGATTCATTAGGCAATCGCTTGAAGGGATGGAATGCAGATACTACACATATTGCCTCGACTTTGGGGGGAATATTTCAACCGTATTTATTTTTTCCAATTAAAGAAAATTGCAAACGCATCAATCAATCCTGGCTTATAAAAACGCAGGATACATTATTTGAAAATGCGTTTCCTCCTGGAATTATTGATCAAACTTCGCTTTTCAGATTAAAGGATACTGTATATACAGAAAGCGATTCAAGTCTGATGATTACATTTGTGAAAACTGCTCGTGGATTTTATGGCATAAACAGTGCGGATATGAATTTTATAATTGATGCAAAAATCAATAGTTATGGTGAGCTAATATTGAGTATGGTAAATCAAATTCCAAAAGATTATACTATAACTCAAGAGTTAAAAATGCAAATGAAATATCCTGATGGATATGAAATACCAATTTGGCAATTTACCATAATTCATTATTCACTTACAGAATTAAAACGTAGCAAAATTGAGGAGATGCAGACTTTGAAAAAACAAAAAAGATAATTATCAGCCCAAAAAATTATAATTTTTGAAATTCAAATTTTGGATATCCTTTAACACCCTGCTCATTATAGAATGCTGTAAAATGCAGTTTATATAAATATCCATTTATGCTTTTTATAATATAAACCCTTTCGGGAAGTACAGAATATACACCTTTGCTAAGGTCATACCATTTCCATTCATGACCAATGGCGTTGATATTATTAGATAATTGCAAATTAGCAATGTCCTGGTAAGTGATTTCATCAAATGGTTTGCTTGTGTCAAGTATAGCACTCACAAATTTGCGGTTTAATAATACGCCTGTGACTCCATACCACGTTGGAACACCTTCATTTGTATATAATAATTCTGTATATTTTGAAAATAATATATCCCATTGATCAAAATCAGGTTCCAGTTCTATAACTTTGACGCTGTCTTTTAAACTTAACTGAACGAAATTCTTTGAAGGGTTTATTGGAATTTCAATTTCCTGCTTATTGCTTCCATCCAAATTTGAAACTCTTACATAATAGATTTGATTTTCTAATCCAAGAATTTGGAATTTCCTATAACCTAAATTCCTTCCGCGCTCATTTGTGCCTCTATCAATGATATATACTTCTTGCTTTGAAATTAACTCTCCTGGCTTGATATCTTCCCACCAATTGCCAATTGCTGTTGAATCAAGTTTGCCCTTTGGATTATCATATTGCCACGCCTCAATGGGTATTAAAGAAGTATCAGTGGAAGAAACTTCATCAAAATTGATTTTATGAGTATTATAAACTCGCATCATAGATGCACCATTAAGTTTAATTACAAATGTATCAGAAATACAAGAAAATGCTAAGTCCCAATCAGTAAAGGCATTAGTTGATACAACAGTATTTGTTTCCAAATTATAATAAATTTGATTTAAATAATAGCTTCCCATCTCTACATATCCTACCGTTACATTTCCACTGCTATGAGGTTTGATAGGTTGCTCTTCGGGGATGCACGATGTCAATATAAAATTTATAGTAAACAAAAATATAATTATCTTTTTCATTTTCATTACTTTACATTAACTTTTAATGATACAAAGAAAGTACGTCCCCAAGCAATTGGCATATTTACGGCTCCTGAGGAATGAGTGCCCTCATAAGTAGCAATATTTTGCTTTATTGAGGTCACATTGAAAAGGTTCTTTCCACCAATTTGCAATGTCAATAAATTATTCAAAAACGACTTATTTAATGATATATCCAGAGTATTATAATCATCAATTGTATATTCTGCAACTTTATTATCTGTACTCAGTCCATAACCAGGCATTTTTCCTGTATATTTATAAAATGCTGCTAACTGAATTTCCCATAGAGGTAATTTATAGATAATATTGGCTTGAAATTCGGGAGAGTACATAAATTCGGGTAAATTTGTAGTGTCTGAATAATCATTATACCTACCAATATATGAAAACCCTGTTTGTAGCGATATATTATTCGTGTAATAATTCGCAGTCAGATTTAAGCCTGTCGTTTTATATTTTCCGATATTCACATTTGCATATTTCGTATCTTGGATAAATGCAAGTGTGATAAGATTGCGTATGTCATTATAAAAAAAAGAAGTTCCAATATCAAAAATTGAATTTTTAAATGGAATTTTATAAGTTAAAGAAGCATTCCAAGAGTCAGAGTTTTCAGCAGATAAATTTGGATTCCCCCATATATTATGATTAGCATCCACAAACATAAAATATAATTCCTTCAATGTTGGGGCTCTGAATCCCTTTGCATAACTTGCTCGTAAGGCAAAATTTTCAATTATGTCCCATTTAATATTAAATGCGGGTACAATTGGTGCTTGATATTTTGTATTATAAATAAACCTGACTGAGGGTTGAATCCGCAAATTAGAAAATGGCAACCAGCCAATGCTCGCATAAATCGCATAATCTCCAATTTCCTTGCTATTACCTTCGATTCGCTTCCCTTTATCAGTTTCGTAATTTAAATCTGTTCCAATTAAATAGCTAAAAATGGAAGCAGGATTATCCCAACTATAAGATGTGCGAAATAAATAATTCATAAACGTTGTTGTATCCTGATCTTCAAGATTGCCCGAGAGCACTCTATGCAAAGTTGTCAAATCAATATAGTAGGTATTTTTTTTGCGATTATAATACGATATATCAAGAAGTGTATTCCAATATTTATAATTCCCAACAGTTGCATTGAGAAATAATGAACTTGTGAGGCGATTTGTTCTATATTCATCGTCGAATGCTTCTTCTTTGTAAGGCAGCCAAGGCTCGCCCCGATTTAAGATAAATTCGTTAAAATATTGCAATGAATATTGTGCTTTCAAATTTTTGAAGTCATGGCCTAATTTAAAATTCCCAAAATATTGAATTTTTGGATTCCATTGCTTATTACGTGAAGTATCAACTGTTGAATAGCCACCAAAAAAATTACGTCCACCCGAGATAAGAAAATTATATTTATTTATATTAAATCGTAAATTTCCATCAAAATTTACTTGATAAATACTTTCATAATACCCATTTGCATCGAACTCCGACCGCTCGCATTCAGCCTCTTGCGTAATGATATTCACAACACCCCCAAGCGCATCTGATCCATAGATAGTGCTCATTGGTCCTTCGATAATTTCAATTTTTGAAACATTATTCATATTGATTTGGCTTAAATCAATATTGCCCTCCATTCGACCAATCACGGGTACGCCATCTACCATTACTTTGATATTTTGACCCGATATGCCGTTGATTGACATTGAACTTCCGAGTATATTGTCCTGATTTATTCTAACGTTTAATTGTGTTTTCATCAAATCTCTGAGATTTGTTGCGGCTTGGGATATAATTCTCTCTTCTGAAATAATATGAACAGGATAAACAGAGCTATATACAGATTGTGGCGAAAATTGCCCCGTTGTCACTATTTCATTGAGTATAATTGAAGTAGGTTTGAGATATATTTTATGATTTTGAGCTCCATCAAGTGTGTCGAAAACCGATTTATATCCGACAAAAGTAATAATTATTGCTTGCTTGCCCTTGAATGGAAAAGCAACCTCTCCTTTAATATTTGTCTTACCTACAAAAGTTTTATTCTTAGATTCTCCATCGAGTGAACTAAAATGCACTGTTGCTGATTGAAGTGGTTTTTTTGTGCTCTCATCAAGCACAGCCAATTT
>JAGOIG010000152.1 GCA_017995735.1 Candidatus Kapaibacterium sp. | reverse complement strand
TGATTGGCGAGGCAACACTTGCTCGCTCAGTTGGCGCAACCGGAAAGAATCTATTCAAAACAATACATGCACATCCAACATTAAGCGAAGCCTTGATGGAAGCAGCAGCCGTTGCATATAATGAAGCAGTAAATATATAATAAGTATGAATATGCAGGAAGAATTAAAATTTGATGAATTTCCAATTACATCCTACGAGCAATGGAAAGATGAAGCAATTAAATCGCTCAAAGGTGGGGATTTTGAGAAAAAACTTTTTACAAAAACTATCGAAGATATAATTCTCAAGCCTATTTATAATGAAAATGATTTAAAAAATAATCCATTATATAATTTTCAATATCCGGGGATTGCACCATATAATCGCGGCGAAAATCCTTTAGGCTATAAAGCCAACCCTTGGTTAATTGCCCAGGCAATCCCCTACCCTGATATCAAGCAATTTAATACTGCATTGCAAAATGATTTGGCAAATGGCCAAAATGCTATAAATATTAAAGTGCGGGGTATTAGTAATCACCATCGGCAGATCAAATATGGAATTGAGCTGAATAATATCGATGATTTCGCTAATGCATTTGAAAATATAGATTTATCAAAATATCCTATATATTTTTCCACAGATGAAATTTTCTATGATTTCTCTAAATTATTTCAGGATTTTTTAAAAAAATCAAAAATTGATATATCAAAATTTGAAGGGAATCTCGGAGCTGATATTTTTGGTAAATTATTATCAACAGGGAATTTGGCTTTATCGCTAAATAACTATTATAAGCAAATTGAAGAATTGATAAATCAATATGATAATTCCAATTTTGGAGTAATAAATATAAACGGTAGTATTTTTCATAATGCTGGTGCAAATACAGTTCAGGAATTAGCCTATTCTTTTACTGAAGCTATTGAATATATTAAGACATTGCAATTGCTTGATTTAGATGTTGATAAAATTGCTCCAAAAATACGCTTCTCTTTCGGAATTGGTTCTAATTTCTTTATGGAAATTGCAAAACTCCGTGCTGCAAGAATTATATGGACAAAAATCATTCGAGAATTTGGCGGAAATGAGCAATCGCAAAAAATGTTCATTCATTCTCAGACATCCTTACGAAACAAGACAAAATTTAATCCTTGGTCAAATATAATGCGGAATTCTACAGAATGCCTTGCTGCAATACTTGGCAATTCAAATAGCATTGAAGTTGGATATTTCGATTCTGCTTATGGTTATCCAAGCGAATTATCGAGACGACTTGCTCGGAATACTCAACTAATCTATCTCAATGAATCGCATCTGCTTGATACAATTGATCCCGCTGCAGGTTCATATTATTTAGAAGAATTAACAAATGAAATATGTATAAAAACCTGGCAAAAAATCCAAGAAATTGAAGCAAATGGAGGATTTTTTGAAAATATAAAAAGTGGAAACATACAAACTGAAATTCAACAAACATCTGATATTCAAATAAAGGATTATCATACAAGAAAACTTGTGCTTGTCGGCACAAATAAATATCCTTTATTAAATGAAAAAATACCGGAGGGTTATATGGAATTTGAATCTAATGAAGAAGCGCCATCAGAACAAAATAATGAATTAAATATTGAGCAATTAAGGGTTTTACGTTTTGCAGAAGATTTTGAAAAATTACGTGATAATGCAAACGCATATAAAGAAAAAAATGGAGCATATCCATCCATCACATTATTTAATTTTGGAGAATTATCTGAATATAAACCGCGAAATGACTTTGCAGGAGAATATCTCGCAATAGGTGGATTTGAAATTAAATCTACACCTGCATTTTCAACTCCATCAGATGCAATGAAATATCTACTCGAAAATCCAAGCAATATTATAACAATTTGCTCAAGCGATGAAAAATATGTGAAAATCGTACCTGAATTTGCTCAATTGGTAAAGAAATTTAAGCCATTGACATATATAATTCTTGCGGGCTATCCAAAAGAGCAAATTGACTTATATAAACAATTTGGTGTAGATGATTTTATTTATCTAAATTCCGATGTATATGAAACCCTTTTGAGAATTCAAAATATTAATCTTATTAAATAAAAATCAATTAAATGAAAATACCCGATTTTTCAAAAATAGATCTAAATCTTTCAGATATTAAACAAATACAAAGCGATTGGGAAAAAGCACTTGGTGAAGATGATATTTCCAAAAATTCGCTTACTCCTATTAATACATTAGAAAATATAAATATTAACCCATTATACACTAAAGATGATTTGCAAAATCTGAAGCATTTGAATTTCACTGCGGGCATTCCACCGTATTTACGCGGACCTTATGCAACAATGTATGTTTCAAGGCCCTGGACAATACGACAATATGCGGGATTTTCTACAGCAGAGGAAAGCAATGCCTTTTATCGCAGGAATTTAGCAGGAGGACAAAAGGGATTATCTATTGCTTTTGATTTGCCAACGCACCGTGGATATGATTCAGATAATCCTCGAGTGATAGGAGATGTCGGCAAAGCGGGCGTTGCGGTGGATTCAATTCTGGATATGCGGATTCTATTTGATAGCATACCATTAGATAAAGTATCAGTTTCAATGACAATGAATGGCGCCGTTTTGCCTGTACTTGCTTTTTATATCGTAGTCGCCGAAGAACAAGGTGTGCAGTTAAATCAATTAGCAGGGACAATTCAAAATGATATTTTAAAAGAATATATGGTGCGAAATACATATATCTATCCGCCCGAGATGTCACTGAGAATTATCTCTGATATATTCAAATTCACATCTCAAAATATGCCAAAATTCAATAGCATTTCAATTTCGGGTTATCATATTCAGGAAGCGGGAGCTCCCGCAGATCTCGAACTTGGCTATACACTTGCAGATGGACTGGAATATGTGCGTGCAGGGTTAAATGCAGGGATTGATATTGACGCTTTTGCTCCGAGACTTTCCTTCTTTTGGGGAATTGGGATGAATTATTTTATGGAAATTGCCAAACTACGTGCTGCACGTGTTCTTTGGGCAAAAATCATAAATCAATTCAATCCAAAGGATCCAAAATCTCTTGCATTACGAACACATTCTCAAACATCAGGTTGGAGCTTGACAGAGCAAGACCCATATAATAATGTAATTAGAACAGCACAAGAAGCGCTTTCCGCTGTTCTTGGTCATACACAATCGCTGCATACAAATGCACTGGATGAGGCACTTGCTTTACCCACAGATTTTTCAGCACGTATTGCACGTGATACGCAAATTTATTTGCAAGAGGAAACATTTATAACAAAGACGATTGATCCTTATGGTGGTTCATATTTTCTTGAAAATTTAACAAATGAATTAATGCACCGTGCTTGGAAACATATAATTGAAATTGAAAAGCTTGGCGGTATGACAAAAGCAATACTTACAGGCATTCCTAAAATGCGAATAGAAGAA
Source organism: Candidatus Kapaibacterium sp. (assembly GCA_017995735.1). Lineage (GTDB taxonomy): Bacteria > Bacteroidota > Ignavibacteria > Kapaibacteriales > UBA2268 > UBA2268. The sequence continues at coordinate 425 of JAGOIG010000152.1, read as the reverse complement.
GCATCCGCAATTAGGCAGGCAAAAATTGATTCAAATGAAGAAATCAGAGTTGGAATAAACAAATACCAAGTCAAAGAAAGTAAAGAAATTGAGATATTAGATATAGATAATACAGCAGTACGGGAAAATCAAATCGCACGCTTACGTGAATTGAAAAGCCAACGCAATGAGCAAGATGTGAAATCCGCACTTAATGCAATCACGCAGGCAGCACAAGATGGGACGGGCAATTTACTTGAACTTTCAATAAATGCAGCAAGGGCAAAAGCCACATTGGGCGAAATTTCAGATGCAATTGAAAAGGTTTGCGGTCGTTATACACCACAAATAAGAGCAGTGAGTGGGGTGTACGGTTCAGAATTTAAAGACCAATCAGTAATTGATGAAGTAAGGAAAATGGCTGATGAATTTGCTGACACATTTGG
>JAGOIG010000022.1 GCA_017995735.1 Candidatus Kapaibacterium sp. | reverse complement strand
GCTGTTGTGGATAATACGGCTCCATATTTAGAAAGGGGCCGCTATTTTGCATTAGTAATTGGAGATAAATATTCACAAGGTGAATGGATACCATTAGGTTTTTATTGTATGCAGGAAATTATGAAACGGGATTTTATATTGAAAAGTATAATAGTCAAGAATTTTGATGATACACGAGCAAAACGCAACCAGCAAGAATTATGGAGATACCGAGCATTAGTAGGTGGATTTTATATTTTTAAGCACGAATATATAATGTTATTTAAGAAAAAATAAAAAGTATGTCATTATTCAGTCATAAAGAAGTTTTAAATTTAAAGCTTAGTTGTATTCCATTGCAGGATTTAAGAATATCAAAGGATGATGAAATTGTATTTACATATAGCAAACGAACTTATACAGCAGTTTCAAAAGTATTGTTAATAACAAAATGAAAGAAAATATAAATATATTATGAAAAAAGATAAAGTACTTGGTTGCTTGATTGGAGTGTGCGTAGGCGATTCGCTTGGGGTACCAGTTGAATTTGTATCGCGGCAAATCCTAGAAACAAAGCCTATAACTCAAATGAATGGTTTTGGAACGCATAACCAACCTCCGGGAACATGGTCGGATGATAGCTCACTTACATTTTGCTTGGCTGATTCCCTTTGCTCTGGATTCAATCTAGATGATATCGCTGATAAATTTATCAAATGGTTGTTTAATGCCTATTGGACATCTCACGGTGTTGTTTTCGATGTAGGTGGCACAACATATAATGCAATTCAACGCCTTAAGCAAGGTATAAATCCCTTAGAAGCAGGTCCCCGCGATGAATACAGCAACGGCAATGGCTCGCTTATGCGTATTTCTCCAATGATATTTTATTTGGAAAATAAAGACATTGATACGCAATTCAATTTGACGCATCAAGTGTCTTGCTTGACTCACGGGCATATCCGCTCGCAAATGGCTTGTGGTATTTATGTGCAATTTGGTATAAATTTGTTGAAAGGTAATGACCCCGAGCTTGCATATCAAAAAATGAAGGAAACTGTGCTGGATTATTATTCCAAAGAACTATATAGCCACGAACTAAAACATTTCGAACGAATTCTGGAAAATGATATATCGCAATTTGCAATAAATTCAATTAATTCGAGTGGTTATGTTATCGACACTTTGGAAGCAAGCCTGTGGTGTTTATTAAATCATAAATCGTACAAAGAAACCGTGCTTGCAGCTGTAAATCTTGGGGGTGATACCGATACAACGGGTGCAGTCGCAGGCGGATTGGCAGGGATATATTATGGTTATGCGGATATTCCACAAAAATGGGTAAACAGCATCGCCCGAATAGATGATATCAAGCAATTATGCGAGCGATTTTATACTGCAATTGCAGAAGGGTAAAATCCCTTAGCGAGCTTGGCGCCTTGGGGAGAGAAATAAATAGCACGAATTAAATGTATTATTTTAATATTATTTTCATTAATTTTGTTATTATTAATTTAATTTTTATGATAAGGGATACGAGGCAAACAAAATGAACAATCAATATATCAATCCGCCGTTAGTGGAAGCATTATGCGAAATTCAATTTATATCAACAAAAAAATGGGATTTGACGATACCAGGTATATTTTATTCGCAAATAAAGGATGAATTCCCAAATAAAAAAGAGCTTATGGGCGTTGGTTTAGAATTAAAAGGCACGGAAAGCGGTTTAGAGCAAACAATTATTCCAACTCCACCAAAACTTCAATTTTTTTCGCATAATAACAATTCCTTGGTTCAATTATCACCGGATCTCTTAGCAGTGAATTGTCTTAAACCTTATCCTTCTTGGTCGAAATTTAAACCATTAATATTAAAAATATTGGAAATATATAGGGGAATTGCAAATCCCGAAGGTATTCTGAGTATTACTTTAAGATATATTAACGTCATAGAATTTAAAGACAAGAGTAAAGGTTTGAAAGATTATTTAAAATTTTATGTTCATATACCTGAGGATATTCCGAACAATTATAATCAATTTTTGAGTAGAGTAAATATCCCTTACAATGATGATCAACTTATTTTATTTTTAGGATCAATTCCCTCTGAAAACGAAGAAACAAATAAAATAACTTTGGATATTAACTTTACTTTGAATAATACCGAAAGAATTACCTTTAACGGATTATCTGATTGGCTTGATAATGCCCATAAAATAATAAATTCATCTTTTGAATCTTGCATTACTGATAATGCACGAAAATTATTTGGTGAGGGAAATAATGGAAATAATTGATAATTATAAAATTCCAAAAAGTGCTGATAATATAGTTGGTTCTTCGATAACACTTAAACCTGATATACTTATGGGCAATTTTCAAAAGAAGTATAGTCAAAAGAAAGATATTCCTAATATTATCAATTATTCTTTTAGAGAAAAGAATAAAATTGAGCTGCCCGGAATGTCTTTGCATGCCGAACAAAATATATTAATCAACTCGATCAAGAATTTATATGTCCTTGAAAATTCTCAAAAGATTTTTAAATTTCTGAAAGACAATAACGATTTAATGCGTATTCTAAAACTTGCACCATACTATATTAAGAATGTACTTGGAAGTTGCCCATTGTATCTTGAACTGCATAATGACCCCGAAGAAAATTGGGATGAGTTGTTTATCATTATAAAAACTCCACTTGGACCTGAAAATGCATTAGAAAAAGAAAAAAAATTATTTGATATATGGTTTAGCAATATAATTAATAAAGTTGGTAACCGATTAAACTATGCTGTGGAACCATTATGAGATTCAATTGGGAAAAATTTATACAACTTGCGGAAAATATTCAATTACATAAATCCGAAGAAGCGTATAGAACTGCAATTAGCAGATCTTATTATGGAATATTTTGCACTATAAGGGACTTAAACCAATTTGAACAATATAAAAAGAGCGATATTCACTCAAAAATTATAGCACATTTCAAGCAGTCAAATGATATAAATGATCAATGGATTGGTAAATTATTGGACGAATTGAGAAAATACAGAAACAATGCAGATTATGATAGCGAAAAAGTTATAACAGAGGAACTATCGCAAAAGTGCTTATTATCGGCAAAGCAAATTTTGCAACATATTAAATGAAAATGAAATTTGCATTTTATACTTCGGGGCATTTATTAACTTACCATATTCCATCGTCTCAAGATTTTTAATCAATTTTCATTATGGCAAATAATAATAAAGTAGATATACCACTTCCACAGGATCCTAATAATTTAAATGATTGGTTAGATGCATTCAATAAATTAGTTTGGGCATTACGGGAAAATTGTCCTTGGGATAAAGAGCAAACAAACGAGAGCATAGCACAATTGACAATTGAGGAGGCTTATGAAGTGATGGATGCGGTTTATAAAAAAGATGATGAGGAATTATCAGGTGAGCTTGGTGATGTTCTATTGCATATTTTTATGCATTCAGTAATTGCCGAGCAAAGGCAAGCCTTTACATTGAAAGATGTTGTAGAAAAAATTCACACAAAAATGGTGCGTCGCCATCCCCACGTTTTTGGAGATGTTGAAGTCGAAAACCAATCGCAGGTACTTAAAAATTGGGAAAATATAAAAAAAACCGAGCGTGAGGGTAGTATATTGGATGGCGTGCCTATTGCTATGCCTGCACTGTTGCGTGCGGAACGTATTCAACACAAAGCATCACGCGTAGGATTCGATTGGAACGAAAAAACAGATGTATGGGCTAAGGTTGATGAGGAATTTAACGAATTGAACGCAGAACTGAAAGCCGGGGATAAAGAAAAAGCAAAAGAGGAATTTGGCGATTTGCTTTTTGCACTTGTTAATGCTGCTCGGTTTGAAGATATTATCCCCGAAGAAGCATTACAATATGCAAATATGAAATTCACGCGTCGATTTCAATATATTGAAAAGCAAGCAAAAGAACTTGGGAAAAATCTGAATGAGATGACACTTGAGGAAATGGATGAGTTATGGGATGAGGCAAAAGGAATAGAAAGAAAAGAAAACAATGAATCTACGGATTAACCTCAATGCTGGAATATAATTCGGCAATAAGATTATTTTTGAAAATCTGTAGGAAAGCACAAAAACCTTAGGTTGAGATAGATATTGATCTGAAATAGTTATACTTAATATTTTAAGAATGATTTTTTTCCTTTTTTAAATTAATTATTAATTTTGTATTAAATTTGAACAAATTTTTTTAAAAGTGTAACTTTTTCGATTTTGAATTGTCTATATAATATATAGAGTATTAAAAAATAACGAGATGAAGAGACTATTTTTATTAATTATTTCGATTGGAATTATATTAAGTTTCAATAACTTGCGAGCAGAAGATAATTTACAGGAATTGTTATCGGAGCCGCAACCTAATTTTTATGATATACAAAAAGTCCGACTAAATCAATTTAAAATGCAAAACCAAGTGGAGCGACGAGGTTGGAAACAATTTAAAAGATGGGAATATTTTTGGGAAAGTAGAACTTTTCCGACGGGAGAATTTCCAAATGGTTATAAAATATATAGCGATTATACAAGATTTTATAAAAATACTAATAGAAATAAGCTACAAGGCGTTCAATGGAAATTATTAGGTCCCATAAATACTCCGACTTCTAAAGATGTTCGTGAGCAAGGACTCGGAAGAATAAATGTGGTAAGAATTAATCCAAATAATGAAAATGAATTATGGATTGGGGCAGCTTCGGGAGGGGTTTGGCGCACAACAAATAATGGGTCAAGTTGGCAAAGTTTTCCATTTACTAATTTTCTTTCATTAGGGGTTTCTGATATTGCAATTGCTAAAACAAATCCTAATATTGTTTATGTTGCTACGGGTGATGCAGATGGCACAATCGGAACTGGTGGAAAAGATTTTTATACAATTGGTTTGATTAAAACCACAGATGCAGGGACTACTTGGACAGTCACGGGGTTCTCAAAGGAATTATATGAATCAAAATTAATTACACGCATTTTATTAAATCCGGATAATGAAAATATAATATTGGCAGCGACGAATGTAGGGATATATAAATCGATTGATGGGGGAGATACGTGGACTTTAAAAACAACTGAGGGTTCATATATCGATATGGAATTTAAGCCTGGTGATTATCATACAGTTTACGCTTCTACATACAATTATAGTGGTTCTTGTTTTGTCTCAGTTTCCACAGATAATGGTGAAACTTGGAAAAAGGTATACTCTGTGCCTTATGCAAATAGATTAGCAATAGCAACGACACCCGCAAATCCCGACTATGTATATTGCCTTGCATCAAATGTCAGTTCTTATGGATTTGAAGGATTTTATTTATCTACAGATGCGGGCAATACTTGGATGCAAAGAGCATCGACGGGTACGGTGCCTAATATTTTAGGGTGGTATGATGGATTGGATAGTGATATCAGGGGACAAGGCACTTACGACCTTTCTTTATGTGTTTCACCAAAGAATTCAACTCTGATTTATACGGGCGGTGTTAATATATGGAAATCAAGCGATTTAGCAATAACTTTTGATGCTGTCTCAAGCTGGACATATTATAATAATTTACCTTTTGTCCATGCAGATATTCACAATTTTGAGTTTTCACCATCAGGTAGCCGACTTTATGTAACAAGTGATGGAGGTATTTCAGTAAGTACAGACAATGGCACAACTTGGCGTGATATTTCAAATGGATTGTCTATAACGCAATTTTATAAGATGGGAACAAGCGACAATGATTTGACTGCGGTTATTGGCGGGTGTCAGGATAATGGAACTAGTATGCGAGTAAGCGAAGGAAATTGGAAACACATTTCCTCAGCTGATGGTATGGATTGCATTATTGACCCAACTAATTCAAATAGAATTTATTATTCGATCTATTACGGTACATTTTATCGTTCAGATGATAAAGGGAATAGCTCAGCTCGTATTGGTAGCAGCATAACTGAGGAAGGAGGATGGGTGACTCCCCTTATCTTAAATCCACAAAATCCTAAAGTTCTTTTCGCGGGCTATTATAATGTATGGAAAAATAGTAATTACGGCAGTGGAAAATGGACAAAATTATCCTCGTTTTCATCTTCGCAATCGCTTGTGGCATTAGCAATTGCACCATCTGATACAAATGTAATATACTCAGCAAATTATTCAAATGTATATGCATCTTATAATGGGGGAACGAGTTGGAGTGTATTATATACAACAAGTTCTGCCGCAATCACTTCGATTGCTGTTGATCCAAATAATGCTCGACGTTTGTGGATTTCAAAATCAGGTTTTTCACCAAATGATAAAGTGTATGAAATTAATAATGGAGATGTTATAAATCTTTCAGGTAATTTACCAAACGTGCCTGTAAATACAATTGTCTATCAAAAGAATTCACCCGATAGATTATATATTGGTACTGATATTGGCGTATTTTATTCAGATTATGGATCAGCTTATTGGGAAAGATTTGGAGATGATTTGCCAAATGTTGTTGTAAACGAGCTTGAAATCAGCTATGGGCCTAATTCTCAAACAAAACTGCGTGCTGGTACTTACGGGCGGGGAATATGGGAAACTGATGTTATTAATTGCAATTATACAAGTCCAACAATATCTTATACAGGAAGTACAAACTTTTGCGAAGGCGATAGCTTAATTTTATCTATTGATTTATCAGGAGTTAATTATAGATGGTCTACGGGCGAAACTTCACCATCAATTGTAGTTAAGGAAAGCGGTTCGTATAGCGTTATTGTAACATATCCCGATGGATGCACAGCGAAATCTAAAGCAGTGATGGTAAATATAGAGCCACGTAAAGAAATAACAATTACATCAGAAACAGGTTATTTTGGATTATGCGGTGATAACGACACATTAGAAATACGTGCAAATCTTGGGTTTAGTAGTTATAAATGGTCAAATGGTTTGACAGAGCGTAAAATAAAGGTCACCGAGCCTGGGGATTACTATGTCACGGGAACTAGCTCAAATGGATGTGAAAGCAGGTCTCTTACTTGTACTATTGAACGTTATAATATACCTGACAAGCCCACAATTCTTCGCAATGGCAATACATTAGTTGCAACCGATGGTTATAGTCATCAATGGTATCAAAATGGAACTATAATAATCGGAGCTACTGAAAAAGAATATTTAATTTTACCATTTGATACAAATAGTTATTTCCAGGTTGAAGTTATTAATGAAGGGGGATGCAAAGCGAAATCGGATTCATTTTTTGTCGATAAATATAGCGATGTAAGAAAAAGCGATATATATAATATTAATACAATTGAAATTCTACCAAATCCTACAAGTAGTACATCATTATTGCGTGGGAAAAATTTTGATAAAGGAAAAATAATAATTGAAGTACGGGATTTACTTGGGAAGCCTTTAATTAATCAAGATATTTACTCTGATGGTGAATTTGAAGTAAAACTCGATTTAACCCAATATTCATCAGGAGAGTACTTCATAGTGATAAAAACTTCTAATGAAACTATTACAAAGAAAATTATTAAAAGATAAATGATTTCATTTCTAAGAGGGAAAATAATCGAGAAAAAACCAACTGAGATTGTGATTGAAAACAACTCGGTTGGTTTTTCAATTAATATTTCAGTAAAAACTTATGAAATGCTTCCTGAGATTGACTCAAATATTTTTTTATATACAATACTTATCCATAAAGAGGATACAATGGCACTTTATGGATTTATAAGTGCAGAAGAGCGCGAGCTTTTCAAAAATTTAATTAATATAAGCGGCATCGGACCGAAGTCAGCAATAGGAATACTTTCTGCAATTGATTCAACAGAATTAAAAAATATGATAATAGATGGCAATTCTATATCATTAAGCAAAGTTCCTGGCATTGGCAAAAAAACTTCAGAAAGAATCGTGCTTGAATTGAGAGATAAAATAACAAAATCCCAATTTCAAACCGATATGACAAATATAAGCCAAACACCACGTAGTGAGGCGCTAAATGCTCTGCTAGCACTTGGATATAATCGGAATACAGCAGATAAAGTTATATCGCAAGTAATTATAGATTCAAAAAATAAAAATCTCTCTCTAGAAGAAATTATAAAATTATCTTTGAACAAATTGATGAAATAAAATGCTACTTGTAATTCCATCTCTCGATTTAAAAAATGGCAAATCTGTGCAAAGGATCCAGACAAATAATGGAAACGAATTTTATTATCAAGAATTAATGGAGCATCCATTAGAATTTTGCAAGTTGTTGCGAAGTGAGAATGCAAAGACCTTGCATATAACTGATTTAGATGGGGATTATCATTCCCCGAATAGAGATATTATCCTGCAAATTATAAAGGCTCTTGATATTCCAATTACATTATCATCTGTATCAAATAATATTGAAGATTGTATTTATTATCTCGAGGAAGGAATTTTTCGCGTTTCAATATGTAGCTATGCTATCGAAAATCCTATGGGTGCTGAAGATTTAATTAAACAATATTCTGAATTTCGAGTGATATTTCATTGCTATATCAATAGTGATTATTTAATGATTTGGGGAAAAAGAAGCAATTACAAATATAGAGATTTTATAAATATAATAAAATCTATTGGTGGTAAAAGATTGATCTTCGGAAGCACAGATTGGATGGGAAATAACAAACCTGTCGATATTGAAAAAGTTAAAGAAATCGCTGCTCTATCTCAGATGAAAATATCGCTTTTTGAGGGAGCTCCTAACTATCAATCATTAAAAGAGATACAAAATTATATGCATTTAGGGATAGATTCTGTCATCCTTTCATCATCATTATATCAAAACAATTTCCCTTGCCAAGCAATATGGAGAATTGCAGAACAGCAATCATAGGCTTATCGCTATCACAATCACAAATTAAATTAAAAACAATATTTATTTAAAATAGATAAAAATCAGCTAAAATTTTGTAATTTGCTTTTTTTGAAATTTTCAAAAACTAAATTTCTTAAGGAGCATTTTATATGCCTCAGATTAATATTGATGGAACAATAATAACTACTGAACCTAATAAAACAATTATTCAAGCAGCTTTTGAAAATAATATTTATATTCCACATTTTTGTTGGCATCCTGAACTTAGCATAGCGGGAAATTGCAGAATGTGCTTAGTTGAGACAGGAATGCCTAAGAAATTACCTGATGGTTCAATTCAATTAGATGAAAATAATAATCCTGTTATTCAATGGATGCCCAAATTGCAAATAGCTTGCGATACAATTATTTCCGATGGAATGTATGTACGAACTCAGGGTCACAAAACAATCCAAGCACAAGAAGCTGTTATGGAATTTTTGTTGATTAATCATCCACTTGATTGTCCTATTTGCGATGAAGCAGGCGAATGCAAATTGCAAGAATATGCTTATAAATATTCTGAAGGTGAAAGCCGCTTTATAGAAGAAAAAAATCATAAACCAAAACATATCAAGTGGGGTCCAAATGTTATATATGATGGTGAGCGCTGCATTTCGTGTTCGCGATGCATACGTTATGCCAAAGAAATTGCGAAACAAGATGTACTGACATTTATTAACCGTGGTGACCGTGTTCAGATTAAGCTTTTCGACGATACCAAGTTCGATAATCCATATTCTATGAATGTGATTGAGCTATGTCCTGTTGGTGCTTTGACGAGTCTTGATTTTAGGTTCAAGTCCCGAGTATGGGAGATGAGCTTCAATGATTCAATTTGTCCGGGATGTGCCCGAGGGTGCAATATGCAGATTGGAGTTCGCAATAATCAAATATTGCGATTACAACCACGCACTAATATGCATGTTAATCGGTATTGGATGTGTGACGCGGGACGCTTGGAGCAATACCCTTTTGTTAATGAAGGCAGAATTATTAATTCATTCGCATTGCAAAATAATGAACATATTGAAATATCTTTTGAAGAAGCAAAACACCGAGTGGTTGAAAAATTATCACACTATAAGCCAAATGAAATAATGGTTTTTGGTTCCGCTTATTCACCGGTAGAGGATAATTACATTTTGCAAAAATTCGCTAATCAAATACTTAAAACGAATAATTTAAAATATCTTCCGCATATTGATGAGAATTTTGGAGATAATTTTTTGCGAGTTAAAGATCGCACTCCAAATGCAAAGGGATGTGAAGAAGTTGGAATTCAATCAGCAGATAATGATTTCATCAATAGCCTTATATCAAATATAAAAAATAAGAACGTTAAGGCAATGCTTATTATGAATGATAATTTGGATAGATATCCTCAATTATTAGATGTGCTTGGCGACATAGAATTTCTTATAGTGCTTGCCACAAATCATAACAAATTAACAGCAATGGCTGATATTGTTATTGCTTGCTCAACTTATGCTGAGAGTGAAGGCACATATATTAATATTGATGGTAGAGTTCAACATTTCAAACCCGCTATTGTAACAAACGAAAACCGGGCAAAAATGGGGCAAAAAATGAGCCGATGGGATAAATTTGGCTCACATAATGATAAATGGACTCAGCACGAAACGCGGAACTGCAATCCAGGATGGAAAATTATTCGTGATATATCTAATTCAATGGGAATGGCAATGAGTTATAAAAAAACTGAAGATGTATTCACTGAAATTTCTCAACATATTTCAAATTTCAGAGATATGAATTATCATTCATTAGATAACTACGAGGGAATAAAACTGGGCGGAGCAAAGAATCCAGAACCAGTGGGCATAAATTATGTTTCTCATTTTATGAAACCCGATTAAAATTTTATTACTAACAAAAATCAATAGAAAATGAGTATAGGCTGGATAATTTTAGAAGCGTTAATTAAAGCTGTAGTTATATTAATTGTTGTGCTGTTGGCAGCAGCATTATCGGTTTATTTGGAACGTAAAATTTCTGCTTTTATCCAAATGAGAATTGGACCTAATAGAGTGGGTCCAGTGGGAATACTTCAACCCGTAGCTGATGTTATAAAATTAATAATGAAAGAAGATCTCATACCGAAGAATGCCGATTCATTTATATTTGGATTGGCTCCTTTAATATCCTTAGGCGTTGCAATGTGTATTTACGCAGTTGTTCCTTTTGCTGACCCAATAAAAATTGGAGATCACTATATGCAAATGGGAATTGCCCCCGATGTCAATATTGGAATATTATTTGTTGTTGCAATGACTTCACTTGGGGTATATGGAATTGTGCTTGGGGGGTGGTCATCAAATAATAAATATTCTATGCTTGGTGGATTGCGTTCGTCTGCTCAAATGATTTCTTATGAAATTTCGATGGGACTTGCAATACTATCTGTTGTACTAGTTTCTGGGTCATTTTCATTGAGCGATATTGTGAATCAACAAGTTTCTCATTGGGGTGGATTTCGGTGGAATATATTTGTTCAACCGTTAGGATTTGTCATCTTTTTTATTACATCATTAGCAGAATCAAATCGCGCACCTTTTGATTTACCTGAAGCAGAACAAGAACTTGTGGGCGGATACAATACAGAATTCTCTGGGATGCGTTTTGGAATGTATTATTTATCTGAATATGCTAACATTGGAACAACATCCCTTATAATGACACTCTTATTTTTTGGTGGTTGGACATTGCCAATTGACCCCCAAAGCGTAGGATTAGTACCTGGTTCTGTATTGCTTGCAGTTGTTCAATTCTTTGTATTAATTATTAAAGAATTCATACTTATATGTGTGATAATGTGGATTCGTTGGACTCTACCACGCTTTCGATATGACCAATTAATGAATCTGGGGTGGAAAGTACTTTTACCTCTTGGAATACTTAATTTAATATTGACAGGCGCAGGGGTTTTGATTTTTAAATAAAAATGTAAAAAAATATATTAAAGTATAAGAGATTATATCAAATAATTCATTATATTTTAAAAATAAAAAGGGCGGATGATAAAAGAATTGTCATTCGCCCTTTAATTTATTTATTCATTGATTTTTTTATACAATATAACTTCCACGCTTTACATAGCTTGTATGTAGCAATTTATGTGAAAGATGGCCGCAAGGACCTTCGGTCAAGAATTTTTCATAAATATACTTGACGTGTGGATTTTCATGCGATTTACGGATTGGTAATCCTTCATCCTCTTTATATATAGCTTCTGCTCTTTTTTGTCTGATTTCAAGGGATGTTGGAATTGGTTCTCCCCCACCACCTATACAACCACCTGGGCAAGCCATAATCTCAATGAAATGAATATTACTTAGCTCACCTCTCTTTAAAGCTTCCATAACTTTTTTAGCATTTGCAGTACCGTGAGCAATCATAAAATTCAAATCTACACCTTCAAGGAATGACCATTCAGGTTTTACATTTTCTAAATGAACAGAAGCTTGGCGTACACCTTCCATACCCCGGCAGGGCGTGATATCAAGATTTTCAAACGGTACAGGTCGTCCCGTGACTAATTCATATGCAGTCCTTAATGCCGCTTCCATCACTCCACCTGTCGCACCAAAAATAAGTCCTGCCCCTGAGGCTTCTCCAAATGGTTCATCGAATGTAGATTTTTGAAGACCAGGCAAATAAATACCTGCTTCTTTAATCATTTGAGCAAGTTCACGAGTGGTTAGAGCAAAATCGACATCTTTTAAGCCTGAGGAGTCCATTTCGGGACGATTGCACTCATATTTCTTTGCAGTGCAGGGCATAAGCGAGACAGATACAATGTCTTTGGGATCAATATTAGCTTCTTGAGCATAGAATGTCTTTATAACAGCACCGAACATTTGCTGGGGCGATTTAGCAGTAGAAAGATGATCTACATAATCAGGATAAAAATATTCAATAAATTTAATCCATCCAGGTGAGCAAGAAGTTAATTGTGGCAATTTTACGTTTGGATTTTTATCAACTAATGCTGACTTTAACCTCAATAAAAGTTCTGTCCCCTCTTCCATAATAGTCAAATCTGCTGTGAAATTTGTATCAAACACACGGTCAAACCCCATCATTTTTAATGCCGTATTAAGTTCTCCGGTCAATGAATTACCTGGAGGAAGCCCAAATTCTTCACCAATTGCAGCACGCGGGGATGGTGCAGTTTGAATTACAACGTGTTTTTTAGGATTATCAATTGCTTGCCACACTTCATCAGATGAATCCTTTTCTTTTAATGCACCTGTGGGGCAACGGTTTATGCACTGGCCACAATTAATGCAGATAACTTCTTCTAATGGTTTATCTAGGAAAGTAGCAATTTTAGTATCATAACCACGATTAACAGCTCCCAATACTCCTACAGCCTGCAAATCCATACAAGTACGAACGCATCTGCGGCACAATATGCATTTATTCATATCACGAACAATAGCATAGCTTGAATTGTCAATTTCGTAAAATGGTTCCTCTACGTGTCCAAAGCGATAGTAATCAACGCCATATTCTTTTGCAAGCTTTTGCAATTGGCAATTGCCATTTCTTTCGCAAGTATAACATTCTCCATAATGATCGCTGATCATTAAGTCTAAAATAGTTCGACGTGCCTTACGAACTTTTTCACTGGTTGTATGAATTTTTATTGGTTGCGTAATAGAATATGAACACGACGCTTGAAGAGTGCGCATACCTTCAATTTCGACAAGACACATTCTGCAACTTCCAGTTATACACAGGTCGGGATGGAAACAAAGTGTTGGAATATTTATGTTTTGCTTTCTACAAGCTTCGAGGATACTAATTCCATAAGGTACATTGTATTTTCTACCATCAATTTCAATATCTACTTTTTGATCATTATTCTCAGATACCTGGCCGTAGTTATATGAAGTTTGCTGAGAATTAGATGTTTTATTATTAAAAGCATTATCAATCATTTTTTTCTCCCATTTTTAATATTTTGCTAAAATTTCATCACCAAAATGTGTCATAATAGTGATAAATGAATTGGGGCTTGATTGCCCTAAACCACATTTTGAAGCAATCTGCATAGTCTCACCAAGAGATATCAATTCCCTTAGATATTGAACTGAGCATTTACCTTCTTCAATTAAATTTATTCCATCTAGCAATTTCTTATTTCCAATACGACACGGTGTACATTGTCCGCAAGATTCTTCAGTGAAGAATTCCATAAAATTCTTCAATATTTTTAGCATATCACGTGAATGATTAAAGACAATAATTGAGCCACCTGTTGGAACATCCTCGAAGGATATATTTCTTGTTAAATCTTCTTCAGGAATGCAAATACCTGATGCACCACCTACTTGAACAGCCTTAACGTCTTTTGCTCCGACCATATCAAGTACTTCTGAAATTGTTATGCCATAAGGAATTTCATAAACTCCAGGAAATTCAACATCCCCCGAAACGCTTATTACTTTTGTGCCTTTTGATTTTTCTGTTCCAATAGAAGTAAACCATTCCACACCTTTATTAATTATAATGGGAACTGTTGCAAGAGTTTCTACATTATTTACCACTGTGGGATAGCCTAAATATCCTCTATCAACGGGATAAGGTGGTCGGTTTCTGGGCTCACCTCTTAAACCTTCGAGTGATTCAATTAATGCAGATTCTTCGCCGCAAACATAAGCACCCGAGCCAAGACGTATCTCAATATCGAAGTCAAAACCGCTCCCGAGAATGTTCTTTCCTAACCTATTTGAATTACGCATAGATTCGAGCGTTTTTTCCATTTGTTCTCTCATATAGCTATATTCACCACGTAAATAGACAAATCCATATTGAGCGCCGATTGAATAACCACAAATGATCATACCATTGTATACTTGCTCTGTAAATTCAGTCAATAGCACTCTATCTTTAAATGTGCCAGGTTCGCCTTCATCTGCATTGCATACAACATATTTTTTATCGGATGGTGTGGAAGCTGCTGCTAACCATTTAACACCCGCAGGAAACCCTGCACCTCCTCTCCCCTTCAAAATTGAATTTTTTACAGTTAATAAAATATCATCGGGAGTCATCTGCAAGGCTTTTTTTAACCCATCGCCAAAATTTTCTTTATCAAAAACGATTGCTTTATTTAATATTGGCATATTTTTACCTTACTTTTAATTCATCTAAAATTTCAACAACTTTGTGTGGTGTTAATTTTGCATATACTTCGTTATTCACTAGCATTGCTGGACCTTGATCGCACATACCAAGGCAACTAACATATTCAAGTGAAAATCTCTCGTCATTTGTAATCTCGCCAAATTTGATACCTAATTCTCTTTCGAGTGTTCGAGCAATACCATCTTTATTGGCTAAATCACAAGAAATTGTTTTACACAGTCTAATATTATATTTTGCACGTTGCTTAGCATTAAAAAAGTGATAAAAAGTTGTAACACCATAAACTTCCACAGGATGAATGTCCAACAAGCGAGCTATTTCTTGTTGGGCAACGTCTGAGATATGTCCATAACGGTTCTGGATTTCTTGCAAAACAGGAATTAATGCTTGTCTTCCATTACCATACTTCTCTACTAAAACAGAAATATCATTTGTTAAGTTATTAACTTCACTAACTAACATTTCTCTCCTTTAAATTATTATATAAAATTCTTGTCGCTTTTCAAATAAATAATATAAGTGATAAATAGCATATTTATTCTATAAATTTTTGTTATTTATCACCTTCCGTAAATCGATAATATAGAACATTAACAATTTGGAGAATGAACAATGAAATAATACCTTTTAGATGACACTTATTAATTATACAAATTTCATCTTTACAACTATCTTCTTTTTTCAATATAATTACAGTAGCCATCAGGTTCAATTACTTTACTATTGTTCTATATATTAAAAATCTTTATTAATATATTTTAATTTAAAATAGATTAAAATATTTAAATTAAAGAATAATACAAAATTAGTAAAAATTTTAATAATAATTATAAATAATTATATTAACAATTATTAATTATATTTTAGATAAAATCAAATTTATAAATTATTATAAATTTTCCTAAATCCGTAAGATTAATTATTACATTATATAAATATTATTGATCAATAACTGTGTTCTTCTATTTTTACTTTACCCCTAAAAACGTGATTAATCCAAATTGTATATCCAATAACAAATGGCATTCCTATCGCAGCAATAATTAACATTGTTTTTAAAGTTAATTGTGATGAAGCACCATTATAAATATTCAGAGAATAATTAGGATCAATTGTTGATGGAACAAAATTCGGAAACATACTTATTGCAAATGTTGCCATCGCTAAAAATATTATCAAAAACGAATACGCAAATCCTTGTTTGTATTTTTCTTTCAAAATACAGCTAGGAATCAATAATGCAAGAACTAAGACTATTATTGGAATAACATAAAACGGTGGAAATGACTGAAAATTCTTGATTGCGTGAGGTACAAAAAGTATAGTGATTATGGTTGCAATAACCCATAATCCCGAGAATATCCACGCAAAAATATTCCCGATTTTTTTAAGTTGCTGATTTAACTCGCTATCTGTTTTATTTAAAGCATACAGAGAACCATGCATAATGAATAATACAAGAGTAAGAACACCAGCCAATACAGGATAAGGCATTAATAATCCAAAAAGTGAAATATTAATATTTTTGTCAGCACCTACAGGCAGCCCTGTAAGCAAATTGCCTATTGCAACGCCAAAAAGAACGGGTAATATTAAACTTGAAATTCCAAAGACTAAATCCCAGAAATTTATCCAGCTTTGTTTTTCAATTTTACTTCTAAATTCTAGAGCAAGCCCCCGTGCTATTAAAAATAGTAAAACAAGCATCAGGGCAAGATATAATCCTGAAAAAACTGAAGCATAAACGTGCGGAAACGCAGCAAATAATGCACCACCACCTGTAATTAGCCAGACTTCATTTCCATCCCAAACAGGACCAATTGCATTCATTAATATTCGCTTATGATTTGGATTTTTTATGAAAAGAGTCGTTGCTCCAACTCCAAGATCAAATCCATCCAGAATTGCGTATCCACCCAATAATACTGCAATCAATATAAACCATATAATATTTAATATCATTTCTTTTCTCCTTAATTATTATCAATATTTTCTGGGACAAATTCTTGTAATTCATTAGGACCTTGCTTAATCTTTTTCACCATAAGATAAATGAATAAAATAAGCAATGCTAAATAAAGTAATGTAAATAATATCAATGAGAATAAAACTTCCCCGCTCGATACTACTGTCGAGACTGCATCTTTTGTTCGCAATAATCCATATACAATCCAAGGCTGTCTGCCAACCTCTGCACTAATCCATCCTAATTGATTCCCAAATGTTGGGAATATGAACATTATCATACTCAATTTTAAATACCATTTAGGTTTATGAAATTGAAATTTACTCCATACAATTGCCGAGTAGAGAGCATAAAGAATTAAAAGTATCCCAATTGCTACCATAAAATGATATGTCTGAAAAGTTAGATTGACAGGTGGAATATCAGGTTCAAATTCTTTAAGCCCTTTCACAGGTTTGGTCACATCATTATAAACAAGGAAGGAAAGCATTCCTGGAATTTTTAGTCCAGAAGTAGTTTTTTGCTGTTGATTAACCCAACCAAAAATATACATATCTGCTGGTTTTGTTTCCCAATGGCCCTCGAAAGCTGCAAGTTTTGCAGGTTGAGTCTTTGCAATGTCACGAGAGCTTTGATGGCCTGTAAAGAGTTGTAGCAAAGAAGCAACTATTATTACTGCTGTAGCAATTTTCATTGAAGGTATTGCCATCTTTAAATGCCTATTTTTTAAGATATAATAAGCATTAATTGACATAAAAAGCAATGCACCTGTCAACCAAGCAGCGATGATAGTGTGTGTTAACCTATCCACGGTAGAAGGATTAAAAGCAGCGGTCCAGAAATTTGTAATTTCAGCACGCATAAAACCGCCTTCATTTACAATATGATATCCCGCAGGTGTCTGTTGCCAAGAATTTGCGATTAATATCCATAGTGCAGATAGATGAGCGCCAAATGCAACTAAAATTGTGGATATAAAATGTGTTTTGGGACTTACTCGCTTCCAACCGAAAACTAAGATGCCTAAGAAGGTAGATTCTAGAAAGAAAGCAAATATTCCTTCTGCCGCTAAGGGACTTCCAAAAATATCCCCAACAAAGCGAGAATATTTTTCCCAGTTTGTACCGAACTCAAATTCCATTACCACACCTGTCGCAACACCAGCTGCAAAAGTCAAAGCGAAAATCTGTACCCAAAAACGAGTAAGATTTTCCCACATCTTATCTTTTGTTTTAATGTATTGATACTCAAGAATTATTAGTAAAATGCCTAACCCAATGCTTAAGGGTGGATAAAGGAAATGAAATCCGGCAGTGATAGCAAATTGAATTCTTGCAAGTAAAGTTACATCCATAGAAAATCCTTAATTTTTTAGGAATAATAAAAATTTAAAATTAAGAAAAATTTTTTAATTGATTAATCTTATATAAATTTTTAATTTTTACTGAACCCTTTAAGTTGAATAAAAAAATTTTGTAGTAATTTGCAACTTTTTTTGATTTTTTCAGTTACATATTATAAGGAATTAAAATAATTTAAAAATTTTATATACGAGGAGATTTCAAGATGTTAAAAAAATTCCATAATTTT
>JAGOIG010000021.1:4291-18654 GCA_017995735.1 Candidatus Kapaibacterium sp. | reverse complement strand
TTAGAAAAGACCAATGGATTTCCCCAAGTTTATATATACAATTTAAAAGCCAGACCTACCTCACTTTGTGGTACCTTTGGAGCAGAGAAAGATATGAAAATATTGATATCCCAGGAATTAGAAGAGGTGGGATTAGCATTAGTTCCAATTTTACAGATATAATTTCTTTATATTTTAACATAGAATCGGGACGTATGATTGCGCGAAATTTGATTACACCTATATTAGGTAAAGGAAATAATATTGGTTTTGGAATATCGCTTAAATTATTCAAAAGATTTTTTATTGACCCAGATTATACATTTTCAAATTTGAAGGATCCGCAAACTAATACTGTGATTTTCAACGGATATATATTCCGGACAAAATTTACATATCAATTCACTCGTGAATTATTCGTTCGATTAATAGCGCAATATGACCAGTTCTCTGATAGATTTGATATAGAACCTCTAATATATTATAAGCTTAATCCATTTTCAATATTTTATATTGGCTCTTCTTTAAATTATAACTATTACAATGAATATAATTGGAAAAATACACAAAGGCAATACTTTGTGAAATTCCAGTATTTATTTCAATTATAAAGATTTCTTAAAATATTAAATACTTATTCTACCCAAATTAGTTCGTCAGGAGCATTTGTAAGCCATTCAGGTCCATTTGCAGTAACGTGGACATCGTCCTCGACACGCATACCAAATTTCCCTGGCAAATATACGCCTGGCTCAATAGCAACAACTGAATCCTCGGGCAATATTTGATCATCCTGTCTGAAAGTGATAACAGGATTCTCATGCTCTAATAATCCAATGCCATGGCCTAATGAATGTTTGAAATTATCAGCAAGTCCCGCATCAGCAATAATTTTCCGAGCAATTTTATCCAAATATTTTCCATTGACAGCGGGAAGAATGCTCTTAATTGCTTGGACTTCTGCTTCGCGAAGCATTTTATAAATTGATTGTTGATATTTAGTAGGTTTTGCGCCAACGCAAATTGTTCGAGTTATATCAGAGCAAAATCCATTGACTTTAAATCCATAATCCATTAGAACGATATCACCTTTACGGATGTGCTTATTTGTCGGAGCACCGTGGACCAATGCACCGCGCTCGCCACTTGTAACAATTATATTAAAAGCATCATCTTCGGCGCCAAGCAATCTGCCACGATAAGCAATTTCGACTGCCACATCGTGCTCGCTCATACCAGGCTTGATTATATTAAGAATCTGATTAAATACTGCATCGCTAATTTGGCAAGCTTTTTTGATATTTGCAATTTCTTCAGGAGATTTTGATTGCATAAAGGGTTCAACCATACCTGGAGTGGGTTTGAATTTTAAAGGACGAAGTCTGTTTCGTGTTTCTACAGCTTCGAAGTAAGATAATCTATCGGCTTCAAAGGCTATTGTATCTTTATTTTGCAGAATTTTTGATTCAAGTACATAACTCCACAGGTCTCTTGTAATATGAGTATGTAAATTTGGAAGTGGATAAAGTTCGGTTTTTATTTGTTCTTCGTATCTGTCATCAGTAATAAAATGGATTTCATCTTGCATAATAAAAAGATGTGCAGAAGAGCCCGAAAAATTTGTCAAATAATGAATATTTGGTAAATAACAAATATAAATTCCCTGTGCTTTCTCTGTTTCAAGTGCAAAGCGAATTTGTTCTAACCTAAATTTAATTTTATCGGAGAGAACAGGAATATTTTTGTCCGTGCTATTATGTCTATGATATGGGCGCTTAGGCTTCAGAATAGACTCAAGCGGATTATTACTTGGAGAATTTAAAGGTTTATCAGTATAGGACTTTGACATATAAATCCTTTATTTATAATATAAAAACTATTTTATTGCTTTATACGAAATAATTTGGTGATTCTTTAGTAATTACAACGTTATGAGGATGAGATTCGATTACACTTGCATGGGAAATTTTAATAAATCTACCATTATGTTTTAATTCTTGGATGTTGCGTGAGCCTGTATAGCCCATTGCCGCACGCAATCCGCCTGTCAATTGAAAGATAGTTTCCGACACATTCCCTTTATATGGCACTCGACCTTCGATACCTTCAGGTACAAATTTAGATATTTCTGCTTCAACATCTTGGAAATATCTATCTGCTGAGCCCTGACGCATTGCATCAGTTGAACCCATCCCACGATAAATTTTATACGCACGTCTTTCGAGAATTATCTTTTCCCCTGGACTTTCTTCATGGCCCGCAAGCATATTGCCAATCATAACAGTATCAGCTCCGCCGACTATTGCTTTTGCAATATCGCCTGTCTGCTTAATTCCACCATCCGCAATAATTGGGATGCCCTTCTTAGAGGCAACTTCTGCAACATTCATAACAGCACTCAATTGCGGAACACCAATACCTGTAACTACACGTGTTGTACAAATAGAACCTGGACCAATTCCAACCTTCAATCCATCTGCACCGGCTGCAATCAAATTTTCTGCTGCCTCGCTTGTTGCAATATTTCCTGCAATTACAGGTAAGTGCGGATGAGATTTCTTAACTTGCTTTAACATTTGAATTACACCGCGAGAATCGCCATGCGCTGTATCGATAAATATTACATCAACATTAGCTTCGATTAATGCCTCAACACGTTCCATTGTATTTGCTGCAATACCAACGGCAGCACCAACACGTAAATGCCCCTCGCTATCTTTTGCTGCGTTAGGGAATTGCTTTTTCTTTTGAATATCTTTGAATGTTATCAAGCCTCGCAATATATATCTTTTATCTACAATTGGCAATTTTTCAATTCTATGTTGTTGCAAAATTACTTCTGCTTCCTCAAGTGTAGTACCAACAGGTGCCGTAACCAGCTTGTCTTTTGTCATAACATTGACTAATGGAATGTTATAATCGGGATTATAACGTAGGTCTCGATTTGTTATAATTCCCACCAATTTTCCTTTTTCATCAATAATTGGGATGCCCGAAATTTTGTATTTATTCATTTGGTTAATCGCATCGGCAACAGTATTATTTGGTGAGAGAGTAATTGGCTTGGATATCATTCCGCTTTCAGAACGTTTGACTATTGAAACTTCTTCGGCTTGGCGTTCAATTGTCATATTTTTATGGATTACACCAAGACCGCCTTCTTTTGCAATTGCTTGAGCCATACTGGATTCGGTCACAGTATCCATTGCGGCAGAGATGACAGGAATATTTAGCTTTATATCTTTTGTTAAATATGTTTCTATATTTACTTCTCTCGGCAATACTTCGCTATGGCGTGGTAGTATCAAAACGTCATCGTAAGTTAATGCCTCACTAATAATTTTATCTATAAACATAAATTTTTATGAATTCAAAACTTTTAATTTGCTTTGCTCATAGAGAATATCCTTTTGTATATTCTCTTGTTTTTCAAAATTAGATTGATTTTTTATAGAGATTAATTGCTCAAGATTCTTGTTTATTTCTGTGCTATTTATTTCTTCTTTTGATGTAATTCTTTCGGCAACAATTGATATAGAGTTATTCAATACCTCTACAAATCCACTCCTGACAGCAAAAAGTAAAGAATTCCCTGCATCATTTACAATTTTGATAACGCCAGGATCAAGTAATGAGAAAATTGGAGCGTGGTCATAAAGTATTTCAAAAGGCGCAAGGCTACCGGGAACAAACACAGCTTGAGCCTTGCCACGATATACATATTTTTCAGGCGATACTATTTCAACATCTAATAATTTATCGCTCATTATTAATTCTGATTTTTATATCTATCAAATACTTCGTCAATTGTGCCCGCATAAGTAAATAAATCTTCAGGTATTTCATCAGTTTTGCCTTCAAGTATCGCACGGAATCCTGCAATTGTATCTTCAATTTTCACATATCTACCTTCATAGCCTGTGAATTGCTCTGCAACAAAAAATGGCTGCGAGAAAAATCGTTGAATCTTTCTTGCTCTATAAACTGCAAGCTTATCTTCATCAGAAAGCTCATCCATACCAAGAATATTGATAATATCTTGCAAATTTTTATATTGCTGCAAAATTTGTACGCAATCAGTTGCCGTATTATAATGCTCCTCACCAATAATCAACGGATCCATAATTCGAGAAGTAGAATCCAACGGATCTACAGCAGGATAAAGTCCAAGTTCAGCAATTTGACGAGAAAGCACAGTTTTTGCATCAAGGTGAGTGAATGTATTTGCTGGTGCGGGGTCAGTCAAATCATCTGCGGGGACATATACTGCTTGCACAGAAGTAATAGAACCGCGTTTTGTTGATGTGATACGCTCCTCCAACTCGCCAAGCTCAGTCGATAGAGTTGGTTGATAGCCTACCGCAGAGGGCAATCTACCTAGCAAAGCAGAAACTTCAGAGCCAGCTTGAATAAATCGGAAAATATTATCAATAAATAAAAGCACATCGCGGCCACCTTCATCCCTTAAATATTCAGCTGTAGTTAGTGCAGTCAATCCCACTCTTGATCTTGCTCCTGGTGGTTCATTCATCTGCCCAAATACTAATACTGTTTTATCGAGAACGCCTGAATGAGTCATTTCCAAATACAAATCATTTCCTTCACGTGTGCGTTCCCCCACTCCGCCAAAGCAGGAATATCCCTCATGGAATTTAGCAATATTATGAATCAATTCTTGAATAATCACGGTTTTGCCAACACCTGCACCCCCAAATAATCCCGTTTTCCCACCTTTTGTGAATGGCTGGATTAAATCTATAACTTTTATACCTGTTTCAAACATTTCCTTTTTTGTGCTCAATTCGTCAAATTCAGGAGCGGAACGGTGAATTGGATAGGTCGTTTTAGATTTTATTTCGCCCTTGCCATCAATTGGTTTGCCTGTTATATTCATCATTCTACCTAATAATTCTGTCCCTACAGGTACAGAAATAGGTCCTCCCGTATCGAACACTTTCATGCCACGTACAAGCCCGTCAGTCGTATCCATTGCAACAGCACGAACTCTATTTTCGCCTAAATCTTGCTGGACTTCGCATATCAATGTCTGATCTGTTCCATCGGGTAGAGTGCGGGGAATTTCCAAGGCATTAAGCACAGACGGAATATTGCCCTCACTAAATTGAACATCGACTACTGGACCAATTATCTGGATTAGAGTTCCTTCATTCATATTATACCTAATGAATTTGAAAAATTGTAGAAAAAAATATTACAAAATTACAAAAATCGAACAGAATTGAGTTAATTATATTATTAAAGTTTAGAATTCTTGATTTATCAATTACTACAATACATATTCGTCAATTTAAATAATTTATGATAGAAATAAGAAAATGCTTGATTTTTTAAAGAAAATCTTACCCAATAAAAAAGAAAAAGATATTCAGAAATTAATTCCTATCGTTGAGGAAATTAATAGATATTATGAGCAATTAGATTCTTTATCTGATGAAGAATTGAAAAATAAAACTCCCGAATTCAAGCAAAAAATTCGAGATGCAGTTGCTGATTTAGAAGAAGACAAAGGACAACTTTTAACTCGATTGCGTGAAAGCGACCTTTCGTCAGATGAAATAATTGAATTAAATGACCAAATAAAAAAAATAGATAAAGAAATCTTCGAGCGTGTTGAAGAAATTCTTGAAGAGATTCTCCCAGAAGCTTTTGCAGTTGTGAAGCAAGCGTGCAAGCGCCTTGTTGAACAACAGTATCACTTTGAGTATACAGGGCATTCCGCGATATGGGATATGATACCGTATGATGTTCAATTGATGGGTGCAGTTGCTCTACATCAAGGGAATATTGCAGAAATGGCAACAGGCGAGGGCAAAACTTTGGTGGCTGTAATGCCGCTTTATTTAAATGCATTGGCGGGTAAAGGCGTTCATCTTGTGACAGTTAATGATTATCTTGCCCGTAGAGATAGCGAGTGGATGAAACCGGTTTATGATTTCCTCGGTGTGACAGTTGGTTCCTTGCAAACAAATATGGATACTGAGGAACGAAAAAGAATTTATAATCTCGATATTGTCTACGGAACTAATTCCGAATTTGGTTTTGACTATTTGCGTGATAATATGGTTGTTGAAATGGACCAAATTGTTCAGCGACCACATTGGTATGCAATTGTCGATGAAGTAGATAATGTGCTGATTGATGAAGCAAGAACGCCATTGATTATTTCGGGACCTGTGGGAAGTCAAGACCAGAAATTTGACGAGATGAACCCCCGAGTGAAACGGTTAGTCGATGCACAAATAAGCCTTATTAATCAAATCACAATGCAAGCAGAGCGTTTGCTTGCATCTGATAAAAAAGAAGATAGGGAGCAAGCAGGAATTTTGCTCGTGCGCGCTTATCATGGATTGCCAAAACATAATAGACTGCGAAAGTTATTGCAAGAAGGCGATAATCTCAAATTTATGCAAGAGACCGAACTATTCTATATGCGAGAGCAAAATAAGCGAATGGGCGAAATCAATGATGAACTTTATTATGTTGTCGATGAAAAAAGTCACCAAATCGATATCACCGATAAGGGCAGAGCAATGCTTGTGACAGGCGACGAAGATCCTGATATGTATGTAATTCCCGATATTGCTGCTGAACTTAGCAAAATCGAAGGCGATACAACTCTTACGCCTGCTGAGAAGCAACGGAAAATCGATGAGGTTCACTTGCTTTTTGCTGAACGAAGTGATAAAATTCATACTATTTCTCAATTGCTTATGGCGTATTCACTTTATGAAAAAGATGTGGACTATGTTGTCCAAGATGGGAAGGTTCAAATTGTAGATGAATTCACAGGACGTATTCTTGAGGGAAGACGTTATTCGGAGGGTTTGCACCAGGCAATTGAAGCAAAGGAACACGTCAAAGTTGAACGCGATACCCAAACGCTTGCAACCATTACATTGCAAAATTACTTCCGTTTATATAAAAAATTAGCAGGTATGACAGGAACTGCTGAAACTGAAGCAGCAGAATTTCAAAAAATTTATAATTTGGATGTAATTGTCATCCCCACTAATAAACCTATAATCCGCGAAGATCGCGATGATTTGATTTATCGGACAAAGCGTGAAAAATATAATGCAATAATCGAAGAAATTAAAAAGATTATTGGCGAGGGAAGAGCTGTACTTGTCGGAACAACTTCTGTTGAAGTTTCTGAAATCATCAGCAAAATGCTAACTCGTCAAAAAATTAAACATAGTGTTTTAAATGCAAAGAACCACGAGCGTGAAGCAGAAATTATCAGGAATGCAGGAACAAAAGGTACAGTCACAATAGCAACGAATATGGCAGGCCGCGGTACTGATATCAAACTTGATGAAGATGTAAAGAAAAATGGAGGACTTGCAATAATCGGTTCCGAACGGCACGAAGCTCGCCGTATTGATAGACAATTGCGCGGTCGTGCAGGCCGTCAGGGTGATCCAGGAACAACTCAGTTTTTCATTTCACTCGAAGATAATTTGATGCGCTTATTTGCTGCAGAGCGTATTGCAAAACTGATGAATTCTTTCAAAATGCCTGAAGGCGAGCCAATTCAGCATCCTTTAATTACTAAAACAGTAGAAAATGCTCAAAAGAAAGTCGAGGAAAACAACTTTTCTATTCGAAAGCATTTGCTTGAATATGATGATGTTATGAATCAGCAACGTGAAGTTATTTACACTCGACGTCGTGCTGCTCTGCGTGGTGATAGATTGAAAGGCGAACTTTTTGAATATATTGAAGAACTTGCTGAAGAATGGTACGAAGAATTCCATCCAAATCACGATTTGCAAGGATTGAAAAATAAAATTCGCTCAGTTCTGCTGTGTGAAATCCATCTGAAGGAAGAAGATTTTACCGAAATGAAAATGGAAGATTGCGTTAAAATAATACTAAATTCTGCAGAAGATTTTTATAACCGCAAAGAGCAAATGCTTGGCAAGGAATATATGATGCAATTGGAAAAATACGCAGTACTTCAGACAATTGATGATAAATGGAAAGAGCATCTTCGAGTGATGGACGAAATCAAGGAAGGTATCTATCTGCGCTCTTATGGACAAAAAGATCCATTGCTTGAGTATAAGCAGGAAGCATTCCGACAATTTGTGGAATTAATTCACGATATAAATCTTGAAGCGGTTTCAGTTGCATTCAAATTCTTCCCACAAATTGTACAAGTTCAAGAAGCAGAAGTAGCACGTGCACAAAGCCGTCGTGCAAGAAATGTACCCGCTGTTCGCTCTAATAATTTGTCAGGGCAAGGTATGAAATACGGTAGAGATGAAGCTGTTTTGAATTTGGTCACTGCATCTGCTAATGCTCCACAAGCCGAAGAACAAGAAGGCGCTCGAGCGGTTGCAGTAGAAACTTATAAACGCGACCATGCTAAAATTGGGCGAAATGATTTATGCCCTTGCGGAAGTGGTAAGAAATATAAAAATTGCCACGGAAAAAATCTTAATTAAGTATATTTATATTCTTAAACATAGTTATTTCAATTCCCAACGGTAAGTCGTAAAATTTATCGGAACTTGTGGAATTAAATAAAGGGATTTGCATTCTCAAACTTGATTGTATGAATATCCCTTTTGCAATGCTAAAATCGTAAGCGATAAATATTTCAGGCAGCACATTAAAATTTTTAAAATCAGGGAGATGCATATTTTTTATATCGCGCCTTGTGCTACCATCAATATAATGCTCAAAATCGGGCGATAGAATTTCTTCTGTGGCTGTTGCAGATGATGATAATAGAAATAGCGAGGTAATTTCCGCTCCAACCGAAAAATAAGAATTTAATACCCGGTATTTTCCCCCAATTGATATTCCTATATAATCCCTGCTTAAATGCATATTTGTTTGATATGTAGCAAGCCAATTGTCCGCTCCATTAGAGCGGGGATAAGTCATATTTTGAGTAAAATCCGTTTTCAAAGAGCGATATAATACATTGCCAAATATTGCAATAATGGGTTTCTCCCAATATTGAAATGATATATTAATCTGATTTACATATCCATTCCCTTTTTTGAAATTTAATGAATAAACATTATTTTCAAAAAAAGAGAAATTGCCAAAATTATTATTATATCTATAAGAATATCCCGCACCAATAAATGCTCGGGGAATTTTGTAAGGCAATCGTGCTGAATATTCCCAATCAAAGCCTTGACTATGCAATTCTATAGAACAAAATATAATCAAAAATATTATCGATGCTCTTCTCAATTTAATCAGTATTTTATAATTCTTTGATAAATAGGTTCGTAATTTGAATAAAGTACTATTAAATACATACCCGTTGGCTCGATTGCAAAATCCTGAGATATATAATAATCGCCTGCTTCGATTATTCCAAAATCATTTTGCATAATCATATTTCCATAATAATCATAAATTGCTAATTTCAAAAAAGTTTCATCCTCACTCCATAGTTTAATATCGATTTTATCTTTTACAGGATTAGGGGATAATGACTCTATTTGAATTGCAGGTTTGACAATTGGATAAGCTTTCATATCAATTCCTCCAACAGAATCAATTTCAAAATATCCGTTTTTTATATTCTCTTTTGGAATACGCAAAGCATAATCACAATATTGATTTCCAAATCGTGGATTTAAAAAACTGATGAGTGTTGAAGGTGAATTCCCAAGATAAATTTTGAATTGCAGCTTAATTAAAATTTTATTTTCATAAAACCTTGTTGTTGTGGGCTTTTTTACATAAATTGCCAAATATCCACTCGAATCCTCTTTTATTGATATATTTTCGATAGGTTCCTGACTTGCTGTGCCTTGATTTTTATACCCAACATATTGCAAAATCGAACGATTATAATAAATTGTATCGCTAAAATTAGATGAAAACACAATATTTGAATCCACCATAATCGGAATCTCTATTATTGAGCCAGGCTTCCCTTTATAATCACCTATAGAAATTGATGTTGCTGATGGCGCAACTGATGAACCCATTAATCCGATTTTTACAGTATCAATTTGATTTTCGGAATTGCTAATCAAAAGCAAATCCGCTGTGAAAAGTTTAGTTAATATGGGTGAAAATATAATTAAAATGCTATCTTTACTCTTAGGTGGTATTGAAAGGTCGGTTTTATCAGTTGTAAAAGTAAATTCAGGTATATCATTTTCTATTAATATTTGATTTATTCGTAGCGTATCATTTCCTAAATTATGTATGTACAAAGTTGTATCGCTTGTGGATTCGCAATATGGTAAGTATTGATAAATCGTTGGGAATTGAATAAGAATTGATGAAACAGCAATTAATGGCTCAATTGCTTTGCCAACTATATAAAACACTATTTTATTTGCACTTGCAGGTGCAAATTTTATATTTCTTTGAGATATGTCGCTTGTTATTTCATACCGAAAAACGAAATCCCCTATATTATTAATTTTTATTTCAAAAGAAAATTCACCCGTTCCGTTTTGGTTAATACTTGCAGGATTATCTTTGATTTTTTTAAGAATTTGAGAAGTAATATTTAAATTTTCAGCAGTTATTTGCTCATCAATGCTATTAAATGGTATATTCCCATAATTTTTAATTTGCGCATTAATTTTCAATAACTTACTAGATTGAATGTTGCCGAGAAATATAGTATCATTTCTGAAATCATAATTCGCATAATTTAGCCTTATATCTTGTTTAACGCCGACGCCTTGCAATTTACAACTTGCTTTTTGTATTGAATCAGGATAAGTATCAACAAAGGGTTTATATGCTAATTCAACGCGTCCGCTATCAACACCCATATCAAGAGGTGCATATTCAAATTGCCAAGTTAAAGCCTCACCTTTGTATCTAAAAACAGGATTTATAGAATAAAAATGCGAGATAAATTCATCGGTCGTCAATTGCGGAGATAAAAGTATGAATTTCTGGTCCACAAGCGAAATGGAATCTTTTAGCACAGATTTCACCCGCCATATTATGCTTTCTTTCACAGTCGAATTAATATATATTGAATCGAAATTGAGTAAATCCTCATACCCGTCAATTGCCTTATTTGTTTTTTTTGCTCTTAAATAGAATTTTTTGCCATAGACAAGATTTGTATCTGAAACCTCTGAAAAGCCAACCTGCAAAATTGAATGATACCATCCCAGAGGACTTGTAAATAAATCTGTGCTTGCATTATATTGAATTATTAATGTTGTTTTGGATTGGGCTGCCAAATTTATTGGAAATAGAGGAGCTACATTCTTATATGAACGAAATTCATCTATAAACGTTTCATTTGGGTCACGTAAAATACCGAAAGTTGGCATCACTTCATAAATTATAAAGTTATCATTTGTTAAATTTTCAATACGAAAGGTTTCACTAAGTGAATCCCCTATATAGCAAGGTCCATAATTTACAACTGTATCAGCGGGATAATTAATTGAATAAATTTTGCCAATTTCCTGGGAAAAAAGAAAACAAGGCAGGAGAAAAATGAATAATATTATTGATTTTTTTAACAATTTCAAAAAAATAATAATTCAAAATTATAAAATTTATATTTTATAATGATTACGAAAATACAAATTACAAATTTGTATGGCAAATGTATCCTTACTTTTGAATTTCCTGTTATGCAAAAAACGTTATTTAGAGCGTATCGATTGAAATATTTTCCTTTTTTTAGAAGCAAAACCTACGAGTTAAGTCGTAGGTTCAATTTCTTACCGTTTCATTCCTGAGCAAAGGGATTTGATTTCACCAATCAATATTTCAAAAGGTCTAATGCAAATTCCAATAATCACGGTCTAATGTGCGATATTGAATTGCTTCGCTAATGTGTGCCGGTTCAATGCTATCTTTTTGCTCCAAATCAGCAATTGTGCGGGCAACTTTCAAAATTCTATCGTAGGCACGTGCTGAAAGTCCTAGCCTTTCCATTGCCAGTTTCAATAAATTTTGTGACGCACTATCCAATTCGCAATATTTACGAATCATTTTGGAAGTCATATCGGAATTTGTAAAGACATTTTTATGATTTTTAAACCTTTGTAATTGCACTTCCCGAGCATTTAAAACACGTTGGCGAATAGCCACAGATGACTCACCTGCTTTTTTCGATGAAATATCAGAATAATTTACCGCAGGCACAACAATATGAATATCAATTCTATCCAGTAGGGGACCTGATATTTTGCTAACGTATTTTTGAATTGCTGTAGTCGAGCAAGTGCAAGGGTGAGTTGGGTCGCCATAATGTCCGCAGGGGCAAGGATTCATCGAGCAAACAAGCATAAAGTTCGCAGGATAAACATCTGTTTGCTTTGTGCGTGAAATTGTAATATAACCATCCTCCAAAGGTTGCCGTAGTACTTCAAGCACGTTTCGGGCAAATTCAGGCAATTCATCAAGGAATAAAACGCCGTGATGTGCAAGTGAAATCTCGCCAGGTCGAATATTGCCAACTCCACCGCCAACAAGCGCCGCATCCGATATTGTATGATGAGGTGAACGAAAGGGGCGCGATGTCAATAATGGCACATCCGATGGTAAAATACCTGCAATTGAATGAATTTTTGTGGTTTCCAATGCTTCATCCAATGTTAATTGAGGCAGCAACGTTGGAATCCGTTTTGCAAGCATTGTTTTGCCCGAACCAGGCGGTCCAATCATTAAAATATTATGGCCACCAGCTGCGGCAATCTCCAAAGCTCGCTTTGCATTTTCCTGCCCCTTGACATCTGCCATATCAATTTGATGATTCACTTGTCCATCACTAAATAGTTGATTGACATCTACGATTTCGTGTGCAATTTCAATTTCTTCTTGGAGATACTTAAGGGCTTCCGAAAGATTTGAAATTGGGATTACTTCAATATTATTAACTAACGCTGCTTCTCGCGCATTTTCTTTTGGAACTAAAATGCGGGTGAATCCTTCTTGCTTTGCTCGCAATGTTATAGCAAGCACGCCGTGAATAGGCCTTAGCGATCCTTCAAGTGCAAGTTCACCTATAAATAAAGTGTTTTCATATTTTGTTGCATCAAATTCATAAGTCGCTGCAAGAATCCCAAGTGCAATTGGAAAATCAAATCCGCTGCCTTCCTTACGTATATTTGCAGGCGCAAGATTGACAGTTATTTTCTTTGCAGGAAATTGCAGCTCCATATTTTTAAATGCTGCTGCTACTCTCTCGCGTGATTCCTTTACAGCAGTATCAGGCAGTCCCACAACTTGAAACGCAGGCAATCCCGTGTCTATATGTGTTTCAATTTCATTTATAAAAGCATTGATTCCATAGACGGATGCAGAAAATAATTTTGAATACATAATTAAAATTTTTAGCTAATTACATTTCCTTCTTTGAAATACTTGTTTAAATAAAGCAAAATATCATAATATGATAAAATTCCAACAAGGTGCTTATCCCAATCCACTACAGGCAAGCATTCATAACGATATTTTGTCATTAATTCTACAGCTTTTTGTATTGTGTCCTCAGGATATAGAAAGTGCAAATCTCTATTGATTAAATGTTCGTATTCGCTTATTGCATTCGCCTCAATTTCTTCTTCTTTTTCATTAAAATCATATAGATGGCGAAGCTTATACTCCTCCAGTTTGCTTTTGCAAATAAGTCCTACAAATTTGTCATCTTCCAAAACGGGAAGATTGTGGATTTTTTCAACTTTGAAAATTTCATCAGCCTTATTCACAGGGTCGTTAATATCAACCGTGAAGACATTCTTGCTCATTATTTCGGAAACTTTGATATTCTTATTCATTTTTCATATACACCGTTATTTATAAAATATTTATAATAATTATATACTTTTTTGTTTTAGCCTGTAATTTTTTTTCAAATTTAACAAAATGTTATGGATATATATTAAAATAATTAAATAAATTTATAAAAATATATCGAATATTATAAATTAAAATCTAATTTCAAATCATTTTTTTAATTGTATATTTCTTAAATTAGTAAATTTGAAGAACGTCTATACCAGCAAATAATAATGGCATATATTATTTTATAGAAATAATATTAAATTAATATATTTAATAATAAAGTAAAAATATGAAATTAATTGAGCTTTATTTACTATAAGTATATCCTAAATATATAATAAATTTTTATAATACCATAATTTCAAAAATTAGATAAAGTAATAAATGAGCTTAAGTCAAGTTATTATAATTATTATTATTGGTATCTTTACAGGAATCCTAACGGGATTAACAGGTGCATCAGGTGTGATGGTGGTTGTGCCTTTCTTAAATGTATTGTTACATTACTCAATTCATCAATCAATAGGAATCAGTTTAGTTGTCAATGTTATTTCGGCTTTAGCCATTTCAATAGTTTATTTCAGACACGGAAATGTTAATTTAAAAGCGGGTTT
>JAGOIG010000021.1:0-4191 GCA_017995735.1 Candidatus Kapaibacterium sp. | reverse complement strand
TTGCATTAATATTATCTATAATACAACATCTCTTTTATACAAACATACGGTGACAAGGAAAAATGAATGAAAAAGAAGAAATTGAACCTACGACTTAAGTCGTAGGTTCAAAGCACAATCAAGGATGAATATGCCACTGTTTATGTGGATGAGCAATGATTTATTTTTGTCATTCTTAGTGTATTGCGGATCTATAGATATCAGTTTCAATTTTGCAAATATATTTCCGTCTCTATCTAAATGGAGGATTATCGTAAATATCTAAATCCGCAAGTCGTTGCAAAACTTAGCAATATTGAATTAATAGCCAAATTGGTTGTCGAGGGATTTATAACAGGATTACATCGTTCGCCATTCCACGGCTTTAGCGTTGAATTTGCAGAGCACCGCCAATATCGTCCTGGCGATGAAATAAAATATCTGGATTGGCGAGTGCTTGCCCGCACAGAAAAGTATTTCGTTAAGCAATTTGAAGAAGAAACCAATACACGTGTTATGATAATACTCGATTCGAGCGCATCAATGAATTTTGCAAGCGGGAAAAACATAACAAAATTTGAATATGGTGCTTACCTTGCAGCATCGTTAGCTCTGCTTATGATTCAGCAACGTGATGCCGCAGGATTAGCCCTTTATGATACGGAAATACGCAAATTTCTGCGCCCGAATTCTCGTCCATCGTATATTCGCGAAATTCTGAAAACGCTCGAACTTGCTAAACCACAAAATCAAACAGGTACAGCAAATTCTTTGAACCTAATAGCAGAAATGATAAAAAAACGTAGCCTTGTGGTTGTTATTAGCGACTTTTTTGATGATCCTGATTTAGTCATAAAGGCATTAAGCCATTTCCGGCATAATCAAAATGAAGTAATTGTCTTTCAATTGCTTGATGAACGTGAAGTTGATTTTAAATTTGGGAAAAGTGCTAATTTTGTAGATATGGAAACAAACGAAAAGATTTTAACGCATCCATTCCAAATTCAAAAGGCATATCAAGAATCTATGAACAACTTCTTAACACGATTAAAGACAGAATGTCATTTTCATAATATAGATTATAATTTGATAACTACAAATTTACCATTTGATAAAGCATTAGTTTCCTATCTGAATAAAAGGAGGATAGTTTAGGTAATACTAAAATATTAACTACACATAAAAGTAAAATTTTTAGTAATTTTCATTTTTAAATTAATACAATTCCTAATTATGTTTTACATTTAATCAATTTATAATGTTCAAATATTTAAATCATTATGTAATAAGTAAATACGTTATGGCATTTTCGGGGGCATATCTATTGCTATTTATTACAGCACATCTTATAGGCAATATGCAATTATTTATTGGTAGAGAAACTTTTAATGCTTATGCGAATTTTTTGCAAAGCCTGGGAGGAATACTGTGGGCAGAAAGGATTATATTAATTATCGCAGCAATATTGCATATTGTAACTGCTATTTATCTAAAACTTCATAATTACAAATTAAAGGGAGAAAAATATGAAGTTAGAAAATATTTAAAAGCAGGTTTAAGTTCTCGCACAATGATATGGACTGGGTTGATGGTAATCGCATTTATAATATTTCACATTTTACATTTTACAGTAGGGGTTATCGATAGCAAAAATTATAATTATCAAGAAATCTATTCCAAAAATGCATATCTTGCGACTATAGCTCCTGATATTGAACAAAGTAGTGTGAAATCATTTGAAGAAGTAAATTTAGAACCTGTCGTTGGCGAGCGACACGATGCGTATAAAATGGTTGTAATGAGTTTTCGCAATCCCTGGATTTCTCTTTTCTATATGATTGCTGTGTTCTTGCTTGGCGTTCATCTTATTCATTCTTTACAAAGTGCTTGTCAGACCTTGGGCTTAAATGGACCACGGTTCACTAAATTTATTCGACCATTCAGTGTTGTCTATGGTTGGATAATAGGTGGTGGTTTTTTAATTATTCCACTTTCTGTTTTATTAGGTATTATTGGAGGTAATGTATGAGTCTAGATTCTAAAGTTCCTTCTGGACCATTGGAACTAAAATGGCAGAAGCATAAGGATAATATTAAACCTATAAATCCTGCTAATAAAAGGAAATACAAAGTACTTGTTGTTGGTACAGGACTTGCGGGTGGTAGTGCTGCGGCATCATTGGGCGAGCTTGGTTTTGATGTTGAGGTATTTACTTATCATGATTCGGCACGCCGAGCGCATTCTGTTGCTGCTCAAGGTGGAATAAATGCGGCAAAAAATTATCAAAATGATGGCGATAGTGTATGGCGTTTATTTATGGATACAATAAAAGGAGGAGATTACAGAGCCCGAGAGGCTAATACATATCGATTAGCTGAATTGAGCGGCAATATTATTGACCAAGCTACAGCTCAAGGCGTTCCTTTTGCCCGCGAATATGGAGGATACCTTGATAATCGTTCATTTGGAGGTGCCTTAGTATCCCGAACGTTCTATGCTCGCGGTCAGACAGGACAGCAATTGCTTCTTGGGGTCTATTCGGGATTAAGTAGGCAGGTTGGTGCAGGTCATGTGAAAATGCATCCCCGTCAAGAAATGCTAGATCTTATTGTGATTGATGGAATTGCACGAGGTATTGTTACACGCGACTTAACCAATGGAAAAATCGAATCATTTATTGGTGATACTGTGATTCTTGCAACAGGTGGTTATGCGAATGTGTTCTTTCTTTCAACACTTGCTTTGCATTGTAATGCAACAGCAATTTGGCGAGCATATAAAAAAGGAGCGTTTTTTGCTAATCCTTGTTTTACACAAATTCATCCAACTTGTATTCCCCAACATGGCGAGTATCAATCAAAATTAACATTGATGAGCGAGTCGTTGCGCAATGATGGTCGCGTTTGGGTCCCTAAAAATCCAGGTGAAACAAGACCGCCGGATAAAATTCCAGAAGAAGATAGAGATTATTTCCTAGAAAGATTATATCCATCTTATGGAAATCTTTCTCCACGTGATATTGCATCTCGTGCTGCAAAACGTATGTGCGATGAAGGGCGAGGTGTAGGCAAATCACGCCAAGCTGTTTACCTAGATTTTTCTGATGCTTTGAATCGACTTGGGAAAAAGGTCATTGATGATCGATATGGCAATTTATTCGAAATGTATGAAAGAATTGTGGATGAAAATCCTTATAAAGTTCCAATGATGATTTATCCTGCTCCACATTATACGATGGGTGGTCTTTGGGTAGATTATAATTTAATGAGTAATATCCCGGGTTTGTTTGTACTTGGCGAAGCAAATTTCAGCGATCATGGTGCTAACCGTCTGGGAGCGAGCGCATTAATGCAAGGATTAGCTGATGGTTATTTTATAATACCATATACAATTAATACTTATTTTTCAAATGGCAAGCCTCCTGCTGTTCCTTTAGATCATCCTGAAATTAAAAAAGCAGAAAGTGATGTAAAAGAACGTATTAATAAATTGATTTCAATAAATGGTAAAGAAACACCAACAGCTCTCCATAGAAAACTTGGAAAAGTAATGTGGAATTATGTAGGTATGGGAAGAAATGAGCAGGGTTTGAAATTTGCTATTAATCAAATTCAAGAAATCCGTGACGAATTCTGGCACAATCTAAAAATAGTCGGGAATGATTCGTATGTTAATCCCGTAATTGAAAAAGCTTTACGTGTTGCTGACTTTATGGAACTCGCCGAACTCGTAGCACTCGATGCACTCGAAAGAGATGAATCCTGTGGCGCACATTTTCGTGAAGAGCATCAGACACCCGAAGGAGAAGCATTGCGAGATGATGAACATTTTGCACACGTTGCTGCCTGGGAATATAATGGTGGCAATACGCCAATTAGACATAAAGAAGAATTAATTTATGAATTTGTACAACTTGCTACAAGGAGCTATAAATAATGAAATTTAAATTGCATATTTGGAGACAAAAGGATAGATCAACTGCTGGCCATCTTGTTGATTACGACATCGAAGGCGTCGAACCCGATATGTCATTTTTGGAGATGCTTGATATATTAAATGAAGATTTAATATCAAAAGGAGAAGAGCCTGTAGTATTTGAATATGATTGCAGAGAAGGCATTTGCGGATGTTGTTCGCTTACTATCAATGGGATTCCTCATGGGCATCAGAAGGGCACGACTGTTTGTGAGCTTTATATGCGAAAATTTCGAG
>JAGOIG010000020.1 GCA_017995735.1 Candidatus Kapaibacterium sp. | reverse complement strand
ATAACCATTGGAACCTCCCCTACTTGAATAGCTTGAACACCTTCTAATATGATATTTAGCAGCACAATCTCTTCATTATGTAAATACCTCAATTTATCTGCAATTGGCAACCATACGAGATTTGCCAAAAGAATTCCCCACATTGTTGCAATAAATGCTGTTGCAATATGATGGATAAGCACAGTTGGTTCACTACCTGCACTTGCAAGTGTCGAAATCAATCCAAGCACAGTACCTATGATTCCCATTGTGGGCGAATAACCCCCCATCTTTGTAAATAAACTGATATTTTGATTGTGTCGATTTGTCAATCCATTTATCTCAAGCGTAGCAATTTGGTCAAGTGTATCGGGATCACCCCCATCAATGCATACTTCGAGAAATTTTCTAAGATATGGATGTTTGGCATTATCAAGCCGTGATTCAAGCTTTAAAATGCCATCTCTGCGAGAAATTGCAGAAAATGCTACAATTTGATTTATTATTTCAACTGTATTATATTTTTCGGGAAAAAAAGACACACGAATCAAAGTAGGGAATTTCTTAAATTGTTCCCAAGATGTTCCTGCAATAGCTGCCGCAAATGTGCCGCCAATCACAATCAATAGTGCGGGAAGCATAAACAATGCATCGACAGTCCCGCCTTCCCAGATAAATGCACCAAAGATGGAAATAAAGCCAATTAATAATCCTATAAGAGTTGTCGCTTTCATAAAAAGCAAAATAAGAAATTTAACTCAAAAAATTTAAAAGTGATGTGGGAATTATATTTCCCCCTACCTTCAAAGCATATTGCAAGGCATTTTGGTCTTTAGCCAATTCGAGCGAAACACTCGCTACATCTGTATCTTGCTTTAATGATAGTAAATCCTTTAGATAAGTATTTTCATCTGTTATTTGTAACCGCAGTGCATCAAATCTGTTTGACCTTGCTCCATTTTGAGCAATAGTTTTGTCAATTTGTGCCGAAAAATCAGAAATCTGTTTTTGCAAATTGCTTAATTTTCCTGTTTCTTCCCTGCTAAACACATCTGATGATGTACGTGGTGTCCCATCGTCTCTATATTCCAGTAGATTATATAAATTTATCATTATATCGAAAAATTCGGTACCGCCCGTGCCAAAGATTTCATCTGCTTTTGTATTGATTACTTCATTTGAATTCTGGTCTTTATTTATTACTTTATCTTCAAAATTCCCTTTGAATACGACTTTGAGACCTGATGGATTTGATGCTGTCGGTGTATCTTGTATTAATTCAAAAGGCAAATTGTTTGAATTTGGTATACTCGAATCAAAGGAATCTGCATTTGTTTTTGTACCAGCATATAGAAAGCTCCCATTATAATCTGCATTTGCATTATTTATCATATCTTCCATATAGCCTTTTATTACTGTTGCAAGCACAGGTATATTACCAGTATTACCAACTTGAGTAGCATCGATTGCCGTTTGACGCGTTTTCTGGATTATGTTAGAAATACTTTGCAATTGATTATCAGAATATTGAAATTCTGAAATTTGATTTTCTATAATTGTCAAAAAATTTTCATTTGATGATATTAAAGAACTTAATTTCTTAATATCGGGAATTCTATCGGGTGCGTCACCGATACTTTGTATATCCTTTCCTGTTGCTATACGCATTTGATTATTAACTTGGCGTTGGCTTATTTCTTGAAGATTATTTTTATAAGGCTCTATCGCTGAATATTGTGTTACTCTCATCTTTATCTCCCTAAATTAATAATTGTCGATAAAATTTCATTTGCAGTGTTTATCACTCGTGACGCGGCTTCGAAAGCTCTTTGATATTTGATTAAATCAATTGCTTCCTCATCAAGATTTACACCCATTGCAGACTGGCGCTGTGTTTCCAATTGTGTTTGAATAGAAGTAGTTGTGCTCACCCCATTATTTGCTAAATTTAGTGATGTTCCAATTTGTCCTAAAAAGTTAGCATAATTATCAATAGGCTTCTGATTATCCAAAAATGTTTGGTCATTCATTATTCCTGCAATATCAAGTGCTATTTTATTATTACCAGGTTCATTGGGTTGATTGGATAATGGAATGTTCCGGGGTTGATTAGCAACATCAGCAGATATTTTTATATCTTTTGCAGAAATAAAACCAACAGAGGGGTCAAAAAAATTGCGTCCCACAGGCGGTGCGCTAGTATCATCTAGCCCATAACCATTAATAGTTTTTGAATTAACACTTTGAGCAATTGCATTTGCAAAATTATCCAAAGATTTAGCAATTGAAAATCCACCTGTTGAATCCTTATCATCAAGCGTCACATTATATATATTTAATAAAGATGATAACTCGCCTGATTGCGGATCAATTATTGAGCTTGTACCACTTTCGCTATCATATTTTAATAGTTGTAATGTCCTTTCGCCTGTAATTGGATTAATGGATTCACTTATTTTCAATTCGCTTGAATATGATTGACTTACAACATTTGAACCATCAATAAATAGATTAATACTACCATCATCATTTGTGGAAGTTGAAGTTGACGTCAATTTAGCAAGTTCTTCAATTTTCGCAGCCCTTTGATCAACATAAGTTTGAACATCTGAATTTGTTTGGGACTTACTTCGTGAAATTTGTTGGTTCAAATTTGCAATATCTTTTAATAAATTGTTTATTTTAGTAATATCTTGTGAAATATTTGAACGCGCATCATCACGCAATTGAGTCAATCCCTGTGCAGTGGAATTAAATGCATCTGTTAATGCATAAGCATTTTCTAATACTGATTGCCGAAGGGAAACGCTTTCCGGGCTTTGTGCAAGAGAATTAAAAGAATTAAAGAATTTAGTTGTCAGCTCACTAATTCCATTATCGGAAGGCTCACCAAAAACTGTTGTAATTTGTTGTAGATACGATTGGTCAATTTCATAGCCTGATTGCTGAGCAATTGCGCCACGCATTTCTTTATCCAATAATTCCTGACGAAACGATCGGAGCAAATCAACTTGCACTCCCGTACCTTGATAATCTCCATTTGTCTTGTACGCATCGGTTTCGCTCATCACAGCAGTACGACGGGAAAATCCCGGAGTATTTACATTTGCTATATTATTTGAAGTATTATCTATCCCAAATTTTTGAGCTAATAATGCTCTCTTCCCTATTTCCAAAGATG
Source organism: Candidatus Kapaibacterium sp. (assembly GCA_017995735.1). Lineage (GTDB taxonomy): Bacteria > Bacteroidota > Ignavibacteria > Kapaibacteriales > UBA2268 > UBA2268. Next base: position 15,523 of record JAGOIG010000020.1, on the reverse strand, counting down.
AAAAACTTGACATAACACATTAATTTAAATTTAAAAAATCTACTCGTAGCTCTTTGCTATTTAGATTTGCTATTTTTTCCTTTCTGAATTGTATTAGAAATTCATTAAATTCAATTAGTAAATGACTCGTATTGAACTGCCGAGTTAGTGCAATAAAGTCAATATATTCTATACATTCATCTAGTATAGTTTGAATCTGATTAGCCTTATGAATTCTCACAATTCTATCTTCTGCATTTTCATATTCTCGAATTATTTCAGGCAATTTACCAAGGCAATCCTGCAAATTTCGTGAAACATCATAAATACCGCCCTCAGGCAACCTCTTACAAAGATTTTCGGTAATTTGTTTTAATAATTTGCTTTGCGTTATTAGTAAATCATTATTCATATTGCAAAAAAATTAAACTTTAACATTATAGACTTGATTATTACCATTTGTCAGAACAGAAATAATTTGCGAAAAGCTATTTTTAGCACGATTTGCAAGCATACGATTAGTATTAGAAAGATTTGAATATTTCATATTTAGAGTATTCATTTCGTCCCGCAATTTTTTGAGGGATGGTGTATATTTTGGGTCACTCATTGCAGCAAGATCTGTCATTGTGATTGCCACTGCTTTGCTACTTGGAATATTGAACATTGTGGCAATCATATTAATTCGAGTAGCTTCAAGCGATTTCAGTTTCTTTGCAATTTCATCTTGATACGAATTAAGTTCAGGTAAATCCCCAATTTGCAAATGAACCAGAGCGTTCTGCTGCTTTGTAAGAACATCATTCATTTCAAGAATGAATTGTTTTTCAAGTTCTACAATTTTTAATATTTTTTCTATCATAATTATATATTATCTCCTTCATTATTATTAGTAAAATATTGATAATACCGCATTACACGTTTGACATAATTTTGGGTTTCTTCAAATGGTGGAATGCCATTATATTTTTCCACATTTCCCGGTCCTGCATTATAAGCTGCAAGGGCAAGTTGCACATTATTATCAAATCGATCGAGCATTTGCCTTAAATATTTGGTGCCACCGTGAATATTCTGCTCAGGGTCAAATGAATTATTAACATTTAGAGAACGCGCCGTTCCATCCATCAATTGCATCAATCCTTTTGCACCTGCTTTAGATATAGCATCAGAACGTCCTGCAGATTCGGCGGTAATTACTGCTTGAATTAATTCCTTAGGAATTTGTTGTGTTGCCGACGCATTAGAAATTGTATCATCATAATTTGATAATCTATTCAATACCCTTTCTAAAAAATTGCCGTTAATTTTATTATCACTTTGCGATTGATTTTCAGTATTTAATTTGATACTTGGAGTATTTAAATTATTTGTATTAGTAGATTTAGTTTCTTTATTGTTTTTTTGAATTGTCTCGAGAGATGAAAATTGTTCAGTGCTTTGCTTCAAATCTTCACCAGTTAATTGCTTATAAATTAAATTTGCAATTCCAATTCCATTGCCATTTTTTGCCATTTGCTCGGCAAATAGCATTGAAAAATATGATTGCAAAGTATTTGCACCAAAATTATCTGAACCATCAGCACCCAATACGTTATTTCCATCCCCAGCCAGAGGCATTTTCATTTCTTTCATCATCATATTCAAAAATATAGCTTCAAATCCCTCAGCAGCTTTCTTAATTTCTTCATTTTTTGAATTTGCTTGCGAATTCACAGATTGTAAATTATCGGGCAAATCAATGAATTTCTTTGTATTTTCAATAGGTTGAGAATTTAACATTTCCGAATTATTTAATGATGGGATGTTCATCTTCACTCCTTATTGAATAATTAATTCACCTTGCAGCGAGCCTGCTGCCTTCAATGCCTGGAAAATTGCAATTAAATCGCGTGGCTTAACTTTTAATGCATTCAAAGCATTTGCCATATCTTGCACAGTTGCACCTTGTACCACTAAAGGATTTGCAGTAGTTGCCTCTTCTTTTGCAGTAATTTCCGCAGTTTCAATTGGAGGATAAGGGGGATAAATTGTAAAAGGTGCTGGTTGTGGAATAATCACTTGCTTTTGTATTGTTATTTCTAAACCACTATGTGCAATAGTAGCGGGAAGTAATTGCACATTACCACCAACCACAATTGTACCAGTCCGTTCATTAATAACAACTTTGGCAACCTGGTCAGAGACTATATTTAACAATTCAATTTGAGAAATCAATTGAATAATTTGATTTTGATTTGCACCCGCAGGCATTTGTACCTCAACAGTAGCAGCATCGATTGTATTTGCTGAATTATTCATATTTGGCAAATTCGCAACAGCATCTCTCACACGCATTGCTGTTGTATAATCAGGTTCGCGCAATACAATTTTAATCTTATTATCGGTGATTATATTTGCATTTATATCTTTTTCCAGAACCATTCCATTTGGAATTCGAGCAGTTGTGGCAATGTTTTTGGAAATCCTTGACCCATAAGACGAAAAATCATACCCACCAACCGAGATGGGTCCTTGTGCGGTTCCAATCACATTGCCATTAGAAAGAGAAAGAGGTGTAAGCAATAGCACGCCACCTTGCAATGAGCTTGCATCCCCTATCGATGAAACCGTCACATCGATTTTTGAACCACTTTTTAAAAATGAGGGAATAGAAGCCGTCACCATCACAGAAGCAATATTTCGTACTCGTAAATTATCTTGCGATATTGTGATTCCAAAGCGAAGCAATAGATTTTTCAAACTATGATTTGTAAAATACGTTTGTGGATTATCGCCCGTATTATTTAATCCTGTAACAATGCCATAACCAATTGCTTGCACATCAGTTGTACCTTGAATCACAGCAATATCCTTGATTCGTGCAGCATAAATATTAGATATAAATGCAAAAATTGATATTGCTATCAATATGATTAATTTAAAATTTTTATCGAAAATATGTTTTCGTTTATTCTTCATCAGAATAATATCCTCAAAAATTTTGTGATTAATCCCGGTTCTTGAATTTTTGAAATGCTACCATCTCCTTCAATAATCAAATTCAAATCCATAATATTATAGGAAGGCACTGTATTGTCGCTTGAAATATCTATTGGACGCACCCATCCTTCAAGCGTAATTAATTGATTTTCCCCATTTACTTTGGTTTTTCGTGTTGCCTGTATTTTAAGATTGCCATTTGAATCAACTTGCATTACACGGGCAGATAATTTGGATTTGATTGTTTCTTTGCGAGTTGTCGTTCCATTGCCTTTGAATTCAGTACCTGCACCCAAACTGCCCTGGGCTGATCCACCTGTTGATGTTGTTGTATTTCCAACTTGTCCACTTGCCTGTCCTGAAAGTGTTGTACTTCGACCGTTTGATGTGGTTGCTGTGTTATTGGCTTGCGTCTCTTCAATAATTAACACAACTACAGCATCGCCAACTTTATTTGCCTTTATATCAGAAAAAAAGGATCTTGAAGCATTCTCCATAAATTGAGAATTTGCATAAGATAATGTTGCAATAAAAATTATAAATAATATTAGAATTGTCTTTTTCATTTTCTCATTTTAATATAATTTGAACGACACCTTCACTATTAACTTCCCCCGTCAATACAGATTTAGTATCATAATCATCACGTCGAACTCGCACAGAGCTGCCAATGCCCGCATCATCAAGGGCTGTACCTGTTGTTTGTATTTTTACGCAACCTGATATAACCTCTATTTGCACTGGCTTGCCTCGTGAGATAATTTTTTGGGATTCTATTGAGCTTGCTTTCAATATTTCACCTTTTTTTATTGTGCGTTTTGCAATTTTATTATCAATATCCTTTGTGCTTGTGATAATATCAGGCGAGGCAAGAGTTTCTGATTTTGAAATTGCAAAGTCATTTTCTGAGATTAATTCGTTTGGATGTATTTCACGTTGTGCAATATAGACCTTCTGAATTTGATATATTCGGAATGGAATTTCAGATATTTTTAAATCTTTTTCATCTTTTGTAAAAATTAATCTCAATTTTTGTATAGAGCTTGTTTGATTTTGCTCGTATTCAATTTTTGCATTGACATCATCTTCTGCAAATTGAATATCGGAAAATTTTAAAAGAAATTCTATGGATTGAACATTTGGTAAATTCGTATTTAGATAATTTTCGCAATATTGCTGAATTCTATCAGCCGAAAATGTTGATTTTGCATATAATTTTGTTGAAATTATCGAACACATAATAAAGATTACAATTATCAACTTAATTGATAATTTCATTTTATTTTGTTTATATGTATTCAGAATTTCCATTATTTTAATTATTAATAAATATTATCGTTTTAAATTAACAGCTGTTGCAAGAATATTATCAGCGGTCATTACAGATTTAGAATTTAATTCATACGCACGCTGTGCAGTAATCATATTTACCATCTCCTCGACAATATCCACATTTGAATTTTCCAAACTTTTTTGCAAAATCTCACCAGTATTATTTACGCCTGGTTGCTCATAAATTGGTTGCCCTGAGGCAGGCGTTTCTACAAATAAATTATCCCCCACTGCTCGCAAGCCTCCTGGATTGATAAATCTAGCCAATTCAATTTGCCCTAGAACTTGTGCCTGTGTCTCGCCGTTCAAAGCAACTTGCAAATATCCATCTCTCGATACTTGAATATCAGTTGTATCATCAGGTATTGAAAATCCAGGTTCAAGCAAATAGCCCTGAGAATTGACAATCTGGCCTTGTGCATCAAGATGAAAAGACCCATCTCTCGTATAGGCAATAGAATTATCAGGTTTGCGAATCATAAAATATCCTTCTCCATTTATCGCCATATCGAGTGTATTATTCGTTTGAGTGACGTCGCCTTGCGAAAGAATTCGAGTGGTCGCTACAAGCCGAGTTCCCGAGCCAATCTGCACTTCATTCAATGGCTCGGTTCCGACTTGGCTAACTGCACCTGCCGGCTGCAATGTTTCATAAAGCAAATCTTGAAATTCAGGACGGACTTTTTTGAATCCTGTAGTATTTACATTCGATATATTATTTGCAATGATCTCGACATATTTTTGTTCAGCTGCAAGTCCTGTGGCAGCTGTTCTTAATGTTTTATCCATATTTTAATTCCATATTTTCTAATAACTAAATTAAATATATCTTCCAAGTGCAATTGAACGGTCTAAAGTCTGGTCATTAACCTGTATCATTTTTGCCCCTACTTCATAACTTCTTTGCAATTCAATCATATTAACCATTTCATTTATGACATTAACATTCGAGCCTTCAATCCATCCTTGGTGTACCTTGACCTGTGTGGGGTCAAGGTACTGAATGTCACCATTCCCTGTGAGGATGAAATCACCATTAGAAATCCTTTGCAAACTGTAGGGATTTGTTGGAATTGCAATATTAATTTTGCCAATCAGTTTATCGTTAATGAACATTTCCCCTAATTCCGACACACGTAGATTCAATCCCTTATTATCCTGCGTAATTATTGGATTTGAAAAAAATTCTGATGATATTTTGAACTCACCTGTCGTGCTCATTAATTTTTTACCCTCCTTAGTGACTATTGTTCCATCGTCAGCGAGTTGAAATGAGCCATTGCGGGTAAGGAATTGCTTTCCTTCAGAATCTTCAACAACAAAATATCCTTCACCATCTATTGCAATATCTAATGTATTATCTGTTTTTGTATAAGATCCTGCTGAAAGATCATAATACGAACCGATTGGCGGATCGTTTTGTTCCACATTACCACTTACATTATAGAAATTCTCACGCGCATCAATCAAATTGCGTTCAAACACATTTTCACTTTTATAACCATTCGTATTAGCATTTGCAAGGTTATTTGCTATCACCTCTAAACGTGTTTGTTGATTTTGCATACCAAGAGCTGCCGTAAAAAATTCTTTTAACACTTTTGTTCTTATTTTAAATCATTCTGAATTAGACAATTGATATGCCAATGCACTATAATAATTAATATTTTATTTTCATTAACGTCAATTTTGATTGAATTTACTTAAATAATAGAGAATTAATAATTTTTTGAAGATTTAAATAAGTTTGTTTTTTAAAAGAAAATGTGAGAATAAATCAACATTTTTATTTTTTTTGAATAATATTATTCACCAATTTTGTAAAAAATCAATTAGTAATTTGGACGAAAACACTTTTGAAAATAAATTAGATCCCGAAAAAGAGATTCCTAAAAGCAAGGAGAGTGATTCAAGTTTTACAAAAGAATCAACTTTTGAAGAGAGCGGAACAGCAAAAGACAGTACCGATTCAGGGATCGAATCTAATGAAAGTCATAACAATGATGACCCCCCAACATCAGGAGAGGCAACCCTTGACGATTCTTCCGTAAATGGAGATGAATCAGCTTCGGAAGAAGCAAAGGGCATGTCATTTTTAGACCATCTCGATGAGCTACGGAAGCGGATTATTTATTCACTAATTGGTATTGCAGTAGGTATGGGAATTTCGGGTTTTTTTGTCAATTTTATAATAGAAAAATTGATACTTAATCCTGCAATCCAAAACCAGTTGCAGTTGCAAAATTTAAAACCTTTTGGGCAACCTGTATTGTATTTCAAAATAATATTTGTAGCAGGAATAGTTATTTCTTTGCCATTTACAATATTCCAACTTTGGCGATTTATATCGCCAGGTTTGTACGAAAATGAAAAAAAATGGGGATTGAAGATGGTTATTTCAGCGACTCTATCATTTCTTGCAGGAATTACATTTGCATATTTTGTAATGCTTCCATTGATGGTAGCATTTGCTGCAAATTTTGGTTCAAAGGGTATTCAAAATATTATCGATGTAAACGAATATTTATCTTTTTTCACAACATTAATGATTGGGACAGGATTAGTTTTTGAGTTGCCCGTACTATCATTTATACTTGCGCAATTTGGTGTTTTGAATTCTAAATTTTTGCAAAAATATTGGCGTCATGCAATGATATTGATATTAATTGTAGCGGCTGTAATTACGCCGACGCCCGACCCTGTAAATCAATCAATATTTGCAATTCCGTTGTTTTTATTATACGAAGTTAGCGTTTTAATAGTTAAAAGAGTTGAAAAAAGGAAAGCAAAGCAGGCTTCTGCACAACAAGCAGAAACTCAACAGGAAGCAGTAAATTAAGGGTAATTATTAAATAAAAAAAGATGAAAAAAATCGGAATTCTCCCCCTTGGAATAGTATTATTTCCCGGATCATCATATCCTTTATATATATTTGAAGATAGATATAAAAAATTAATAAATCTTTGTTGGAACAATCAGGAATTATTTGGAATTAATCTACTTACACCAAAAAAAATGTATAGTATAGGTTGCACAGCAATAGTACTCGATATAATGGATATAAAGGAAAAGGGCAATCTTGATATTATCATTTCGGGAAAGCAAAGATTTAAAATTTCAAAAATTTATGATGGAGAGCAACCGTATTTAATGGCAGATATAGAAAGGTATGAGGATATCGAAACATCAATTGACCAAGAATTGCTCATAAAAACGGTCAATTTGTTCAATACAATTGCAAATAAAGCTAAGAATTTAAAGATAAAACCAATAGAAATAGAAAAAATTACATACGATCAACCATCATTCCAAATTGCTATGAAATCTGGGTTAACTTTAGAGGAACGACAATATCTGCTCGAGATGCAATCAGAAAATAAACGTCTCCAATATCTTTTAAATCACTTAAATATAATACTTCCATTGTTAGAGAAAGTGGAGGGACTTGAACAACTTTCACGTAATGATGGATATTTAAGCATATAAGAATCTAAAATATTAATTTTTTTAAACGTCAAATAAAAGATATATAAATATAGATTATGGATTTATCAAAAGTACGAAATATTGGTATTGCTGCTCATATTGATTCCGGAAAAACCACACTTAGTGAAAGGATACTATATTATACAGGAAGAATTCACCAAATTGTAGAAGTGCGGAGCAAAACAGGTGATGGTCCAACAATGGATTCAATGGATTTGGAGCGGGAGAAAGGAATTACAATTCAATCAGCAGCAACATATTGCAAATGGAAGGATTATAAAATAAACTTGATAGATACGCCTGGACATATAGATTTTACGGTAGAAGTGGAACGTGCATTACGTGTATTAGATGGAGCAATATTAGTATTATGTGGAGTTGCAGGGGTTCAAAGCCAATCAATTACTGTCGATAGGCAGATGAGGCGATATAATGTTCCCCGAATTGCCTTTATAAATAAAGTAGATCGAGCAGGCGCAAACCCTGACAGGGTTATTAACCAATTAGAAGAAAAATTGAACCATAAACCCGTAATGATTACAATGCCAATAGGATTAGAGGATAATTTTAAAGGTATTGTGGATCTTATTAAAATGAAAGCGATATATTATGAGGGTGATAATGGTGAAAATGTTATTGAACAAGAAATACCAAATTATCTACTAGCTGAGGCACAGAAAAGACGTCAAAAAATGATAGAACGAATTGCAGATTATGATGATAATATTGCCAATAAATATCTTGGAGATGAAAAAATATTCAATGATGAGCTAATTGCAGCAATACGTAAAGCAACAATTGCAATGCATATAACTCCTGTCTATGTTGGTACAGCAAAGCAGAATAAAGGAGTTCAAACCTTGCTCGATGGCGTTGGTTTGTTTCTGCCAGCTCCCAATGAAGTCAAAAATTATGCTGTAGATCTTGATGATAATGAAAATCAAGTGGAGCTTATTCCCGATAAATCATTACCAACAATTGCACTTGCTTTCAAGCTTGAAGATGGAAAATATGGGCAATTAACCTATATGAGAATTTATCAAGGGAGCATAAAGAAAGGCGATACGCTAGTTAATATACATACAGGTAGGAAATTAAAAGTTCCCCGGATTGTTAAAATGCATGCTGCACAAATGGAAGATATTGACGAAGCAGATGCGGGAGATATAATTGGGATGTTTGGTGTAGATTGCTCATCAGGTGATACTTTTACCGACGGCAGACTTAATTATTCATTGACATCAATGCATATACCAACACCTGTTATTGAACTTGCTATTGCACCAAAAGAAAGAACATTAGAAGCTAATTTCTCAAAAGCATTAAACAGATTTCAAAAAGAGGACCCAACATTCATTGTTTATCGCGATGAAGAAAGCGGCGAAACTATAATGAAAGGGATGGGTGAGCTGCATTTGGAAATTTACATAGAACGTATCCGCAGGGAATATAACACAGAGGTTGTTGTCGGGAAACCAAAAGTAGCATATCGCGAAACAATCACACAAAGAGCTGATTTTGATTATACTCATAAAAAGCAAACGGGAGGTGCAGGCCAATTTGCACGAGTTGCGGGCTATATCGAACCCTTGAAGGAACCAAATGACGAACATTATTTATTTGAAAATAAAGTAATTGGAGGTGTTATTCCAAAAGAATACATACCTGCTTGCGATAAAGGTTTTCGCGAACAATTGCACGAAGGTTTCATAATTAGGCAACCTATTGTCAATGTTAAAGTTGTTCTCAACGATGGCTCAACTCATCCTGTTGATTCGTCTGAGTTAGCATTTAAATTAGCAAGTCGTTCAGCGATACGCGAGATATTACCAAAAGCAAAGCCAATTATATTAGAACCGATTATGAAATTGGAAGTCGCAATTCCTGAAGAATTTCAAGGCGTTGTAATTGGCAATTTAAATCAACGTCGTGGAATTATTCACAATACTACTTTGGACGCAAAATATATTACTATTGAGGCTGAGGTACCATTGCGCGAAATGTTTGGATATTCTTCGGATTTGCGTAGCCTTACGCAAGGAAAGGGAGAATTTACAATGGAATTTATGAAATACCAGCCTGTTCCTAAATCCATTGAAGAAGAAATATTAAAAGAATATAAAGAGAAAGAACAGAAGAAATAATTTAAAAAAGATAATGTAAGGATATATCTAAATCCTTACATTATCAAGATTTATTTCATTTAATTGTAAAATATTCCCATCGAAACTTGCATAATGAGGTTTCAAATTCAACCAATCTCCTAAATTGATATATGCTCCACTATTATGCGTCAAGTATTCAACTTTATGGCGATGTCCCATTATTACGTAGTCATAACCTTCATCAATTTTTTTAAAGGCAAAATCACGCATCCCATCCTGTTTCCCATATTTTTTCTCACTTGTAAACCCCCTGCTTTTTTTTGAACTTTTGGAAGCAAGCCAAATGCTAAAATCAGGATGTAAAATCCGGTATATGCTCTGATTAAATTTGCTCCGCAAAATGTGTTTTATAAATCTATAACCACCATCATTATTGCTTTTGCCATCACCGTGAGAAATATAGAACTTCTTATTATAATATGTGCGCTCAATGTCATTTTCAATCGGGATGATCCCGAATTTTTCTTTGAAAAATCTATAATGACCAAAATCGTGATTTCCAATTAGATATTCAATTTCAATATTTTTCCTAATCAATTCATCAATTTTCGCTAAAGTTCGATAATAATCTTTAGGAATTGTACGTTTCCAATCAAACCAATAATCAAAAAAATCTCCAACAATAATTATTTTTTCTGCATCTTTTGAAATTTCATCAAGAAAATTAAGCAGTAAGTCTTCTTTCTGCCTCTCAATTTCAGGATTACTAAATCCAAGATGCACATCCGAGAAAAAATAAATCATTGTTCTGCCCTATGCATTGTGGAATTTGCATTTGTCGAATTAGCATGTTGATTGGCTTCCTTGCTGCCATTGATTGGATATTGAACATCCTCAGGAGCAGGAATTTGCATTAAATCATATATTCTTTTGATATGATATCGAAATAATATATCGAAATCCTTTTTATTTTCAGATTGATTAAAAGGAGAATACCACCAGAACCAATCAGAACCCTCAGCTATCATTATTTCATTTAGAATTTCGTTTTCAATATTTTCGGGAAGATTTTTTCTATTATTTTCAAAAGTAATACGTGCATTTTTTAGTATGTTCCAAGCTTTTATATGAACATCTGTTCCAATCCAAATATCGAAATTAGCATTAATCCAGCTACCCGCACGTATATTGGAAAGTTCATGTAAAAATTTATCTGAACCATCATTTAGAATATCCGAAAATCGCACAGTGGTAAAATAGTTTGATTCTGACAATCGACTAAATAATTCACTTAGGAAGTCCTCGCCATTATTTTCGTAGTATTCCCAACAATTTTCCCCATCCAAAATTATTGGAACAACAGCAGCATTGAGACCTTCTTGACCATATTTTTCTAAAATTGCATTGCGAATATTATGTAAATTTCCAATAAAATCGTTGACTGCATCAAATGAGTTCCAATTTTGATAATCAAAGCCAATTTTATCAGACAAATAATGATCTCTGAAAAATAGCATAATTTCTCTATTTTGATTTTTATATTTTCTTGGAAAATATTTCTCGAGACCTGTAGTAGAGCTTTCGCTAGCAAAAAGAATGGATTCATCGGTAGCAATCCATTGAAAATTGCAATCTGCGATTAAGCATATAGCTTCATTTGAAACTGCACCTTCTGAAGGCCAGGCGCCAATTGGATAGAATCCAAATATATCTTTATAGAATTCCTTTGCTTTTATAATCTGCAAGGCAGCATCTTGAGGAAATTGAAAGGGTTGCTCGAGCTTTGGATTATTTGGATTTGCTTCAAGAGCACAATTTGTATCAATAATTAATGGGATTATTGGATGATAAAAAGAAGTTGTTGAAATTTCGATTTGTGAATTTTTCTGCATTTCATTAAGCAATGGAAGAATATCGTTCATTATTTTACATTGATATTCTAAGCAAATTATTTTATCGGCTTCTGAGAAATTACTACTCTTTAAAAACAAATCGGCAATTGGCTTTTCTTTTCGAGCATAATTGCCAAACCAACATAAATTATACCAAACTTGCAAGTCCCTATAATCTTGTGATGTAAATTGTTCAATTGCATTTTCGTTTTTTGACTTTATGTATAATTCATAATATCGGGGATATGGTTTTATCAGATGCTTCTCATTGCAAACAAAAAATTGGAAGAGTATTTCCTTTTTTTCATCGATTGTTAAATATTCAGCATTAATTAAAGTAAGTTCCTGCACTCTATCAATTTTTTGGTGCTGTATATATTGTAGAATTTGCAAAAATAAGGATGGGACAATATTGATATTATGTTTAATTTTCGGAAATTCCCTGAAAAGCAAAGGCAAATCCCGATAGTCTTTAATACTATGGAAGCGGACCCAAGGGAGGAGAAATTTGCCATCCATTGCATAATAAGGCTGATGATTGTGCCATAAAAAGGCAATTTTTAAAACTGAACTATCCATATTTTAATTATTAATTATTGCCACTTTCTGCACAGACGATTGTGAATTTGAAGTTGATTGCGCATAGATTAAATAAATACCCGTTGCCACAAAATTACCCTGCTCATCACGACCATCCCAGAGAACTTTACGAGAATCTGTCGAAATCCGCTTAACCAAGACACCTGAGATATTTGTAATAAAAATTTCAGAATTTTGTGTCAAGCCATCAATCACAAGACTACCGTCATCAGCAATTTTAAAAGGTTGAGGATAACAAGTAATATTATAATCCATAAGAGCTTGCACATAGCTTGTTGTAAATTTATATAATCCCAGTTGAGTGCCAACATAAATATCACCCGTATTTGGATTGCCAATCACAGAAATGATTTCATCGGTTGCAAGTGGTGAATTCTTTTTATTAAATACATTGATAATTTCGCTACCATCAGAATTGAGTAGCCATAGGCCTTGATTTGTGGCAAGCCATTTATTATCAACAGGATCGACATATATACAATTTATTGTTTGTTGATTTAGCTGTCTAATGCTTCGTACGAAAGGTTGTTGATTGAATAGCACGGCATTAGGGTTAAAAATAGATGATAAGCCATTAGGTGTGCCAATCCAAAGCTGGCCTTGCTTATCAACTGCAAGTGAGGTTTGTATATTAGAGAGTATATTAGGATAATTATCCTTATTAATTTTTCCACAAATATCATCGGTTTTATCAGCAAGCGTTTTATTCTCATTATAATAAAGCAACCCACCTGAGGAAGTTGAAGCAATCCATTTAGTTCCATTCTGGTCAATTGCAAGGTCCAAATACCATCGGTCAAGAGGAGATGCACAATTCTCAAAACCATAAGAATTTGTATCTTTATCAAAAGCAACAAGTAACGGACCTGCAGATGTTTCTCCATAATTCACTGCCCAAATAATCCCTGAATCATCCTGACGAACGTTTCCTGTCACAACATAGTCAGGACTACTCAATATGCCAATTAACGCTGAATTTGAATGCGTTCGCTGGGAGAATATATAGTTTGTATCTGATTTAGCAATAAAAATTAAGCCTTGTCCCCAACCACTTCCAACAACCGATCCATCCTTCAAGGATGAAATATACATAAATTGAGTCCCCATTGTCATAGGATATTTATTATATGTGAAATTTTCCCAATTTTCTCCATCAAATTTCATCAAACCAAGCGCGCCATAACGTCCTGTGGCAACCCATAAATTATTATTTTTATCAATATCTAAATCGATAAATTTATTAGAAACAGGAGAATTAGGAACGATATTTTCATATTCATTTCCAGAATATAATCCAATTCCATTTTGAGTAAAAAGTGCAATTCTTTGATTATCAATAATTTCAAATTTATTTAAATTGGAAGGCTTATTGAGATTTATATTATTAAAATTAATGTCAAAAACTGTATTGCTTGTTGCCCAATAAACTGTATTTTCATCTTTTGTCAAGTTCAAAATTGCATCCGTAGCTGTATAAAGAAAAACGAGGCTATCGGATTCGATTTTATAAATATTGTTGTTTGAACTTGTATAAATAGTATCTTTAAAAATAATAATATCTTTAAATTTTTCATTATAAAATCCATAAGCCGGGCTAATTGTTTTCCAATTCTTTGGATCTGCTAATTGCCCATTAATAGAGGAATAGGCAACACCTTGGTCTGTAGCAACATAAACATTGTCATCTACAATCATAACTTTATTAACTGTTGTATTTGCGGGAAAATCAGCAAATTTTAGTATTGTTTCAATAAAGATTCCTTGTGAAATATCGTAGACAACCAATCCGAAGCCTGTGCCGATGAATAATTTACCATTGCTTCCTGCTATTGAATAAATTGATTTATTTGCAAATGTACTATTATAAATATCAAGATTTATTGAGGAATGAAACTTGTTATCGAAAATATTAATCGCCCCCAAGGCACTTCCAGCAAAAATTAAATCTGATTGAAAATCATAATAAATTTCAGTAATCTCATTATCCCAAATACCATTCAAACTATTAAAAGTATGCACATCTTTTGTTTGTATATTATAAATAAACAATCCACCAATTGACCCTGCCCAAATGTTATTATTATTATCAAGCGTTGCACAAGTCAAATCGATTTGTGAGGAATATAATTTCCAATTTGAAGTCATAATTTCAGCAGGAAGTAATTGCAAAGAAGTTAATAAAAAAATTGAAATAATTATAAAAACTTTGAAATTTAACAAGTTAATCTTATGAAGTTGCATTTTCGAATTATAAATAGAAATAATTAAAATTAACGTTAAGAAGTAGTATTTATTATAGTAAAACAAAAGAAAATTAAATTTTAGCAAGTTTAGGTTCAATGCGAACGAATTTCCTTTTTAGATAGAATAATTTACTTTCTAATTCTCTGCGATGAGTGAGCCTCCAAAGTTTATCATTTATTTTATCGGCAAAAACATAGGGTTCTTTGGAATATAGTTCTTTGATTAATATTTTAATTTTTTGGATTTTAAAATTCAATATATTTATTTCATTTTCAATAGCTAAATTTTTGGTATCATTATCAGCAAAATCTTGGTTCTCAATTTTATTAATTAATAAACGCCAATATAATTCCAAACGAAATTCATCGGAATTTTTATAAGAATCTTGGATTTGGTCCCAAAAAAGCATAAAATCATCTATAGCATCTGAAACGTCAGGATGAAGATATTTCACAAGGTCAATATAATATTTACGAACGTTTTGATTGGTTTGAACGCTTGCGGTATCATCATTTTTGCTTTCTAAATCATTTGGAGATTGGCATTGTGACTTATCTATCGAATTTATCCTAAATTGGTCATTTGATTGGAATTTTGAATAATCCTGATTAATTTTTTCTTCTAATTTTTTATAATAATCTATCTTTTCAGTGATGCTACCAAAATGATATTCGTATTCATACTTTAAACGAGAATACTCAAGGTGAGTAAGATTATAATATTGATTTAATAATTCCCAAATTTCATTTCTTGTATTATTCAAGCGAATATTGATATTATTATTCATAAATTTGGATTTTAGTCGAAAAATAGCCAATTATATATATTAATATTTGCCAAATATTGTATTATTTTAATTTATTATTTCTAATGAGACATAAGCATTTAGCAATTATATAAAAG
>JAGOIG010000019.1 GCA_017995735.1 Candidatus Kapaibacterium sp. | reverse complement strand
AGCAAAACTATTTCCAGGAATACCCACCTGAAAACGATATGTAGGTCGGAAATGCTTTTCATCAAATTCGAGTGATGCATTTTCTATTTCAGGGACAGATAATGCATAAGTTTTAAGTGTAGATTGGTGAGTGGTTGCTAAAAAAAATACATTCATTTCCACAAATGTTTCAAGAATTCCACTTGCCAAAGCTGAGCCTTCAGCGGGGTCGGTGCCGGAACATATTTCATCAATTAATATCAAACTATCAGCAAAGGAATTTGCGATAATATCACGAATGCGAGTAATTTGTGCGCTAAATGTGCTTAAATCATTTTGTATTGATTGATTATCGCCAATTGCAGTATAAATTTTACGCAAATTTGTTGTGCATTCACCAAGTGGAAAAATTCCACTCATTGCCAATGCTAAATTTATCCCAATTGTTTTGAGTGCAACGGTTTTTCCACCTGCATTTGGACCCGAAATTAAATATCCCCGCTTTTGTGATGTGAATTCGATGCTTAGTGGCACGACATTTTGCAAACCTTTCGCCTGTGCAAGCAATGGATGCTTAATATTTTTTAAATATATATAATTATCTTCCACTATTTTTGGTTCCATTCCACCATAATCAAGGCTCCACCGCGCTTTTGCTATTTGTGCATCAAAATGTGAAAGAATATCAAGCGACTTCAATATTTCCTGTGAATTATCTCGAACTTCACCTGTTAAATTTGAAAGAATTTTATAAATTTCCCTCTTTTCTTCATTTTCAAGTAATGATAAATCATTATTAAGTTCAATAATTTCAGTTGGTTCTAAAAATGCAGTAGACCCTGTTTGTGAAATACCGTGAATAATTCCCGGAATTTGCCTCTTGCTTTCCGCTTTAATTGGAATTACAAACCTGCCATCACGAATTGTGATAAATTCCTCGCGAGAATATTCATCTTCGCTTACTTTTTTTAAAATACGTTTCAATCGGTTCCGCAAATGAGTGGATTTTTCTATTATGCTTTGTCTTATTCGAAATAATTCACGCGATGCCGTATCTCTCACATTTCCCGTATCGTCGATTGTTTCAGTAATGTGTTTTTCAAGCAGCTTATTTTCAAATAATTCACTTGATTTCTTAAAAAGTAGAGGATAATCATCTTCCTTATTTTTAAAAAAGCTACGTACCAATCGAGACACACGACAAGTATCAAGTATTGCAATAATCTCACCTGTATTTAATACTGCATTTTCAATTTGACTTTTATAAATATAGTTATAGATATTGCTCAATCCATCTAAAGGTGGATACTCTCCCCGCAAACTCAATCTACGGAATTCCTCAGTTGTATGAAGTTCATCCGTTAAAGCTGCAATATCTTCATATAAATCACTTTTGAGGATTAAATTTTTACCTAATTCGGAATATGCATATTTAGATATTATTTCAAGCACTTGCGAGAATTCAAGTTCCCGCAATGCAATCTCTTTTAATTCAATTTCGCTTTTTTGTTCTGCAACCTTCATATTAACTTAATAATTCTTTTAATATAACTTGCACTTTGCTACCATCGACTTTGCCTGCAAGCGTCTTCATTGCCAATTGCATTATTTTGCCAAAATCTTTTTGTGTAGCATTCTGCTCATCAATCATTTTCTTAAGCTCAGCTTTAATTTCATCATACGTCATTTGCTTTGGTAAAAATTCCATTATAATATCCAATTCCTTTTGCTCTTGCTCAGCCATATCATTGCGGTTTGCTGCTTTATAAAGTTCAATGGACTCCTTGCGACTTTTAACAAGTTTATTTAACAATTTTAATTCATCTTCGGAATTCATTTCCCGGCCGACACCGCTTTTTTTAAATTCAATAATTCCCGATCTTATAGAGCGCAAAGTTTCAGTTCGCAACTTATCTTGCGCTTTCATCGCAGCGTTTAATTGCTGGTTAACTGTTTCTTCAAGTGTCATTTTTCACCTCGTTATCTTTTATTTCATTAATTTCAAAATCATTTTCACATTCAGGGCAATGATAATACCGTTCCCATTCACCTGATTCCTTATTTTTCCTAAAATGTATTTCAATATAATAATTTCCGCAATTTGGACATTCTATATTTATAGGTTCATAATTTGTCAAATAATCGCATTTGGGATAATTAGAGCAAGACCAAAATTTCTTTTTTGCTTTGCGAGAATATCTTTCCATAAGCTCGCCCTCTTCGCATTTTGGGCATTTTACACCTGTTGTGATTGGGCGAGTGCCTTTACAATTTGGATAATCTACACATCCATAAAATTTCCCATATTTTGAATCTCGAATAACCATATCTTTACCACAAACTGGACATTTAATTCCCTCGGCAATTTGTGGTTCGGGCTTTGGTTCATCATTTGTACTTTTAGGAATCGGTTGAGTATAATCACAATCAGGATAACTTGAGCATCCAAGGAATCTGCCACGTTTCCCCACACGTACAACAAGCGGCGAGCCGCATTTCGGACATTTCAAATCGCTATTTTCATTATGTTCAGCTTGCGCCTTTTCTAATGTTTTTGCAAAAGGTCCATAAAATTCATTCATTACCGCTAAATAATCTGTTGTTTTTTGTGCAATTTTATCTAAATCATCCTCCATACGAGCTGTAAATTCAGTATTAAAAATATCATCAAAATGCAAAACAAGTGCATCATTTACCTCAAAGCCAAGCTGAGTGGGCTTCAATAACTTTGAAACTTGCTCGATATAGCCACGGTCAATGATTGTTTTAACAATTGTGGAATACGTGCTCGGTCTTCCAATGCCCAATTCATCAAGTTTTTTAATTATGCTTGCACGATTAAATCTTGCGGGAGGTTTTGTAAATGCCTGCTTTGATTCAACTTTTTTCAAATTGAAAATATCGCCAACTTTGATATTTTGCGGAAGTATTGCTTGCTTCTCATCGTCATTTTCATCATCTGCATCTTGGCTTTCTTGGTAAAGTTTCAAATATCCGTCAAATTTGATTACTGACCCCGTTGCGCGGAATTTCAAATCTTCTGCCTCTATTGTTAAAGTAGTTTGTTCGACTTTTGCATTGCTCATTTGCGATGCTAAAAAGCGTTGATAAATCAATTTATATAAAGCAAATTGATCTTTATCCAGATATTTCTGCAATTCATCTAATTCAAATTCTAATGTTGTAGGTCTAATTGCCTCGTGAGCATCTTGTACATTTTGCGATTTTGTTTCATAAACGGGTGGCTTGGTTGGTGCATAATCTTTCCCAAAATTTGCTTTGATATATTCAGAAGCTGCTGCTTGTGCATCAGGACTTATTCTCACTGAATCGGTTCGCATATATGTAATCAATCCAATATCGCCGTGATGACCTAATGAAACACCTTCGTATAGCCTTTGGGCAATTAACATTGTCTTTTCATTTGAAAATCCAAGCTTGCGATAAGCCTCCTGTTGCAATGTACTTGTTGTAAAAGGTGGAGCTGGCTTCCAATTTATTTGCTGTATTTTTTTATCAGCAACTTTATATTCCTTGATACTTTTGATTTGTTCAATAATTGCCTGGGCTTGTGCTTCATTTCTAATATAATGTTGCTCAGATAATTTTTTTATTAATTTATCTGTTTCTTTATCATTTCCACCACGTTTAGAGCCTGATGGATTTGTAATTTTTTTATTTTGAAAAGCAATTAGCTCTGTTTTTAATTTATCAATATCTTTATTATTAAAATATGCAAATATCCGCCAGAATTCAATTGGGTCAAATTTTTCTATTTCTCTTTCACGCTCGCAAATCAAACGCAAAGCAACAGATTGAACACGTCCTGCCGAAAGTGTGCTGTCATATTTCCCAACAAAATAGTTCGATAAAAATGGCGATACTTTAAATCCAATAATTCTATCCATCACACGACGTGCTTGCTGGCTCATCACCAATGCTTCATCTATATCGCGTGGTTCATTTAATCCTCTTTGTATGCCTGATTTTGTGATTTCATTGAAAATAACGCGTTGTATATTTTTATTAACTTTCGTTATTTCTTCGGCAATATGTGCAGCAATTGCCTCGCCTTCTCGGTCAGGGTCAGTCGCAATAAGCACATCTTTAGATACTTGTGCGGTTTGCTTTAATTTCTTAACAATTTCAGACTTACCTTTTAGCATTTCATATTTCGGAGTGAAATTATTATTGATATCAACGCCAAATTGATATGCGGGCAAATCTTTTATATGGCCCACGGATGCTTCAACTATGTATCGCTGCCCAAGATATTTATTTATTGTTTTTGCTTTTGATGGAGATTCAACCACCACAAGTGTTTTGCCCTTAGAATCATTTGGCTCGCTAATTGTTTTTTTTGGTTCTTTGGTCTCTTTTTTTGTTGTTTTCACAATATCGCTTAATTAGTAATAAAATTTTTTACAAAATAAAGACTACAAAATTATAACTTTCGTGTAAAATAGTTTTTCGTAAGACTTCTTATTTATTGACAAAAAAGCAATTAAATTTACTTGTAATTTATTATGATTTTTTTATTTAATAAAAGATTATTAATTTTGTAATTGTATTTTATTACAATTGGAGAAAAAATGGCTCATAGAATTCTTGAAGATTGCATTAATTGTGGTGCATGTTTGCCTGAGTGCCCAACAAATTCAATTTCGGTGGGTGATGATATTTACATAATAGATGAAAGTACTTGTGTCGATTGCAAAGGTTATTATGATTCCCCACAATGCGTCTCAGTGTGCCCCGTTGATTGTATAATTGAAGTTCAATAACATCATATTAATAAATCCCGTTAAGAAATTATGTAAGACAAATTCATCGGAACGGGTATTTTACAAAATTAGCTCAGATTTTCAACCTCTCTTTTAAATATGATACTTAGAAAGAGAGGTTTTTTTATTTAAAAAAATTTTGTAGTAGTTTGCAACTTTTTTGCAATTTTTCGGTTACATAAATTAGTATAAAATTATATTTAAAGGATTTTGAATATGAAAACTAAATTTTCTCAAAAAGTTTGGTTGTTTGCAATGTTTTTTGCCCTAATAGGGTTTATGATTTCATGCAAGAACAATCCTAATCCTGTTGACCCAAATCCAAAAGCAGATACTTCTGAATACGCAGGAATAGTAATCAATGAGAATAATGAACCAATAGATGGAGCAGTAGTAATAGTCACTGAGAACGATGAAATCATTTGCACTGATACAACACAAGTGGATGGTACTTTTAAATTAACTAACTTGCCAAAGGAAAAAGGATCTTTAATTATCAAAGTTTTCCATTTTAAATACCAAAGTTATAGGGGCAAATTGATAGACATAATCAATGCAAAAGATTTTGATAATGTTATTAAAATTCGCCTTCAAAATTGCAATTGCTGTACCGGTTCATTCACCTTTTATGTAAAAGATGCCCCCGAAGGCAATCCCGTTATGGGCGCAAATGTTAAATTAACATTTGGCAATAAGCCCGTCGACATACAAAAGACAAATGAAGATGGAAAAGTTATTTTCGAGAATTTATGCGAAGGCGATTATTCGATTTTGATTGCAAAAGATGGATACCAAGTCATAAAAGATATATTACATCTTGGAGCAAATCAGAATGTAGAAAAGACATACTATTTTGGAAGAGATAGTATTAGATGTTGTGCATCTCTCAAAGTGCTTGTTCGTGATGATGCCACAAAGAAAGCACTCGAAAATGCAGAAGTAAGGTTAAATAGCACTAATAACAATTTTTCTCAGACCAAAAAGACTGATGCTAATGGTAGCGTATTATTTGAAAATGTTTGCGAAGGTGATTATTGGATTCGAGTTGCCCTTGAGAATTATCAAGTAGTTGAGCGAAATTTGATGATAAAGGATTGCGAAGCAAAAGTTATTGAAGTCCATTTAACAAAAGTCGCTCAAAGAGATACTTGCTGCGATAATAGAGTTACAATTAACTTAAAAAATTCAGGCGGTGAACTTATCAATGGAGCAATGGTAAAAATATGGAATAATGGGAAAATTCTCCAGACTAAAACTTCCGAAAATGGCAAAGTTATATTTGATGGATTATGCACAGGAACTTATGGTATAAGTGTTTCGCGAGATGGTTATAAACCAATAGAATGGACTGTTGCAGTTACTTGCCATCAATCACTTGAATTCTCAAAAACTTTAGAATATGTGCCAAGAGATACTTGTTGTGATAATAAGGCAACATTAACAACCGTTGACAAGGATGGTGAATTGATAAAAGGTGCAACGATTAGTATTTGGAAAGATAATCATATCATCGACTCGAAAATCGCTGAAAACGGAACAGCAATTTTTAACGAACTTTGTTCAGGGAAATACCCTGTTATAATATCTAAAGATGGGTATAAAACTGTCAATTGGTTATTAATTGTCTCCTGCCATCAATCCTTAGAGTACTTTATAACACTGACAAAAAATCAAACTGAGCCCTGCGATGATGCAATTATGAAAATCAAAGTCCGCAATGCTAATGAGCAACCAATTGCAGGGGCAAAAGTAATCATTTCAGATTCTGTGCACACTTATGATGGATACACTAATAATGAAGGGTATTTTGTTAAAGAGCATTTGATAGCACCTGCAACTTACACAATCACAATTTCAAAAGATGGATTCAACACAATACAGTTTGAGTGGAATTTTGTGCGTTGCGAGACCTATACAAAGTCAATCATTCTGCAATAAGATATTATATAAATAATTTTTTCATAATACACCATATATTTATAAAATTTTTATTTGCAGAATTCCAAGGGGAGCCATCTGGCTCCTTTTTTTTTTCTAAATAATATAAATACCTTGCTTTGCTCCAATCGATGAGAATAATAGTTTATTCATGGGATTTGATCTCGAAATCGATAATTTGATAGCCACGAATTGATTCATCAGCTGCGAAGAAAGCCCCAATAAGAACGAGTAGCATACCTGTTATAAAAAGAATTACACTACCACGAATTAAAAAGAAGCTTTCAGCAAATGAATTAATTCCAATAAAAAATGAATTAATTACAAACACAGCAATTGCTAATGAATAGCATACAACTGCATTACGCACAAGTTTGAAACGAAATAATAATTTTTCTAATTGAATTGATATGCTCCTTAAATGAACTTCGTCACTAAAATCCATTTCATTTGAACCAGCGACATCATAAAATTTTCGCTTTTCTTCATTCAATAAGCGAATGCGACTTACTACAGCTGAATATTTATTATTCATACCTAAAAGCAATAATCCGCAAGCATTAATCATAACCCCAGGGGCAAGCATTGATTGAATTAAATTTACTATAGAGAATTCTAATTGCATTTTAAAACTCAAAAATTTTTTAGACGATTTAAAATTGAATTAATTTATATTAATATTATTTGATTAGTAATTTTAATTAATTTTGATTTTTTGGAAATTTGAAAAATTATGATAACATTAAATGTAAATATCGACCATATTGCCACAGTACGAAATGCTCGAGGGGGTGTTGAACCCGATCCAATTGCTGCAGCAATCTTGTGTGAGCTTGCAGGTGCAAGTGGTATTGTATCTCATTTGCGCGAGGACCGCAGACACGTCAATGAACGGGATGTACGGTTGTTGCGAGAAGTAATTCAAACAAAATTTGACCTCGAAATGGCTGCAACCGATGAAATTATCGCAATCGCACTGGACTTGAAACCAGATCTTGTAACTATCGTACCTGAAAAACGTCAAGAACTCACTACTGAGGGTGGCCTAGATGTGCTTGCAATTTCAAAAAAATTAAGTGAAATGACTAAAAAAATGCACGATAAGGGTATTGAAGTAAGTCTATTTATCGAACCGAATGCAATGTCGATTGAGCAATCAATAGCCGTGGACGCTGATATGGTTGAGTTGCATACAGGATTTTATGCAAATGCAAAATCAAGAAAGGAACGTGAAGAAGAATATGGCAATTTGCTTGCTGCATCAGAATTTGCTTTCCAAAACGGATTAAAAGTAGCTATGGGACACGGACTTAATTATCAAAACACACAGCAAATTTGCGAAATCTCACATATTAATGAACTTAGTATTGGCCACTCAATAATTGCCCGTGCTGTTTTTGTAGGTCTTGACCATGCAGTGAAAGATATGCTCGAATTAATTAAAAATAGTGAAAGAAAATAAATATATATATATATAAACTTCAAAAATAAGAATTTTACAAACTATCTATTTAGGTTTTATTATGAAAAGGTTATTTTTTACATTCATTTTATTGGTTTTACTATCTGCAACAGATGAAGTATATTCTCAATCATTACAATCGAAGGATTTAGCAATAATAATAAATGCTGAAGTATCGGCAACTTCTACTCCTTCAATAAAGTTGAAATGGACAAATTATGGATATGCAACAGACTACAAAATTTACAAGAAATTAAAAGAACAATCCAGCTGGGGCAATGCAATTGCAACTGTCGATAGCACAATTTCTGAATGGACAGATTATAATGTGAACAAAGGCATTGCTTATGAATATCAAATTCTTGGAACAGGGAAAAAACTTATCAAAGTAGATGACACTACAACAGGCTATTTGCCTTTTACAGCTACGGGTTATATTTTATCGGGTATTGAGACAAATCCTGAGCGGGAGGTCGGAACAGCATTGCTATTAATCGATTCAACTATGATGGAACCCCTTGCTAATGAGATTAATAGATATATCCAGGATTTGCAAGATGAAGGCTGGGACGTGATTGCTCAATATGTTCATCGAACAGAGCAATTTGATGGAAATGAAGTCAAAAAGAATAAGCAAATAATTACTAAGACTTATCAAGATAATCCAAATTTAAAATCTATTGTTCTAATTGGTAGAGTTGCTGTTCCATATTCAGGTAGATTAAATCCGGATGGGCATCCCGATCATATTGGTGCTTGGCCTGCTGATATATATTACGGAACAGTGAATGATGATATGTATTGGACAGATAAAACAGTTAATGATTCATCAGCAGGTTATCCAAAGAATCATAATATAGCGGGGGATGGTAAGTTCGATCAATCCGCAATTGGTGGGATAACGTATGTCAAATTTAGCGTTGGCAGAATAGATTTCTACGATATGCCATCATTTTATGATTCGACTTATGAATATCCCGAGGCAGAACTGGTTCGCAGTTATTTAAATAAAAATCATAGATATAGGGTAGGCGAGAATCAACCTATTTGGCGGGGATTAATTGATGATAATTTCGGTGCCGCATCTTATCCGGAAGCATTTTCCTCAACAGCTTGGAGAGCATTTGGAACATTCTTCGATATTGATAGCATCAAGACAGTCGATTGGTTTACAACGCTCGGCACTGATAGCTATTTGTGGGCTTATGGTTGCGGAGGTGGCTCACCAACTACCTGTGGCGGAATTGGGAGTTCGTATGATTTCATTAAAAAACCAGTAAAAGCCACATTTACTATGCTTTTCGGTTCCTATTTTGGAGATTGGGAGATAAAACCTGATAATTTCTTAAGGGCATCTATTGCGTCACCACTTTCTGAAGCATTGACCTGCGGTTGGGCTAGCCGCCCCCACTGGTTCCTGCATTATATGAATATGGGAGACCCAATTGGTACATCCTTAATATTGTCTCAAAATAATAATGGGCAATATCTTGCGAATATTTATTATCCATCTAATTATCCAAATGGGCTGCTTTATATGACAGGCTTACGTGGCGTTCATATCGCTCTAATGGGCGATCCAACTTTGAAAATGTATCTTGAGCGAATACCTCAACCCAAAAATTTGCAACTCTCACAATTAGAAAATGGTCATATTTCCGTGAAATGGGAAGCTCCCGATGCGAATAATCATTATGAGTACTTTGTCTATCGCGCAAAATCCGATAATCCAACAAATTTTGTGCTTTTGAATCAAGTGGCTATTCCTGATACTCAATTTGAAGATATATTCAATTATGATGGCAATTTGATATATCAAGTTAAAGCAGCTAAATTAGTCACTTCACGTAGTGGATCATTCTGGCAATCAAGTAGGCCCATCGAAGGAACATTAACTGTTGTAGGCGTTGAAAACGAATTGCCACAATCATCTTTACCATATATTGTTCAAGTCTATCCAAATCCTGCTCGCCAACAGGTAACAATCAAATACAAAAGCAATGCCAATGGCAATTCAAATATCCAAATTTTCGATATAAGTGGCAATTTGCAAAATCAGTTTAGCTTTGTATCAATTGCAAATTCAGAAAATACGGTTATTTGGAATTTAACTGATAAAAACGGGAACAGGTTGTCAACAGGTGTTTATTTAATCAAAATTTTTGACGGAATAAATATATCGGCAACAAAAATTATTATTTATTGATATAATTGCGAGTGAGCAGATGGGTAGCATACCCAGTATTCAATAACAGAGGGCTTCAAGCCCTCTGTTGCATTCTGTGGAAGTAGGGTGCTGTCTAGTGTAGGGGCGTATTGCATACACCCCTTTCCATTTTTATTGGTTCAACAAATTAATGCCTTACTTCTGTGTTTACTTCAATTGGATGCTCTTCAGAAGCAGTCGGTTGCTCTTTCTTTTTGAAAACGAGTGATAGAATGATAGATATAGCAAGAACTGACACAATCACTATCAATGAAAGCTCAGTTGAGATTTCAATCTTATCACTTAGCACCATTTTAACACCCACGAATGCTAAAATTACCGAAACGCCATATTTCAAATAAGCAAACATATCTACAATCCCTGCAAGGGCAAAATATAATGCTCTTAAGCCCAGAATTGCGAAAATATTTGAAGTTATTGCGATAAATGGATCGCTTGATATAGCAAGAACAGCAGGGATAGAATCTACTGCAAAAATTAAATCTGATGATTCAATTACTAAAAATGTCAGAAAAAGAGGTGTGATAAAGAGTTTTTTATCTTGCCTAACAAAAAACCGTTTACCTTCATAATCAGTAAGTAAATTAAATCGTTTTTTAAAAAATTTTATCAGCACATTATTTTCTGTATTAACTGCTTCATCTTTTCCAAATGCCATTCTATAAGCAGCATAGAACAAGAAAAATCCAAATATATAAATAATTGGATGGAAAAGATGAATTAGCGCCACACCCGCAAGAATGAAGAACACACGCATAACAATTGCAGTGAGTATTCCCCATTGTAATACGTGAGGTTGGTTTTCAGGTTTGATTCCCATTACTGAAAATATCATCAGAAATACAAATAGATTATCCACCGAGAGCGATTTCTCTATGATGTAAGCGGAGAAAAATTGCATACCTGCTTGATGGTCCATATAGAAAAATACAAATGCGTTAAATAGCAGCGATACACCTATCCATATAGCAGACCAAATTAAACTAGTTTTGACAGTGATTTTGCCTCTTCTATGATCTGTCACATATAAATCTATAAACAGAAGAATTGCAACGATTACGGTAAAGATAATCCAGAATATAAGAGGGTTTGATATCATCTTTAATTATTATTTTGAATAATTGACGATTTTAAGATAAATATTAATGATTTGACACGCTGATATTTTTTTAATTCTCTTATTAATAGTGATTATTTGTAATTAATTTTAATATTTCTTTTAATTTGCAATTTATAATTATTAAAAAAATGGAAAAAAACAAATACGAGAGTATTTATAATGAATTTCAGGATTTAATTCAAAAAGAAATTGATATTACATTAGTTAATAACCAACCTATAAATCTTTTTGAGCCATTGCAGTATCTTCTCGATGCAGGGGGAAAGCGTCTACGCCCACTTTTGACCATCGCCTCTGCAAAATTAGTTGGTGGTTCCACAAGAGATGCTTTAAAACCTGCCATTGCAGTTGAATTATTGCATAATTTCTCTCTTATTCACGATGATATTATGGACAATGCTCCAATTCGACGTAATAAACAAACTATCCATACAAGGTGGAACAATTCAATTGCAATTCTATCAGGGGATTTACTTCTTGCAATTTCTTTTAAAAAAGCAATAGAAAACTTCGATGAGCACACATCAAATTTAATTATAGGGGCAATGATTGAAGCATTAATCGAAATATGCGAAGGGCAAGGTTATGATTTAGAATTTGAAACGAATAGGAATGTGACACTTGATGATTATTTAATGATGATTGAGAAAAAGACTGCTAAACTCATCGAAAATGCTATGCTGATTGGTGGTTATGTAGGCAGAGCAAACAATAATGAATTAAATTTACTTAGGCAAATTGGTAATAACATAGGAATGGGCTTCCAAATTCAAGATGATTTACTCGATTTATCTGCTACGACCCCAAAATTTGGCAAAATGCAAGGGCAAGATTTAAAAGAAGGCAAAAAAACTTATTTATTTTTTATTGCAAAAATGCAAATCACTGACAAATCAAGTCTTGAATTGCTAAATAAATTTTTAATAAATAAAGGATTATCAGAAGAAGATATTCCTGTAATGATTGAAATATTTCGGAAAAATGGTGTGTTCGATATAGCAAAAAATATGATTAATGAATATTATAATAAAGCACTTAACTTGCTTTCAAATTTTCCTGATAATGATAATAATGAAGATAAAGAATTCTTGGAACAATTAATACATAATATTTTTGAAAGAGGATATTAAATAAATTGAAAATGTAAGGAAGAATTAACAATAAATAAAAAAATTTAAAATATAAAGTTTACTAAATATGCAACAAATACAATCAAAAATAACAACAAAATCTCAAGAGTATAAAGACAATTATGAAAATTCAAAGCAATTGCTGACGCAATTAAAAGAGCGCATAGAATTAGTAAAACAAGGCGGTCCAGAATCAGCACGGAAGCGTCATTTAGATAGAGGGAAATTGCTCACGCGCGATAGAGTTGAAAATCTACTTGACCCTGAAACCCCTTTTATTGAGTTGTCGCAACTTGCCGCTTGGGATATGTATGAAAATCAAGCACCCGCAGCGGGAATAATCACAGGAATTGGCGTTGTTAAAGGAAGGGAGGTAATGATTGTTGCAAACGATGCAACTGTCAAGGGTGGAACATATTTCCCGATGACAATAAAAAAGCATATCCGTGCCCAAGAAATTGCGATTCAGAATCATTTACCTTGTATTTATCTTGTAGATTCGGGTGGAATATTTTTGCCTCATCAAGAGGAAACCTTTCCCGATAAAGATCATTTTGGGAAGATTTTTTATAATCAAGCTGTAATGTCGGCAATGAATATACCCCAAATTGCAGTCGTGATGGGATCCTGTACCGCAGGTGGTGCATATGTTCCCGCAATGAGCGATGAGGCAATAATGGTAAAAAATCAAGCAACAATTTTTATCGGTGGTCCTCCTTTGGTTAAAGCAGCGACAGGTGAAGATGTGACAGAAGAAGAATTAGGGGGTGCAGATGTGCATACAAAAATTTCAGGTGTGGCAGACCATCTTGCAATGAATGATGAACACGCTTTGCAAATTGCCCGCAATATTGTCGAAAATCTAACTTTTGAAAAAAAATATGATATTGGCAGAATTGAGCCGGAGGAGCCATATTATGACCCTGATGAAATTTATGGAATTATACCTAAAAATATACGCCAACCATTTGATATGCACGAAATTATTGCGCGAATAACGGATGGTAGCCGGTTCCAGGAATTTAAGCAGAATTATGGAACTACACTTATTACAGGTTTTGCACGTATTATGGGGTATCCCGTCGGAATTTTAGCAAACAATGGCGTGCTATTTTCCGAATCAAGCCTTAAAGGTGCGCATTTTATTGAAATGTGCAGTATTCGTAAAATTCCTTTAGTATTTTTGCAAAATATAACTGGATTTATAGTTGGGAAAAAATATGAACACAGCGGGATAGCAAAAGATGGTGCTAAAATGGTTCATGCTGTTGCAAATGCACAAGTTCCTAAATTTTCAATTATCGTAGGTGGGTCATACGGCGCGGGGAATTATGCAATGTGCGGCCGTGGATATAATCCAAGATTATTATTTATGTATCCAAATGGGAAGATATGTGTGATGGGAGGCGAACAAGCTGCGGATGTGTTAGCAAGTGTAAAAATTAAGCAACTTGAGCGACAGGGTGGAAAATTAAGCGAGGAAGAAATTCGCAATATTCGTCAGCCAATAATCGAACAGTATGAAGCCCAGGCAAGCCCTTACTACAGCACAGCACGATTGTGGGATGATGGAATTATCGACCCTGCAAAAACTCGGGAAATTCTTGGGCTTTCTATTGCAATGTCGCTTAATACACCAATACCAGACCACAAATTTGGTGTTTTTAGAATGTGAAGAAAGTTAGGAAGTATTAAGTCCAATATGTTGAAATAACTTCTTCGAATCCATAGAATCCTGTTCGGTTATATATCCAGCGAGCAGCTTCGAGGGCGCCTACAGCAAAGCCACGGCGGTTCTTTGCGATATGAGAAAGTTCAATAGTTTCAAATTCTGAATCCAGTATAACTTTGTGAATACCAACTATTTCTCCTGTTCTTAATGATGATATCGGTATTTTTTTAGTGTTATGTATTGCTTCTTCAGGATTAGTTGTATATGAATCATATCTAAACAATTCTTTCAAGAATGTTTTTGCAATATTAATTGATGTGCCACTTGGAAAATCTTGTTTATGTTTATGATGAATTTCTTCAATACCAATATCGAAAGTATCAATTCTTTTTATTAGTAAAGCAAGATGTTGTATAATATTTAAATATAGCTGAGTACCAACTGAAAAATTGCTTCCCCATACGGCTCCAATATTGTGCTTATCAATAATATTTCGCACTTCCTCGAATTTATCATACCAGCCAGTTGTACCAATCACAATATTTTTTTTGTTTTCAGCTAATATTGTGATATTTTCAATAACTGATGATGAAACCGAAAAATCAATAGCAACATCAAAATTCAAGTCAGTAGCCTTTGAAAGTGGGTTATCAATTTCAAAAATATTAGTGATTTGATAACCTTTTTCGAGGGCAAGAGATTCGAGTTCCTTGCCCATAGTACCATAACCGATAATAGCAATTTTTGGTAATTTATTTTCCATAACAAAAAAATTTAATAAAAAATTGACGAAAAAAAGCAAAAGAAATTAGTAAATGACTGAAAATTAGCAATATTTTTATGTATTTCATAGATTAGGATTTCCTAAACAAATTTATAAGTTATTGATAATAAAAGAGATATAAAAAATTATATTTTATTTTACGTATTAATTAAAAAATTATTTTAATAATTATTCAAAATACGAAATCCTTTTCGTAGTTTTGTATTTATAAAAAAATCATTCCTTAAAAATTATGTATTTGACAGGTTTTGGAATTGTTCTGATATTCTTTATAGTCGGAGCGTTATTTGTAGGATTAGCACTTTTTGTTTCAGCAATAATTCGACCTTCACATCCAACAGATGAAAAACTAATGACTTATGAAAGTGGCGAGGTGCCAATAGGTACACCCTGGGTTCAATTAAATCCACGATTTTATATAATAGGTCTTGCTTACTTAATATTTGATGTTGAAGTAGTGCTGTTATTTCCATGGGCAGTTGTCAATGGATCATTTGGTTGGTATGCTTTCTGGGTTATGGTTGCATTCGTTGTTATATTAATTCTTGGCCTTGTTTATGATTGGGCAAAAGGATACCTTGAATGGGATAAACCGAATCCGGAGATACCTGTGCTCGATAGATTAGTAATCAAACGAAAAAAAGAAACTCAAGATATTAATAAGGTGTAATAATGGGTTTGTTAGATAGATTAGATGATCCCTATGATATAGGTGACAATATATTTCTAGGAACAATTGAAGATGTTCTTAATTGGGGACGAAGCAAGAGCGATTGGTATATGACGTTTGGGCTAGCGTGCTGCGCAATAGAATTTATGGCAGTCAATGCTGCTCATTATGATTTTATGCGTTTCGGTTGTATTCCACGCCCAAGTCCCCGCCAAACAGATTTTATAATCATTTCAGGAACAGTTACGCTCAAAATGGCTGAAAGAATTAAAAGGCTTTATGAGCAAATGGCAGAACCAAAGTATGTAATGTCAATGGGTTCTTGCTCAAATTCGGGCGGTCCTTATTGGAAGAATGGCTATCACGTTTTGAAGGGCGTTGATAGAATTGTTCCCGTTGATGTTTATATACCAGGTTGCCCACCCCGTCCTGAAGCTTTTCTGGAAGGAATGGTGAAATTGCAATCTAAAATTAAACACCAAGAAATATTTCGTAAAAGGCAAAATATGTCGCAAGAAGATCGCGATGCTATTGCACAACGACAGATAGAATTACAAAAATTACGTGACGAATACGAAAATTGGCGTAAAGAACATTTTGATATTTTACAACAGGAGTAGATTATGAGTCCAAATGAAATATATCAAAGATTAGAAGTAGAATTTGGCGATGATATAATATCGCTAAACGAAGAACCAGGATTTGAACCCGCAATCAAAGTTAATCCAAACAATATTGTCGATATTATGCTCTTTCTCAGAGATAGCGAGGGTTTGGAATTCGATTATCCCTCTTGCTTAAGTGGAGTTGATTTAGGTGAGAATCTTGGTGTAGTATATAATCTTTATTCATTAAAGAGAAAACATAAAATCACTATTAAGGTAGAAGTACCAAAGGAAGCGCCCAATGTGCCATCATGCGAATTAGTCTGGAGATCTTTTGATTGGCATGAGCGTGAAGCTTACGATTTATTAGGTATAAATTTCGTTGGTCATCACAATCTCAAACGAATATTATTGCCATTCGATTGGGAAGGGCATCCATTGCGAAAAGATTATGTACAGCCAGATTATTTTCACGGAATGAAAGTTCAATATTAGGAGAAGAAAATGAGCGAAGTTAAAGACGTATCTGTAGTTTTAGGCCAAGTACCTACTCAACATATGAAATTAAATGTCGGACCTCAGCATCCATCAACTCACGGCGTGCTAAGGCTCGTGGTAGAATTAGAGGGAGAAATTGTTGTCGATGTGACACCTGTAATTGGTTATCTACATCGCTGCTTCGAAAAAGTAGCTGAACAAAATACTTACACACAAGTAGTACCTTATGTAGATCGTATGGATTATGTCAATTCAATGAATAACGAATTGCCGTTTGTATTGGGTGTCGAAAAGATGCTTGGAATTACACCATCAGAGCGTATTCAAGCCATTAGAGTAATATGTGCGGAGTTAAATAGGATTGCATCACATCAAATTGCAGTTGCAACATTTGGAATGGATGCAGGTGCATTTACACCTTTCCTATATTTATTCCGCGATCGTGAAAAAATATTATGGGTGCTTGAGAAATTATCAGGCAGTCGATTATTATATAATTATATCCGAATTGGTGGACTGATGCGAGATATTTATCCTGCATTCAAAGATGATTTACGGGATATAATCAAAACAGTTCGTGAGACAAATGAAGAAATAAATAATTTATTAAATAATAATAAAATATTTGTCGAACGATGTGCAAATATTGGTATTCTACCTTCCGATGTAGCTATAAATTACGGCTGTAGCGGTCCAATGCTTAGAGCATCAGGAGTACCGTTTGACTTGAGGCGTGCTGATCCTTATTTGATTTATGATAAATTAGATTTTAATATTTGCGTTGGCAGTGGAACAGTTGGCACAATAGGTGATAGTTGGGATAGGAACTGGGTGAGAATGCTTGAAATGGAGCAAAGCTTACGCATTATCGAGCAAGCAATGGAAATGATACCAGATGCAAGTGAGGATGTTCGTGCAGGAATCCCTAAGCGTATCGCACCAAAAGGGGAGTTATATTCCCGAGCAGAAAATCCGAAAGGTGAACTTGGATTTTATATTGTTGGGGATGGGAAAGCAAAACCCGTAAGAGTAAAAGGACGTTCACCCTGTTATGTAAACCTTAGCGTCATCCCCGAAATATCAAAGGGATATATGTTTGCAGACTTAATAATTATTCTTGGAAGTATTGATATTGTTCTTGGAGAAATAGATAGATAATATATGGAAAGCAATTTTATATTAGAACTTATCGGCAATAATATATGGGCGTATCTTGTAACAGCATTGATACCCCTTATATTTGTTGTTATTTATGCTCTCGTCGCAATTCTAGGTGAATTAAAAATAGCATCCTGGGTCCAAGATAGGCTTGGACCAATGAGGACAGGTCCGTGGGGAATAATCCAGCCCGTTGCAGAAGTAGTGAAACTATTGCAAAAGGAAGATATTACACCACGAAATGCAAATAAACCATTATTTAATACTGCTCCGTTCATTGTATTTACAGGTTCTTTTGCTGCATTTGCTGCAATACCATACTCTTCTAAATTTATACCTGCAGATATTAATATTGGCGTATTCTATATATTTGCTGTAAGCTCATTTACTGTAATTGCAATTCTTATGGGCGGATGGGCATCAAATAATAAATATTCGGTGCTTGGTGCATTGCGGTCTGCATCTCAAATGATTAGCTATGAAATTCCGACCTGCTTATCAATTATTGCCATAGCAGCTCTTGCAAATTCACTTAGTGTATCGCATATAATTAATGCACAGTCAGGCTGGTTCTGGAACTGGAATTTCTTTGGAGGACAAGGTCCCCTTTATAAATTTCTTTTCATACCATTTACATTAATACTTTTCCTTGTATATTTTGTCGGTTCCCTTGCAGAAGCAAATCGAAATCCTTTCGATATACCCGAAGGAGAG
>JAGOIG010000151.1 GCA_017995735.1 Candidatus Kapaibacterium sp. | reverse complement strand
TTTTCAATAATTTGCTTATTTTCTCTGTATATTCTTAAAGTATAAAACCCAATAGGTAGAGATGAGATATTGATTTTTTCAGAATTAATTATTCCCGATTGTCTGCAATTTCCAAGCAAATCATAAAAATTTTGTATTATTAATAAATTATCCAAAGTAAATCATTTTCAATTTTGAAAAGTGTCAATTAATTTACACAGTGTCAACTTATCATTATAAAATATTACAAATAATTACAAAAAGTATATATTTTTGTAATTATTAAATATGTTCTTATGAAAGTTTATTAAAAAAATAAACCCAAACAAGTTATTAGTAGTTTTTAATTTATTTTATAGCGAGAGGGAACCCATCACACTTGAACTGTATTATAATGATAAAACTATGTGGTGGGTAATACTTGTTATTTTAATTAATATTTTTTTTGAAAAAGGAGAAGTTTTTATGAAAAACTCACGGTTTTTCAAGTATCTAAGAGTGTTAATTGTAGTTTTAACACTTATCACAGTATCGTCTTCAACAATACTCGCTGGTAATGGAAAACCACCAAAAAAGTGGCACTACCCTGAAAGTGCTTTAGGTTGCACAGCTGATGTGTGGCTAACAATTTCAGATCAAAATGGTGATGGAGTTTATGATCACGGGGATATCTGGGCAAAGTATGACACACCCTTGGAAGGAGGTGGAATATGGGAAAAGCATGGAGATTTCAGTTTCAAAGATGAAAACGGAAATGGTTACATTAACACTGATCCTTCATTAGATCCAGGGGAAACAGATTATATCAATGTTATGACATTTACTCCCGCTTATAAATATGCTAATCCCGATGGCTTCCGCATTGAATTTCGCGATATTACAACAGATGAAGTTACAGGTGTTTTCGAGCAATTCCCAGGCGAACCTATGCCACTTTATACTTCCTACAAAGATCCAGCAACTATCACAGGCATTACTTCTGCATACCTAAATATGGAAAATTTTACAAATATTTATCCTAATCCCGCAAATGAACAGATAGTAATCAACTTCACTCTTAATGAAGGTGGCAAAAGTTGGCAGGATTATTTTAATACTTTGACCTTTGACTATCTGAAGATTTATAACATCGAGGGAAAAGTCGTCTATGAACAAAATAACATCTCAACTAAAAATCAATTAATAATTAACACTAAATCATTACCCGTAGGTACTTACACTGTGGAAGTCAGCTTAGATGGAGTAAAAGGCTCTATGCTATTTCAAATAATGAGATAAGTTTTTTTCAAAAGAATAATTATGGCATACACTTTATAAAGTTAGAGTGTATGCCATTTTTATTATATTTCCTTTTGAAATATTATTTACAATTGGTTTGTTTTATAAAAAAGAAGTAAAAATTAACAAGCAATGTTAGTTTTTTAAGTTTATACAATATTTATTTTTCAAAATCTGGAATAGCTATCATTCAACCAAATAATATATAATCATAATAAAAAACCTTAATTTCGCGAGAAATAATATATAAAATGAAAGAACTCTTTTTTACAAATGGAACGCATTTCCCAATCGGAACAATTTATGGTATCGGGCAGAACTACGCAAAACATGCCGAAGAGATGAAATCCCTCCTTCCTAGAGGCGAACGGATTATATTTATCAAACCTTCAATTGCATATATTCAAGATGGAGAAACAATTGTGCTTCCTGATTATTCCAATGAAGTCCATTACGAAGGGGAATTGGTTGTTGTAATTAATAAATATTGTGCTGGTATTTCTGCGGATGATGCTTGGGATTATATCGCAGGATTTGGGGTTGGCATTGATGCAACTCTGAGAGATTTGCAAACGCAGGCAAAGCAAAAAGGCACACCTTGGGCTATTGCAAAAGGATTTCGCACTTCTGCACCAATATCAAAAATTATCCCACGAGATGAATTTCAAGACAATCAGCAAATTAATTTTCAATTGAAATTGAATGGTGAACTAAGACAAGTAGGCAATTCTGCAGAAATGATTTATTCAGTCCCCGAATTAATTGAGTATTTATCAAAGATTTTCACTCTTGATAGAGGTGATGTGATTTTCACAGGCACACCAGAGGGTGTTGGCGAAATTCATAAAGATGATGTTATTGAAATTGAAATCCCCAAAAAAACGTCTCTTCGAGTTATTGCAAGATAAGCATTTATGAAATTTTCGAAATTTTTAGTTATTGCATCAATTTGCTTCCTATATTCTTTTCTGCAACTTTATTCACAAAACAATCTTAATGATTCTTTAGAATCTCAGACGTATCCTTATGAATTGATGATTAAGGATATACAAATCACACGGCATAAAGTATTTGAAAAAGATGACCGGGACTGGTTTTTTTTATCACCCTTACTAAATTCATTACATTCGATGACAAAACCATATGTAATTACAAGTGAATTACTCTTCGATAAGAATTCTATGACTACAATTGACGATATTGAGGAAACAGAAAGGAATTTACGAGCAACGGGATTATTTACAACTGTATCAATAGAACTGGATTCACTTGGGTTTAATCAATACAATGCAAATATTATAACAAAAGATAGATGGTCCGCTTATCCGTTGCCTCAGCTTGAGGTAGGGGGGAATGCTAATAAAATTGGCGCAGAATTTACAGAATTTAATTTGTTTGGAACGGGAACACGTCTGAAAATCGAAGCTGCATACCGAACAGAAAATAATATTGGATGGGGAGGAGCATTCTTGCTTTATAATTTTCGCATTCCAGGCACTGAGATTATGGATTCGCTTTATTTAAACACTAATAAAATAAAAACTCAACAAATTGCATTGATAGAAATTCCATATCGAAGACTAAATTCTACTTACTCTCTTGGCGTCTATACACAGAATTCTTTTGGAAAGGATTTTTATTATCATAATTCAAAAAATTATGAACTAATCAATCAAAAGCAAACTGATTTGCAAATGTGGTATTCTCGCGGGTGGTGGTCACAAGACAAATTTTTAATTACACCGTATTTGGGATTTAATTGGGCAACTCGTCCATCGACAAAATTTGAACAGGCTTATGATAATTCGGGATATTTTTTGTTGAATTTTGCTTCACTTTCGCAACGTTATGATGTTGTTCATAAATTAAATGCATTTTTGGAAGAAGATTTAATTTATGGTGGATGGGGAACAGCTTCCATCGGGAAAATCTTTTCATTAAATTCAAAAGGAGAAAATTTAAATTACATTTCGGGTGCGGCAGAAGCATCATTTTATAATCAAAAATCTTATATTTATTTATCAGCTGCGGGAAGTAGCGCATTCACAAACAGATCGGTCGCAAAATATACATATCAAGAAGCCAGTTTTAATTATTTTCTCCATTTAACAAAGGATTTGATTTTTACAGGAAGATTCCTTCAGCAAACAGTTTGGGACTGGCAAAAATTTAGACAATTAAT
This sequence comes from Candidatus Kapaibacterium sp., assembly GCA_017995735.1. Taxonomy (GTDB): domain Bacteria; phylum Bacteroidota; class Ignavibacteria; order Kapaibacteriales; family UBA2268; genus UBA2268. Next base: position 507 of record JAGOIG010000151.1, on the reverse strand, counting down.
ATTGGATACAGAAACAGGACTGCGTGGAGTGGATTTAAATGAATTTTCAGGTGATAATCGCATTGTTTCCAATTATGAATTGCGGTATTTTTCAAATTGGCAATTGCTTTTTTTTCAATTTTCTATGGTGGGATTTTTCGATCTAGGTGCAAGTTGGAACCAAGGGCAAAAAATCAAGGATTTAGTTTTACAAAAATCAGCAGGCATTGGCTTGCGTCTTCATTTCACAAAATCACAAAATCCATCACATATTGTACGTATCGATTTTCCATATTATTTTAATGGCCGCTCCTTTGGTGTTATAATAAGCACAAAACAAATGTTTGGCTCTTTTACAAATATAGTATTTAAATTACCTCAAATATGGGGTAGAATTGTAGATTTCAATTAAAAAAAAGGGGCGAATAAAATCGCCCCTTTTTAATTTTCATTCTGAGATTGCAGCGTATTATTTCTTTACTACAATCTTTTGCACTTCTTTGAACTCACCTGATTGCATCTCTATGA
>JAGOIG010000150.1 GCA_017995735.1 Candidatus Kapaibacterium sp. | reverse complement strand
AGAGACACAATATTTTGTGTCTCTATACCTATTCGATCATTTCTGCACTACAATCTTCTGCACTTCCTTGAATTCCCCTGATTGCATTTCGATGAAATACACTCCACTTGGCATAATTTCAAGTGGGAGTCTTACTCTATGCATACCTGCATTTAAAAATTCATCCACTAATACCTTCAGGATTGTACCATCGCTTGAAATAATCTGAATTTTTGTTGCACTACTTATTCCAATTGAAAATTCTAAATTTGCTTCTCTATTTCCAATAGGATTAGGCTTGATTTTATTCATATAAAAGCCATCATTGTCTCCTTGCTCTTCAATACTCACTTCCGCTGAATATTGTAACATAATCGTTGTATCATTGCCCGCCCTATCCGCAAATGTAAGAAATGCAACAGCGTCCTTGGATGGATCAATTACCCAAGCTTTCCAATGAACTTTATTTGCTTCTCCTTGTATCCAGTTTTTATCCTCACTTTTGATTTCAAAATTGTAATTTATACTATTATTTTTATGGAATAGAACTAAAGCTAAATTAGATGGTGATGATTCATTATCCCCTAAATCCATAACAAATGGATAATTTCCGTTAGTAGTATCAGTGGTGCCATCTTTTAATAATGTGAACTGTGGAATTGGAGGTACTCCATCAGAAGAACCCGTCTTTAAAAATAGACCGCTAGTTGGGTATCCATAAGAATCACACCACGAAAATCCATATGAATATGCCATTATCTTCTGCGTCTCCGATTTTATTCGCCACACTGCGTCATACGGCAACTGTACTATCTTCGAAAATATCTTTATAGATGAATTTCTGTAATCAGGATCATATAACCTGTCCCCTGGCGCTGAACTCCAATCCTTTAATTTCATGAAGTTTGTCTCTCCTGTCGTCGGTGATACATCTCCTAAATATAAGTCATCAGGTATCTGCCCCGTCGAATCTGATTTGTATACTATGTTTATATAATTTACATCAAAGCTAAATCCTCCCCTTATCCCCGGTGTATTGAATATAATGTCGTTCATAAATTGCTCCTCAGGTATTAACATCATTTGAAATGGGTCTGAAGCTACTTGGTCATCATTGATGCCTGGATTGTATTGTACAGCCTCTATAGGTTTATCTGCTGTCACAACCATTCCCGTGTTTGAGTCCATACTCGCTCGCGTCTCTAACCATGCCACATCCTTTACCCCCCATGCTGCTGCATTTACAAAAAATGCTTGCGTTGTATCTTGATTGTTGTAATCTTTATAAAATCTTGTGTTTGCTTCCTTCGCAAATAACCTTACTATTGACGAGCGCTTCCTTCCCGCTATTTTCGTTACATGATATTTCCGACCCCACGCATTCATTGGGTATTCTTGTTCTATGATGTAATCACAAGCAGCAACATCTGTTGGTATATATGCACAATGGTTGCCCGATATGACTGCTACAGGTTTGCTAGCTTGTACCATACTACCGCCTAAATCAGAATATGCTGCCTCCGTTGCAATTAACCAATCATCACCTCTGTTTAATGTTGCTGTCATAGTTTTTCCTGGTAGAATTACCATATTCCCGTGGTCTGCATCAATTATTCTTGAATCTGGATTTCCACCAAAAGAAAATGTCACATCAGTGTTATCATATACACCAACTACACTGACGTAAGGTGTCAATGATTGAAAGGTAAAATTAGCTGTCTCACGATACGCTGATACTATATATTGCTTGCCAAGAGCATGCGTCGGTATTGCTAAAAATCCATCACTTGTGTATTGATAACGCGTCATCCCATATACTATGATTGGCTCATCTGATTCAACAATTATCCCGCGACCAGGCCATACCTGTGTATGCATTAACGTGCTAATATAACCACCTCCACCTCTTGTATATGGCTGTGCCTCTGATGGTAATAAATCAAGCAATATTATATCATTTGGTTTTGTACGCAGAGTATACCTCGGCTCGTTTGAAAAATATGGTATCGTAACCCTTACATCAGTTGCCACACCTGATGATATATAGATCTTAATCCTATTGTTTGGTCCTACTTCCTCCCAAGCAGGATGAAAAGCAAATACAAATTCGGTTCCTTGATTTGTTGCACCAAGGAGCTTGGGCAAGGTCTCCTTGATCTTCTGCAAATCTGCTTGCGCGTTTGATATCCCGCTCATTGCTATGCCCATCGCTATTAGAGCTAAGAAAAAACTGCGAAAATGTTTTAACATACGAGAACTCCTTTTATATTAATAACTTATATTTTCTACGTAAATATTTAAAAAATATTGTAAATTTTTTAAAATCTTTTTGGAATTTACGAAATAATTACTCAAGAAAGTTTATTTTTGAAAGAACATCCCCCCTACTCCCTTTTTTAAAGGGGAATATGTGGTGAATGAAATGTGTCATTCCGAGCATAGCGAGGAATCTATCCTATTGGAGTATAGATTCTTCACTGCGTTCAGAATGACAATTGCATATAATAGTAGAGACATGTTTAAGCTTACAGATAGAAAATAGGGCGCATTCAATATGCACAATAAAACAACAGAGGGCTTTAGCCCTCTGCAGATATATTCTGCACCAGATGGTGCAGACACAATTTAAAATTCAAAATTTCCCATATCTATGCTTGGGCGTTAGCAGCGGATACAATTTCGATAATTTCTTTTGTAATGTTTGCTTGACGCACATTATTATATGTTAAAGTCAAATTTTGTATCATATCTGATGCATTGCGAGTAGCATTTTCCATTGCTGTACGACGGGCAGCGTGTTCAGCGGCAGTTGTTTCGAGCAATGCACTCCAAAAATTACTATCAATTAATCGTGGTATTAAATTTTCAAGAATTTCTTTTTTATTAGGTTCAAAGATAAAATCAATGTTATGTTTATGAGTAATATCTTTTGAATTATCTGTATTAAGAGCGATAGGAAGTAATTGGAGTGAGGTCGGTTCTTGTTTTACTTGACTTATAAATTTAGAATAATGCACAAAAATCGCATCAATTTCCCCATTAATATATTTTTCCTCAAGCGGTGAAAGGATATCTTGGATTAATTCAAATTTTAGATTATCCGCAATATTAATGTAAGAGGAGAGAATAGGGTAATTGTGCTTTTGAAAATATGATACGGTTTTTTTGCCAATTGGAATGATGTATATCGTAGCTGCGGGATATTGCTTTGAATAAGTATTTTCAATATCTGAAATTATAAGCTTAAAAATATTAGTATTGAAACTACCGCACATTCCACGGTCGGAAGCAATTGCGATTACAGCAATATTTTTGATTTCTTCTCTTTTTTCGATAAATGGATGTGAAAAATCACCTTCCACTGTTGAGAGCAGAGTTGTTATATCTTCGCGGAGCTTTTGAAAATATGGACGTGATGATTCAACTTGGTTTTGCGCACGGCGTAATTTTGCGGTTGCAACCATTTTCATCGCTTGGGTAATTTTTTTAATACTTTCAACCGATTGTATTCTATGTTTAATATCTCTTAATGTTGCCATAATTATTTAATATGTTATTGAAATATAATTTCCTATATAATCTTCCACACTTTCCTCTAACGAATGGATTTGCAAATTTATGCCTGTTGCTGTAAGCTTGCTAGTGTCTGCTTGGGTATAATATTGATACTGCTTTTTTAAATCCTCAGGCATATCTATATATTCTATATTTGGCTCAATTCCCATTGCTTTAAATACTGCCTTTGCTAAATCATTCCAGGAGCGAGCCTTGCCTGTGCCTATATTATAAATGCCTGCAATATTATGTTGGTATAATTTCCACACAATATCAATCGCGTCTTTAACATAAATGAAATCCCGTACTTGCTCGCCATCTGCATAATTTGGATTATAAGATTTGAAAAGTTTGATTTTTCCTGAATTTTTAATTTGAAAATATGCTTTTGTGACCATACTTGCCATATCATCATTATGCAATTCGTTTGGACCGAATACATTGAAAAACTTCAATCCCA